>UCNP01000016.1:41903-51666 GCA_900473335.1 Hyphomicrobiales bacterium | reverse complement strand
TAAGCAAGAAAGGCTCTAAGCCCCCAAAACTTTTTGAATCAGTATATCCTGATCTGCATCCTCAACATGCGGCCTTTAGTGCCCTTGTAATAATGCGGGCGTAGACTAGTTTTGCCCGTGGATGCGGAGCATGAATATGAGAATTCCTGACGAGGTGATGGCGGCGGTTACAAAACCCCAAGACCATCCGCACCTCGATACGACAAAAATCGGTGTTTTACTCGTCAATCTGGGCACGCCGGACGGCACTGACAAAAAATCAATGCGTCGTTATCTCAAGGAATTCCTTTCCGATAAACGCGTTATCGAATGGCCGCGTGCTATCTGGCTTCCTGTGCTTTATGGCATTGTGCTTAACACGCGTCCGAAAAAATCCGGTGCGCTCTATGATAAAATCTGGAACCAGGAACGGAACGAGTCGCCCCTGCGTACCTATACCCGCGCTCAAGGTGAAAAACTTGGAGCCGCCCTGGCTGAACACCCGCAAATTATTGTCGATTGGGGTATGCGTTATGGCCAGCCCTGCATTGAGCAGGCACTGGAGCGCTTGGACAAAGCAGGCTGCAAGCGCATTCTCATGTTCCCGCTCTATCCGCAATATTCGGCAACGACCACGGCAACAGTTAATGACAAATTTTTTGAAGCCTTGATCAAGATGCGTTTCATGCCGGCAACCCGCATTGTTCCCTCCTATCAGGACGAGGCTGTTTATATTGACGCGCTGGCGACCTCGATCGAGAAGCATTATGCCACGCTTGATTTTGAACCTGAGCTTTTGATCGCGTCCTATCACGGTATTCCGCAGAGCTATTTCAAGCGCGGCGATCCCTATCCCTGCCATTGCTGGAAGACCACCCGGCTGTTGCGGGAACGACTTGGCTGGGCGGAAGACAGGTTGATCACCTGCTTTCAGTCGCGGTTCGGCCCGGAAGAATGGATGCAGCCCTATACGGACAAGACGCTGGAAAAACTCGCCAAAGACGGCGTGAAATCGGTTGCCGTCTTTAATCCGGGCTTTGTTTCCGATTGCCTTGAAACACTTGAGGAAATCGCCGGTGAAGGCGAGGAAATCTTCCACAAGCATGGCGGCGTAAATTTCACCCATGTGCCGTGCCTCAATGACAGTGATGAAGGCATGAAGGTCATCGAACAGCTCGTCCGCCGTGAATTACAGGGCTGGGTATAGATTCCAGTCTTTTTGATAATCCTACTATGGTCTATCGTGGACGCACCCGCTAAATGGATAGCGTAAGTTCATGGCTTCACGGCCGACCACGGGGGAAACACAATGAGCGGCTTTGATTTCACGATACCAGTACTAGTCATTCTTGTACTGGCAATTCTGTTTGCGGGCGTGAAAACCGTGCCCCAAGGCTATAATTACACCATTGAACGTTTTGGCAAATATACCCGCACCCTGTCGCCGGGCCTTAGCCTCATCGTGCCTTTCTTTGATCGGATCGGCGCAAAGCTCAACATGATGGAACAGGTACTTGCGGTTCCAACGCAGGAAGTCATTACCAAGGACAATGCCAGTATCGCCGTGGATGGCATTGCCTTCTACCAGATCCTCAATGCGCCGCAGGCGGCCTATCAGGTCAGCGGCTTGCAGAACGCTATTTTGAACCTCACCATGACCAATATCCGAACCGTCATGGGCTCGATGGTTCTCGACGAACTCCTGTCCAACCGTGACACGATCAATGATCGGTTGCTGCGCGTTGTTGACGAGGCGGCGCATTCATGGGGCATTAAAATGACCCGCGTTGAAATCAAGGATATCAATCCGCCAAAGGATCTGCTCGACTCCATGGGGCGTCAGATGAAGGCCGAGCGCGACAAGCGCGCCATCATTCTGGAAGCTGAGGGCACGCGTCAGGCGCAGATTTTGCGTGCCGAGGGTCTGAAACAGTCGCAAATCCTTGAAGCCGAAGGCAAGCGCGAAGCCTCCTATCGGGAGGCCGAGGGCCGCGAGCGTCTGGCCGAGGCGGAAGCCAAGGCGACAGAAGTCGTATCAGCGGCCATCAGCAGCGGCAATGTTCAGGCGCTGAACTATTTCGTTGCGCAAAAATATACGGAAGCCTTTGGCAAGTTTGCTTCGAGCCCCAACCAGAAGATCATCATGATGCCAATGGAAGCATCGGCTCTTGTCGGATCGCTTGGCGGTATCAGCGCCCTTGCACGCGAAGTCTTCGCCGACAATGCCCCTGCAACTCCGCCCGCTGCCCCTGCTCGCGGACGAACTGTTCCGGGCTCGGGCGGGACGAATTCATAATTCTGTGTGAGGTTCTGCCATGCTGGAACATATGTTTGCAGAGCTTGGTCCGTGGAACTGGATTGTCCTCGGCCTTGTGCTGATGATCCTTGAAGTTGCCGCGCCGGGGATATTTTTTCTCTGGTTCGGCATTGCCGCGCTTATTGTTGGCAGCGTCGTCATCCTGCTTGGCGATACTTTTCCCTTTGGCTGGCAGGTGCAGGTCATCCTGTTTCTGGTGCTTTCGCTGATTGCTGTTTTCATCGGCCGCAAGCTTATCGGTGCGACCGATGCTGAATCAGATGAGCCTTTGCTCAACCGGCGCGGCGCGCAGCTCATTGGCCAGATTGTTACCCTTGAAGAGGCTACCGTGAATGGCCGCGGCCGTGCGCGGATCGGCGATAGTCTTTGGCGCGTAACCGGACCTGATCTTCCCGCTGGCACGCGTGTAAAAATCACCGGTATCGACCAGGGAACATTGCAGATCAAAGCGGTCTAAGAAAATGCTGGTTTTCGAGTACCGGAGCGCAGTGAACTTTTTGTTCATGAGCACCGGCACGCAGAAAAGCGTCATTTGCAGGCCAGTCTGACGTAAATCAAAGATCTTAAGCAGCGCCGATGCGCAACAGATCATGGAAATGCACAATCCCGACCGGGAAATTGTCTTCAGTCACAATCAGCGCGCCAATATTGTGATCATTGAGCAGCGCCAATGCTGCACTGGCCAGCATGGTTGGCGGCACGGTTTTAGGATTGCGCGTCATGATCTCTTCGACAGTCATCGTCACCAGATTGCGGTGCAGATTGCGTGAAAGATCGCCATCCGTGATGATACCGGCCAGCGTGCCATCCGCATTGCCAACAGCAATACAGCCGAAACGTTTCTCGGACAGAACCTTCATCGCATCCGGGATCAGCGTGCCAAGCGGCACAAGCGGAATTTGATCATCGCGGTGCATGATCTCGCGCACATGCGTCAGGCTGGCACCGAGCGAACCGCCCGGGTGGAATGTCTTGAAATCGCCCGGTGTAAAGCCCCGCGCCTCCAGCAGCGCCACGGCAATGGCATCACCCATCGCCAGTTGCATGAGCGTCGATGTCGTCGGCGCCAGACCGTGCGGACAGGCTTCCGCCACACGCGGCATCAGGATCACCACATCGGCAGCCATAGCCAGCGCTGATTTTTCGCCCGCCGTCACCGCGATCAACGGAATGCGGAACCGCCGAGAATAACTGACAATCCCCTTTAGCTCCGCCGTATCGCCAGACCATGACAGCGCCAAAATGGCGTCATCCGCCGCGATCATGCCGAGGTCGCCATGATTGGCTTCCGAAGGATGAACGAAAAAGGCTGGCGTACCCGTCGAGGCAAAGGTCGCAGCAATCTTGGCACCCACATGGCCACTTTTGCCAACGCCGGTCACAATGATGCGCCCTTTAATAGCCGCGATCTTTTCAATCGCGCGGCAGAACGCATCGGCCATCTGGCCTTCCAGCGCTATGCTTAGCGCAACCAGCCCATCTTGTTCGGTTGCAATTGTCCGTTTGGCGGAATCGACCGCTGCGGACCTGTCCAGTTTTGTGTCATTTATCGCTTGCATAGGCAAACCGTTAGCGCGTCGGCTGGCCTCTGTCCAATTTTTGTTCATCTCCCCTCCTCAAACCTGCTCCAACGCCCTGTAGAACCAGCGATCTTATCAAGTCATTAACCATGCTTCTTTACCATCCCTGACGGTTCGAACCCATTGGCAAATCTATTGACTCATTCGCCTAAACCACGCGCAGAAGCACGTCAAAATGGCCGTAGCTTCAAATCTACCAGCAATTTTTGCCTGATCGCAATCTTGCTCGGCAGCACTGCATTTGCCGTTTGCGGCCCGGTTTTGGCACAACAGATCATAGCACCAGACAACTCTGCGTTGCGCGGTTCCATTCAGGAGAAAGCCGCACAACCCCAAAATCCACGGAACACCCGCCCCGCTGATTCGGGCGCAGCTTCATCCGACCCTCTGTCATCCGCAAATTCCGGCATTCCATCACGTCCCTATGAGCCTGTCAGTCCCGGCGCTTTGCCCGCCGATGATGACAGTACAAATTTGGGCCTGCTTGGCGTTCCCCTCGACAATGACAGCCCTGCGAGCGGGCCAGCGGATAATAGCGGCGGCCTCAATCCACCGCCTTCCCCGCAAGATTTGGTGATACCTGTCCCGGCACAGCGACCCACAGCGCAGCGCCGCACAGCCATGACCGGGGATGAAGAGGATGCTGACCGCGAACAGGCCTATTCTGCTGGCGCAATTGAACAAAGCCAGGAAAGCAATCCGGCGGAAAAACGTGTCGAAAAGGACAATATGCCGGTTTCGGCGATTGAGCGCCGCATACCGCGCCTTGATCCTGAACCCTTCGCGCCCCTTGGCATTCGCGCCGGCACTGTCATTCTGCGCCCCTCGATCAGTCAGGGCCTGCGCGCGACAACCAATGCGGACAATAGTGCAGATGGCAAATCGGCTGTCCTGTCGGAAACCCGGCTTCGTGCCCGCGCCACGACCGACTGGTCGCGGCATTCGGCATGGTTGGATTTTGACGGCACCTATGACAAGACAATTTCAGGCGAGGATTATTCTGCGCCCAATATTGGTTTGCGTGGTGGTTTCCAGCTGGACCTTGGCGCACGCACCACGGTGACTGGCGCGGCTGGCTATCGTTACCGGCAGGAAGATCCAAGCGCGCCGACAACGCTTCAAGGCACATCAAATCGCCCCGGTGTGCAGGAGCTGGATGGCACGCTTGGCGTGCGTCACGAATTTGGCAGGTTCTTTGGTGATGTAAAAGCCAAGGTAAATCGGACAAGCTATGGCAAGGCCGAATTTGGTAACGTCACAGTCAGTCAGAAGGACCGTGACAATACATTCGCCAGTGTAGCGCTGCGTGGCGGCTTTGAAATGTCGCCCGCCATCAAGCCCTTCGCCGAGGTCGAGATTGGCAAGCTCATTTATGACGAGAAAAGCGACTTTAATGGCTATCGTCGTTCGGGTATGCGTACAGGACTTCGTGGCGGCGTGGAGATTGATTTTGGCGAGAAACTGTCAGGCGAGTTCGCCCTTGGTTATTTGCGCCAAGGCATTGATGATGACCGCCTGAAAGCCATCGAAGGCTTAAGCGCCGATGCGGCAATCAAATGGTCGCCGCAACGCGGAACCGATGTGGATATTGGCCTCCTGACCCGCTTGGAAGGCGCAACTTCGCCCGGCGAAAGCGGCTCGGTCTATTATGAGGGAACAGTCGGTATTAAACGTCAAGTCAGGGCTAATCTTGATTTCAACGCGAAACTGATCGCTTCCTTGCGTGATAATAAAGACGATACGGGATTGGATAAGGGTTTCGGCGCCGAAGTCGGGGTAACCTACTGGTTCAACCGCTTCGTCGGGCTGGATGTCAGCGCCCGCCACCAGCTTGTCCGCAGCGATGTTGATTCACGCAATACGGATGAAACCAGCATCTATGTCGGCGTGACATTGCAGCGATAGAATACCATATTCATAGCTTCTATCTCAGCGTCATCCTCGGGCTTGACCCGAGGACCCACAGAAAATAGATGATCCAGTAGACTTTGACTCATATAGCCAATCACAATGGATCCTCGGGTCAAGCCCGAGGATGACGATCAAGGTGCATTAACCGCGATCACTGCCCCTTTGGCTTGATCGTCTTCAGCATATTGCTGATATTGTCGAACACACCATTGCGGATATCCTCGCGCCACAGCGCGAAAGCCACATTGGCTTCAACGAAGCCTTCCTTGGAACCGGTATCATAAGTACGGCCCCTGAAGTGATAGCCGAAGAAATCCTGTTCCCTGGTCAATTTCAGCATGGCATCGGTCAGCTGGATTTCATTGCCCGCACCGCGTTCCTGATTTTCCAGAATATTGAAAATTTCCGGCTGGAGAATATAGCGGCCATTAATATAAAGGTTTGATGGTGCAGTGCCCTTGGCTGGCTTCTCCACCATTTCCGTCAGCTCAAAACCATTGCCGACCGGCTTACCCTGTCCGACAATACCATATTTGTGCGTTTCTGCCGGATCGCATTCCTGCACTGCAACGATATTGCCGCCAGACTGATTGTAAAGCTCCACCATGTCGGCGAGACAGCCATTCTTTTCCGGCTGCATGATCATATCCGGCAAGAGCAGCGCGAAGGGCTCGTTGCCCACAATGTCACGCGCGCACCAGACAGCATGGCCCAGTCCCATCGGCACTTGCTGGCGGGTGAAGCTTGTCGTGCCCGGGCGAGGCTGGATGCTCTGCAATTCTTCCAGCAAGGCGGTTTTCCCGCGCTCGGTCAGCGAGGAATACAGCTCATACTGCGCATCGAAATAATCTTCGATGACAGCCTTGTTGCGGCCCGTAACGAAAATGAAGTGTTCAATTCCGGCTTCTCGCGCTTCATCAACCACATATTGAATGACGGGCTTGTCAACAACCGTCAGCATTTCTTTGGGAATGGATTTTGTGGCGGGAAGAACGCGGGTTCCAAAACCCGCAACGGGAAAGACGGCCTTGCGAATTTTCTTCATTGTCGTCATCAGTACCTCGTTGGTGTTGTATGCGATTTCTTCGTTAATGCGTCTATTGTCGTCTTCAACTCACAAAAGCCGCAGTAACAATTCAAATTTTGAGCTAATTTCCAAATACCGATTCCGGTTTTTGGCCATCCGCCAGACAATCTGGCCTCAAAGAACGAAAATGCACAGGCCTGTAAAATAAATATTCTTTGCTGATGTTAATGTGAGTATCGGGAGAAGCATGGTAAACTAATTCCTAACTTTGACATGCAAAGATCATCGTCTGCACCTGTGGCAACATAATACGAGGATACACCATGATTGAAGCTTCGTCGGTATTGTCTAAACGTTTTTGCATGATTGCAGCAGCGGCGGGTTTTATCCTGTCCCTCAGCATCAATAATGCCTCTGCCGACGCAAAGTTCCAGGCGTGGATTGCTGAGTTCAGAGCAACGGCAATGGCCAGCGGCATTTCTGCGGCCACCTATAAGCGCGCTTTTACCGGTGTTACGGAGATTGATCAGGAAGTCCTGGAGAAGGCAAAGTTCCAGCCGGAATTCACTGCGCCTGTCTGGGATTATATCGATAATCGCGTCAATGAAAATTCGGTGGCAATGGGCCGCGAGATGGCCAAAAAATACAGCCGCTGGCTAGGCGCTATTGAAAAATCCTTCGGTGTGGACCGCAACATCCTTCTCGCAATCTGGTCGATGGAAACCAACTATGGCGAGATCATGAAACGCGATGATGTGATGCGCGATGCTGTCCGCTCGCTCGCCACTCTTGCCTATGCTGATCCGCGTCGTGCTAAATTCGGGCGTACGCAATTGATTGCGGCGATGAAAATTCTTCAATCCGGCGATATTGATCGCAGTCACCTCACCGGCTCATGGGCTGGTGCACTGGGCCATACGCAGTTCATTCCAACCAGCTATATCGCCTATGCGGTTGATATGGATGGCAATGGCAAACGCGATATCTGGAATTCCATTCCTGATGCTTTGGCAACGGCGGCCAATCTTTTGAGCAAAAATGGTTGGCAGGTGGGCCAGACATGGGGCTATGAAGTCGTTCTGCCTGCGGGACGCAAGTTTCCTTCTGGCTCAAAGACAATTGCTGAATGGCAAAATCTTGGCGTTGTTCGTGCCAATGGCAAAGCCTTTCCAAATGGCAGCATGAAGGCAACATTGAAAGTGCCGGATGGCCGTCAGGGGCCGTCATTCCTCATGACAAAAAACTTCTTCGTTCTGAAGAATTACAATAATGCTGATAAATATGCGTTGGGCGTCGGGCTTTTGGCAGATCAGATTGCCGGTTCAACTGGCTTGCGTCAGGACTGGAATCGTCCATTTACGCCAATTACCATGAAAGAGCGCGAGGAACTTCAACATCATTTGACCGAACTCGGCTATTATGACGGCAAAGTAGATGGCAAGATCGGCACTGGCTCGCGCAATGCCATTCAGGCATTTCAAACCCGCATGGGCTTGGACCCTGATGGTCATCCAAGCAAGGAAGTGCTGACGATCCTGCGCAAGAAGTAGGGAGAGTCTGTCGTACTGCTTGAACTTGTAGCGGGGTTCGACAAGCTCACCATGAGGAATGTGGTTTGACGGCAGAAACTAAAGAAACTCAAATGTTGCCACTTTCTTTGCGACCCACGAAACTTCCTTACGATGAGCTTCCTGAGCACTTGTCGAAGGGTGAACCACGCACTGCGCCCAAGCAAAGAATTATACGGCTGGCAAGTTTTGCTGTGGCGCTCGGACTTTCTGGGATACTCGTTTTCACCGAAACCGCAGCCGCTCGTACCTTGCTCGACATGCTCTTGGGACGGGATGAAATTTATCGAGAAAATACGGATCGCCTGATTGATGATGGCACCAGGGCCCGTCCTCGCCCAAAAAATCGCACGACTAAACCAGCTCGCCCGAAAGCAGCTCCGGCAGGAATACCAGCAACAGGTCCAGCGCCCGCAACCGTTGAGACACCTGTCCCGGCAAAGCTGGCAGATGCAAAGACTGTGCTCGTCGTCGGCGACTTCATGGCAAGCGGTCTGGCAGAAGGTCTTGATGCCGCCTTCATTGATAGTCCCGGCGTGCGCATTATCGACAAGGCCGATGGATCGTCGGGTTTCGTGCGTGACGACCATCGCAATTGGCCAGCGACAATTGGAGGGTTGATCGAAGCTGAAAAGCCCTCCGTCATTGTCATCATGGCCGGAGCCAATGATCGCCAATCCTTTGCCGGCATCCAGTCGGAAGCCAAGGGCAAGCCGCTTCTGAGCGAAGAATGGTCAAAGGAATATCAGGCGAGGCTCAGCGCATTTCTCGCTGCGGTCAAGAAATCCGGACAGCCGGTCGTCTGGGTCGGACAACCGGCGTTCAAAACCAAAAGCATGACCAATGACGTTCTCGCCTTTAATGAGCTTTATCGCAATGCGACGGAAAAAGCGGAAGGCACATTTGTGGATGTCTGGGACGGGTTTGTCGATCAGAGCGGTTCCTTCACTCTCACCGGCTTTGACATGTCCGGACAAACCGCTCGCTTGCGAAACAATGACGGTATCGGTCTGACCCGTGCCGGAAAGCGCAAGCTTGCTTTCTACGTCGAGAAGCCGCTGCGTCAATTGCTTGGCACGGCAACCGCACCCGATATTGCCGCGATCAAACCCGGCGCTCCCGTGCAGGCACTTCCGGAAATTCCATCGGGCCCTGTAAAAGTCGACCGACTCGCACCGATCAGCCTGAACGATCCGGAATTGGATGGCGGAACCGATCTGCTTGGCGCTTCGCCACATCCCGTTCCAACTGGCGAAAAATCTGCCCGCGATCTGCTTATCAATCAGGGTATTGCACCTGCGAGCCAGCCGGGAAGAGCCGATGATTTTTCATGGCCAAAGGCCGCAAAATAATCAGATGAGATTTAGAGCATCGGACCGAA
>UCNP01000016.1:0-41875 GCA_900473335.1 Hyphomicrobiales bacterium | reverse complement strand
TTAAGCAAGAAAGGCTCTAAAGTGGCCAGCGTCGGACGCTGGCTGACACGCGTCGCTTCCTTGCCAGTCGGAATTGGATGCGGCGTTAAGAGTGAGCACCACTGATTACACGTCTATCGCGCAAATTCACCTTACTCGATTGCAAATGAAGGACCCAAGATTTCTAACGAGAGATTTTCTATCCGACACAACTCTTGCGCGCATACAAACAAGCACCGGCATCGGTTTCTTAAGAGGTTTGGACGCGACTGCCATCGGCTGCTTACGCCGATCAGTCAAAATGATGCAGAAAGCTGCATTCTGAATCCATTTTTCGGGATTCAGAATTGCTTTTGTAGCAGAGCCCATGAAATGGTGAGCAAAGCAGCGTTTTTTGCGAGCAGAACATCAACTACTGCGTGTAATTTGATTGCACGCGGTAGCGACATTTATCGCGGCAGGACTGTTGTTCCCATCAGGGCCGCATCAATTGAAGCTGCCGCCTGACGGCCCTCGCGGATAGCCCAAACGACCAGAGATTGGCCACGACGAACGTCGCCAGCGGTGAATAATTTGTCGACGCTGGTGCGATAATCGACATCATCCGCTACAACCGATCGGTTGCCGCGACGATCCGCCTTCATCTCCAGTGAACCGGAAAGCTCCTTCACGATCCCGTCTTCGAATGGACCGGAAAAGCCGATTGCGATGAAAGCCAGATCAGCCTTGATGAAGAATTCTGTTCCCGCAATGGGTTTGCGTGCCTCATCCACTTCACAGCACTTCACATGGGTAAGCTCGCCATTTTCTCCAATAAATTCAAGCGTTGCCACCTGAAATTCGCGGACAGCACCCTCGGCTTGCGATGAAGAAGTACGCATTTTTGTTGCCCAATAAGGCCATACGCTGAGCTTATCTTCCTTTTCTGGAGGCTGTGGGCGGATGTCGAGCTGGGTTACTTTTACGGCACCCTGACGGAATGCAGTGCCTACGCAGTCAGAGGCAGTATCGCCACCGCCAACAACCACCACGTGTTTTCCGGATGCGACAATGGAGTCGCTCTTCCATGCCACGGATTCAATATTCTCACGGCCAACGCGGCGATTCTGCTGGACAAGATAGTGCATGGCGTCATGGACGCCGCCAAATTCGGCGCCAGGAATGCCCGCAGGGCGCGGTGTTTCAGCGCCACCGCAATAGAGAACCGCGTCATAGCTATCGATAAGCTCTTGAATTGGCTTATCAATTCCGACATTAACACCACAATAGAAAGTAACGCCTTCGCCTTCCATTTGGGCAATGCGTCGGTCGATAAAATGTTTTTCCATCTTGAAGTCAGGAATACCATAGCGCAGCAAACCACCTGGCTTGCTTTCGCGTTCGTAAACATGGACTTCATGCCCTGCGCGGCCAAGTTGTTGTGCTGCCGCCATTCCCGCCGGACCCGAGCCGATGATCGCAACATTCTTACCGGTCTTTGAAACGGCTGGCTGAGGGATGATAAAGCCGGTTTCATAGGCCTTGTCTGCAATAGCCTGCTCGACTGTCTTGATCGATACCGGCACATCCTCAAGGTTCAGCGTACATGCTTCTTCACAAGGCGCAGGGCAGATTCTGCCTGTAAATTCAGGGAAATTATTGGTGGAATGCAGGTTCCGGATCGCCTCATCCCAATTGTCATTATAGACAAGATCATTCCAATCCGGAATTTGATTGTGAACAGGACAGCCTGTTGGTCCGTGACAAAACGGAATGCCGCAATCCATGCAGCGCGCCGCCTGTTTCTTGACCTCGCCATCGGTCATGGGAATGGTGAATTCCCTGAAATGGCGAATACGATCTGACGCTGGTTGATACTTGCCAACCTGCCGGTCTATTTCAAGAAAACCTGTAACCTTACCCATAAAACTGCTCCCCTCGCCTCTCGGAGGACCACCCATATCGATTTAAATCGACGGGCAGCATTGAACCTTTGCCGAGCATCGCCGCAGCGACGCTCGAAGCTAAGGCATTGAAACTATTCAGCTGCGACACCTATCCGCATACGCTCCATATCCTCGAGCGCGCGTCGGTATTCCACCGGCATAACTTTCACGAATTTCGGCCTGAAACTCTCCCAATTGTCGAGAATTTCTTTGGCACGGCCAGAACCCGTATAGTGCATATGGTTCGAAATCAGTTGAACCAGACGTTCTTCATCATGCCTTGTCATATTGGCCGAGACGTCAACACGCCCCTTATGAGCCAGATCACCGCCATGGTGATGCAGTTTCTCAAGGATATCGTCTTCCTCCGGAACAGGCTCAAGCTCAACCATGGCCATGTTGCAGCGTTGGGCAAAATCGCCAGCTTCATCAAGGACATAAGCTACACCGCCCGACATGCCCGCTGCAAAGTTCCGACCCGTTTGACCGATGACGACAACGACGCCGCCGGTCATATATTCGCAACCATGATCGCCGGTGCCTTCGACAACGGCAATTGCTCCGGAATTACGAACAGCAAAACGCTCACCTGCAACACCTCGGAAATACGCCTCGCCTTCAATTGCTCCGTACAACACGGTATTGCCAACGATGATTGAATCTTCCGGGACAATCTTCGTATTTTCAGGCGGACGAATGACAATGCGGCCACCGCAAAGTCCCTTGCCTACATAATCATTGCCATCACCGATCAACTCGAAGGAGATGCCTCTCGCCAGGAAGGCACCAAAGGACTGACCGGCAGTTCCCGTGAACTTCACCGAGATCGTATCTTCCTTTAGGCCCTTGTGCCTATAGCGCTTGGCCACCTCACCAGACAGCATCGCGCCAACGGAGCGATCCACATTTTTGATACCCATTTCGATCTTGACCGGCTGCTTGCTTTCGAGGGCGGGCAGCGCCTGCTCAATAAGCTTGCGATCGAGAATATCGAAAATGGGATGGTTTTGCCGCTCAGTCCAGCGGGTCTTCTCTTCAGGCGCTTCCGGCTTGTGGAATATGCGAGAGAAATCAAGCCCTTTGGCCTTCCAATGGTCTATCGCCTCACGCTTTTCGAGAAGTTCGGCTTTGCCAACAATCTCTTCAAAACGCGTATAGCCCATGTCAGCCAAGAACTGCCGCACCTCTTCTGCCATATAGAAGAAGAAGTTGATCACATGCTCAGGCGTGCCCTTGAAGCGCTTGCGCAAGACGGGGTCTTGGGTCGCAACGCCAACCGGGCAGGTATTCAGGTGACACTTGCGCATCATGATGCAGCCTGCGGCAATCAATGGAGCCGTGGAAAAGCCGAATTCATCAGCCCCCAGCAATGCGCCGACAATCACGTCGCGTCCGGTGCGCAAGCCGCCATCAACCTGCAAGGCGATGCGCGAACGAAGGCCATTGAGCACCAGCGTTTGCTGGGTTTCAGCAAGACCCATCTCCCAAGGGCTGCCTGCGTGTTTGAGCGATGTCAGTGGTGAAGCACCCGTACCGCCATCATAACCGGAAATGGTAATGTGATCGGCGCGCGCCTTGGCAACACCGGCAGCAACTGTGCCGACACCAACTTCAGAAACGAGCTTGACGGAAACATCCGCTTCAGGATTGACGTTCTTCAAATCGTAGATCAACTGCGCCAGATCTTCGATGGAATAGATGTCATGATGCGGCGGCGGCGAAATGAGGCCAACACCAGGGGTCGAGTGACGGGTCTTGGCAACTGTCGCATCGACCTTATGTCCGGGAAGCTGACCGCCTTCGCCGGGCTTTGCACCCTGAGCAACCTTGATCTGCATCATGTCAGAATTGACGAGATATTCGGTTGTGACACCAAACCGCCCGGATGCCACCTGCTTGATCGCGGAACGTTCCGGGTTTGGCTTGCCATCGGGCAGCGGGTAGAAGCGATCGGGCTCCTCGCCGCCTTCACCAGTGTTCGACTTACCGCCAATACGGTTCATCGCCACAGCCAGAGTTGTATGGGCTTCGCGGCTGATCGAGCCGAACGACATGGCACCCGTGGAAAACCGCTTTACGATTTCCTTGGCAGGCTCGACATCATCAATCGAAACTGGCTTGCGTCCAGTATCGACAGCCATCTTAATATTGAACAGACCACGAATCGTCTTTGCTCGCGCCGACTGGCTGTTCACCATATCGGAATATTCTTTAAAGGTGCTCGCCGAGTCGGTGCGAACCGCGTGCTGCAGCTTTGCAACGGCATCCGGCGACCATAGATGCGCTTCGCCGCGCATGCGATAGGCATATTCGCCGCCCACCTCTAGCGTGTTCGAAAGCACAGGATCATTGCCGAAAGCATCGCGGTGACGGCGCACTGTTTCTTCAGCAATTTCTTCCAGACCAACGCCCTCAATCATCGTTGCCGTACCGAAGAAGAAACGGTCGACAAATTCTGACTTCAATCCGACGGCATCAAAAATCTGAGCACCGCAATAGGACTGATAGGTCGAGATGCCCATCTTGGACATGACCTTGAGGATGCCCTTGCCGATTGACTTGATGTAGCGCGATACAACTTCCTTCGAATCCACTTCAGGCGGGAATTCCCCCCTCTTGTGCATATCGAGCAGAGTATCAAAAGCCAGATAGGGATTGATCGCCTCTGCGCCATAGCCTGCAAGGCAGCAGAAATGGTGTACTTCGCGCGGCTCACCGGACTCAACCACCAAGCCAACCGAAGTCCGAAGACCCTTGCGGATCAAATGATGATGAACGGCTGCCGTCGCAAGCAATGCCGGAATTGGTATCCGGTCCGGACCAACTTGGCGATCGGAAAGGATAATGATGTTATAACCGCCGTGAACCGCCGCTTCCGCACGATCACAAAGCCGCTCCACGGCACCGGCCATTCCGGCCGCGCCTTCTTCAACATTATAGGCTGTATCAAGCGTCTTGGTGTCAAAACGGTCTTCCGTATGACCGATAGAGCGGATTTTCTCCAGATCGCCATTGGTGAGAATCGGCTGGCGTACTTCCAGCCGCTTGCGGCGCGATGTTCCAACCAGATCAAAAAGATTTGGGCGCGGACCGATGAAAGAAACAAGGCTCATCACCAGCTCTTCGCGGATCGGATCAATCGGCGGATTGGTGACCTGCGCGAAGTTCTGCTTGAAATAGGTATAAAGCATCTTCGACTTATCAGACATTGCCGAGATCGGCGTATCCGTACCCATCGAACCAATGGCTTCCTGGCCTGTCGTCGCCATGGGCGACATCAGAATTCTTGTGTCTTCCTGCGTGTAGCCGAATGCCTGCTGGCGATCGAGAAGACTGACATCCTTGCGCAAGGCGCGCGGCTCAACCGGGCTCAATTCTTCCAGAATCAATTGGGTGTTCTTGAGCCACTGCTTGTAGGGATGGCGATTGGCTATTTCGGATTTGATTGTGTCATCAGAAACAATCTCACCTTTTTCCATATCGATCAGCAGCATGCGGCCAGGCTGCAACCGCCACTTCTTGACGATTTTCTCTTCGGGCACAGGAAGCACGCCCGCCTCCGAGGCCATGATCACGAAATCATCATCAGTGACGAGATAACGCGCCGGGCGCAGACCGTTGCGGTCCAAGGTAGCACCGATTTGACGGCCATCCGTGAACGCGACAGCAGCCGGTCCATCCCACGGCTCCATCAGGGCTGCGTGATACTCGTAAAACGCCTTGCGATCATCCGCGATCAACTTGTTTCCAGACCATGCCTCAGGAATTAGCATCATCATTGCATGGGCAAGGGAATACCCGCCCTGAAACAGGAACTCCAAGGCATTATCGAAGCACGCCGTATCCGACTGGCCTTCATAAGAAATTGGCCAGAGCTTTGAAATGTCGTTGCCAAAAAACTCGGAATCAACAGAGGCCTGTCTCGCAGCCATCCAGTTGACGTTGCCACGCAGCGTATTGATTTCACCATTATGCGCGACCATGCGATAGGGATGAGCCAGCTTCCAAGACGGAAAGGTGTTGGTCGAGAACCGCTGGTGAACAAGCGCAACAGCACTGACGAAGCGCGGGTCTTTCAAGTCCTTGTAATAGGCACCCACCTGATAGGCGAGGAACATACCCTTATAAACGATCGTACGCGCCGACATGGAGACGACATAAAAGTCGCCCTCCTTGCCACCATTCTCCTGATAGATGCGGTTTGAAATCACCTTGCGCAGGACAAACAGACGACCTTCGAAGTCTTCATTGGATTCAATGTTCGGGTTACGCCCAATAAATACCTGCCGGTGATATGGCTCTGTCGCAGCAATGTGCGGAGCCTTTGACAGGGAAGAATTATCGACCGGCACATCGCGGAAACCGATAAGTGTCTGACCCTCTGAAGCAATAACCTCAGCAACGACCTGCTCAATGTGAGCGCGCTCTTCAGGGTCTTGCGGCATAAAGAAATAGCCAACAGCATATTGGTTTACCGCGGGAAGCTCGACACCCTTTTCGGCCCACTCGGCGCGGAAAAATGCATCTGGTATCTGCACGAGCATACCCGCACCATCACCCATCAAAGGGTCAGCACCAACAGCGCCGCGATGCGTCAGGTTTTCGAGCATGAAAAGCCCGTCTTCGATGATCTTGCGGGACTTTACGCCCTTCATATGGGCAACAAAGCCCACACCACACGCGTCATGCTCATTGCGGGGATCGTAAAGTCCTTGGGCTTTGGGGAAACCTGACAATTTATTGGTTTTGACCGCACGATTCTGTACGGCCTGAGCGAGTTCAGTCGTTACAGATGGCGTCAAATCCGACATCGTCAATTCCTCCATTGAAGCCCTCACAGGGCGGTCTTAGTCATATGGGACGGAATAGCATAATTCCCTCCCCGCTTCATGCGGCATATCTTCCGATTGTAGACTGCAGGCACTCTAAAGAGGACGAAAGCGCAAGCTCGCAGTCCTGAATTATCAGTCTCCACAAATAGGACAGCAATGCTGTCGTATCAGCATATGCCAGAATTATTCCAAACAAACAAGATGGAAAAGCAAAAAATAACATCATTCCACGAAAGAAGATTGCGTCAAATTGTCAATTTGCTCGCATTAGTTACGAGAGCAGGTGTTTCCGCTAAAAATAGAATGCTAAACAGTTACTTCCTCCATTAATAGCAGTTCTGGCTGCTTTCCACCATGCTTCTAAAGGCGTAAGCCTCTGCTCATCCATCCTGAAGAGAGGTTTGCTCCATGCACTTTGCGTCCGATAATTGGGCCGGCGCCCATCCTAAAATTGCTGAGAATCTCAATCGGCATTCAGGTGGTTTTGCCTCTGCTTATGGCACCAGCAAACTCGACCATTCGGTAGAAGAAACATTCAACGCAATCTTCGAGCGGGAAGTCGCCGTTTTCTTCGTCGGAACTGGCACTGCCGCCAACTCACTCGCTCAAGCCGCCATTGGCAGGCCCGGCGGCGTGACCTTTGCCCACCGCGAAGCCCATCTGATTGAGGACGAGGGCGGAGCACCAGGCTTTCTCTCAGCAGGAGGCCGTTTTCAGCCCGTGGACGGGCCGACGGGACGCATCGATGCCAACAATCTCAGAGCGGCAATAAAAGGATTCGCCCCCGGCAATGTTCACGCCGGACAAGCAATGGGCGTCTCAATTACCCAATCCACAGAAATCGGCACCGTCTATGAGCTTGGGGAAATTTCAGCGATTTCGGCGCTGTGCAAGGGCAATGGCTTGCCACTGCATATGGATGGCGCTCGCTTTGCCAATGCTCTCGTTACGCTTGGGTGCTCCCCGGCAGACATGACCTGGAGGCAGGGTGTCGACATTCTCTCCTTTGGTGGGACAAAGAATGGCTGCTGGTGTGCGGAAGCCTTGATATTCATGAACGCCGAACAGGCAAGAGATTTGCCCTTTATTCGGAAAAGATCTGCCCAGCTCTTCTCAAAGTCACGCTTCATCGCAGCGCAGTTCGAAGCTTATTTTGCCGAGGGCTTATGGCTGGAACTTGCAGGCCACGCCAATAGAATGGCCCTCGCCTTGGCGCAGCAGATTAAAGATTCCTCAAGCTTGAGACTTGCTTGGCAGCCACAAGCAAACGAAGTTTTCGCAATTCTCCCGAAAGAAAGCGTCGCAAATTTGCAGTCAAATGGAGCCGTTTTCTATGAGTGGAAAGTACCTCATAGCGAAGCAGACCGAATTGCCGGGAACGAGACATTGATTCGACTTGTGACAAGCTTTGCTACAACACAGGAAGAAATCAGCCGATTTGGCGATCTGATCGCATAAAAAAGCGGCGCATTTCTGCGCCGCTTGGCTGATCGTTATGACCTCTTAGTTGGACGCTTTTGCTTCAATCTGCTTGGCTTCATTGTCAGACAATGGAGTCACAGCAATTTTGCGCGGTTTCATTTCTTCCGGAATTTCCCGCTTGAGATCAATGTGCAACAGGCCATTTTTCAGGCTGGCACCATTAACCTCGACAAAATCGGCAAGATGGAAGCGGCGCTCAAATGCGCGAGAGGCGATACCGCGGTAAAGGGTTTCAGAACCATCCGACTTTTCAGCGGTCTTTTCACCCGTCACTTTAAGCTGGTTACGATGGGCTTCTATCTGGATTTCATCCTCAGAGAACCCTGCAACGGCCATGGTGATGCGATAGGTACTCTCGCCTGTCCGCTCAATATTATAGGGCGGATATGTCTGGGCGCCTTCCGGCTGAGCCAAACTGTCGAGAATTGTGAAAAGCCGGTCGAAACCGACAGTTGAACGGTAGAGTGGTGAAAAATCAACGTGACGCATGAGTAAGCCCTCCTTTAGAGCGACAATGTTTGCGTTTTTTGATTCGATTCAGGATTCCCTCTATGGCAAATCCCGTTGAATCAGCAACCCCGATTTGGCGGCTGCAAAGCTTATTTGGTAAGCGCAATTCGTGGTTTCAAGTCTATTCCGCATCAATCTGCATGGTGTAATGAACGCAAAATGAACATCATCTTCGGAATAGGTTCATCTCGACGGTTTTATAACTGCGCTAACAGTCGGATTTAGTCCGGCAAACAAAGGATAGGACAATGAGAAGACCCTTTTTCGCGTTTACTGCTGCCGCTGTTTTGATCACCGGCTTCGCTTCTGCGGCAACTGCCCAGGAACGCTATTACCGCGATAATGCGCCTGCCATCTATCTGGAGCAGGATGAGTCCGATGGATATTACATTCAGGATCGTGGCCGCTATGATCGTGATCGCCGTGACTGGTACGAAGAGCGCCGTGACCGTTTTGGACCACGCGATGTCGCCCGCATGTTGGAGCGCCGTGGTTACCGCGTACGCGACGTAAACTTTGAACGTGGTCGTTATTTTGTCAGAGCCTCGCGCCGCGGCGATCCTGTTCTTGTTGTCGTTTCCCGTAGAGGCGAGATCCTTGAAACTCGCCGCGTCGGACGCGACCGTGACCGTCGCTCGGGCTTCAGCATCGAGATCAATCCGGCTTACTGATAAAAAGCCGAAATCATTGCGGATGTAACGTCCCTTCCATCCGCAATGTACTGACCGGAAGCTCTCAGGCAGAGTTTCCGGTCTATTTTATTTATACATTTTCTCAGGCAGAATCTGCTCTATTTCCAGCGCCGCCGTTCCTCGCATCGTTTGACCTTGTGCCGGAGCCGCTTTATCAAGAAGGTCACTTGCTCGTTAAGGCATCCAAACGCACATGATCCGATCACTCGTCGAAACCGCGTCCAATCCTATTCCTTCCGGTACTCGCGTTGATAGTTTTGATCTGCCGGATCGCAAACAACTGCGCTACGCAATCATTCCTGCCAGCACGCCTCAAATTCGCGGAACTGTCATCATTCTGCATGGCCGCAGCGAATGTATCGAAAAATACTTCGAGACCGCCAAGGATATTGCCGCGCGCGGTTTCACCGTAGCCACATTTGACTGGCGTGGCCAAGGTGCCTCAAGCCGTATTTTGCGGGATGCAGCCCGTGGTCATATAAGAAGCTTCGATCACTACGTTTCCGATTTCGAAAAGTTTTTTGAAACCGTGCTTCTTCCAGATTGCAGAGGCCCATTTTACATTCTGGCCCATTCCACAGGTGGGCTGATCGCCTTGCTTGCGGCCCCTTCAATGTCCAACCGGATTCACCGCATGGTGCTGACATCACCATTGCTTGATATTCCTATGACCCGCCTGGAAAGAATGACCGCGAGGATTGTAGCGAATTCCTTGCGCTCTATTGGGCTTGGCAGAACCTATATGCTCGGCGGCCCATACAAAGCCAAGCCGTTTGAAAACAATCCTGTGACATCGGATGCTACCCGCTACAAGCGTCAATGTGACATTCTTGAACAATCGCCGGAACTGGCACTTGGTGGTCCAACGGCAAGTTGGATTCTTGCCGCCGCGAAAGCGATTCGAAAGGTCAATCAACCCGAATTTATCGAGAAAATTCGCATTCCCACGCTGATCATTGCCGCTGGCGCAGACAGTATTGTCTCGACCCCGGCGATAGAACGCTACGCCCTGCAATTGCGCAACGCTACCCTTCTTACAATTGATGGTGCGAGACACGAAATTTTGCAGGAGGCAGATTTCTACAGGAAACAGTTTCTCGCTGCATTTGACGCTTTCATTCCAGGGACCGGGAATGAACCGACACAATTATCCGACGAAACCGAGCTTAGCGATTGAGCAATGCTAGCGCCTTGGCATGCAATTGCGGGGTTGCCGCCGCAACAATATCGCCAGCCTTTTCTGCAGGTCCCCCATCCCAAGTGGTGATGACGCCACCGGCCTTTTCGATGATCGGAATGAGCGCGACAATATCATAAGGGTGCAGCGCGGTTTCAATCACAAGGTCGATAAATCCTGATGCAAGCATCGCATAGGCATAACAATCCGTTCCGTAACGAGCAAGCTGGACGGCGGTTTCAACCCTGTCATAGGCTTCACGATGCAAACCTTTGAAAAGGGCTGGGGTTGTCGTGAACAATGTTGCTTCAGCAAGTTCTGTCGTCTTGCTTGTCTGCAAACGGCGTGTGCCGCCGGGCCCTTCATACCATGAGACTTCACCGTCACACATGAAAAGCTCGCCTGTAAAAGGCTGGGACATCAGCCCCGCCACCGCGTCGCCATCAATCGTCAACCCGGCAAGCGTTCCCCAGACCGGCACGCCGGAAATGAAGGCGCGTGTACCATCAATAGGATCAATGACCCATATATTCGGCTGGTCAAGATTCTCCCCTCCAAACTCCTCTCCCAAAATTCCATGTTCCGGGAAAGTTGCATTTATCAACCGACGAATAGCCCGCTCGGCTTCCCTATCGGCCTCTGTCACCGGATCAAAACCAGTCTGATATTTATTATCGACCAGCGATATTGTCCGAAAACGGGGCAAGGTCTGCTCTGCTGCTACCTCGGCGATTTGTTTCAAAAAGGTAAGATCAATGACCAAAATAGCTCCTGATAACGTAATTATTCTCTTTTGTAGTCAAAACGCGCAATTTATGCGTGTTTTTTAGGCAGCTGTGGAGAGTGATTAAAAAAGCACTCCTCCATCTTGACATTTGTGCGACGCAGCATAGACTGACAAATAGATGGGGTGACCTGTCTATGCCCTCCTTGGGCGTTTCCTCCCTAGACTTGGACCGCGCTCACGCGCGGTCTTTTTTATGATTTTTACTCTGCCGCCAAAGGCGTATCCAGAAAATAGAAATCCGGCAGGGAAACCAGGTCCGCAAGGAACAGGCCTATGTCGCGCTGGAGCTGCTCAAATCCGAGCTTCTTCTCATAGGTATTCTCATTCAAATAAAGGCCGCGATTGACCTCAATTTGCAAGGCATGCACATGCTTCAGCGGGCGCCCATAATGCTCGGTAATATAGCCCCCGGCATAAGGCTTATTATGCGCAACGACATAACCCATTTCACGCAATAGCTGAATCGCAGCGCTAGCCAATTCGGGCGCGCAACTCGTTCCAAATCGATCACCTATGATGAAATCCGGTCGCATCCCGCTTTCCGGAAAACGGATGCTGGCAGGCATTGAATGGCAATCAACCAGAACGCCATAACCGAATTGCGCATAGGTTGCGGCAAGCACATTGCCAAGCATTGCGTGATAGGGCTTGTAGATACTGTCAATGCGCCCGAGGGCCTCGGAAATATGGAGCTTCTGCGCATAAATCTCCTGCCCTTCCCCGACGAGCCGTGGAACTGTGCCAAGACCACCGGCAACCCTTGCAGAATGCGCGTTAGCAAAGGAGGGCAATGGCTCCAAAAACATCTTGGCGTCCAGTTCATAAGGCTCTCGATTAACATCGAGATAAGCGCGTGGGAAATGCGCCAGCATCAATGGAGCGCCCAACATTACGGCTGATGAGAAAAGTTGATCCACAAAGCAGTCTTCGGAACGGCGAATAATATGACCATCAAGTTGCGACTGCTGAATAAATGCCGGAGGATAGAAACGACCGCTATGGGGCGAGTTGAAAACGAAAGGTATGCGTTGATCGGATGGCTGCCGCAATTCGTATGGAGGATGATCGGAGAAATCGCGGTTAATGGTCATCATTCACTTCAAATGTTATTGCTGAATCTGCAAGTCAAATGCCTATCATACTCTAGAGCAAGTTTACCCGGAATGGAATTGATCGCACACGGAACATTCGCTGATCTTTGTTAAGATGCCCTATCCGTATCGGACCACCTCGACATTTCGCCGATTCAGTCTTATTTCTAGCAAATCATTCACGTGATCTTTACCAAAAAAGCGTTTTGTAGATTCTATAGAACGCTGATCTGGGGATGATCCGGCGCTAGATAATTCGGACGGACCGATGAAGAGAATACTTCTTGCAGAAGATGACAATGATATGCGGCGCTTCCTGGTGAAGGCGCTGGAAAAGGCTGGCTATCATGTCACGCATTTTGACAATGGTGCCAGTGCCTATGACCGTCTCCGGGAAGAGCCATTTTCCTTGTTGCTGACAGATATTGTCATGCCGGAAATGGATGGCATTGAATTGGCGCGCCGGGCGTCTGAAATTGATCCTGATCTCAAGATCATGTTCATCACCGGTTTTGCTGCGGTGGCTTTAAATGCCGATTCGCAGGCACCGAAAGATGCCAAGGTGCTGTCAAAGCCATTTCATCTGCGCGATCTCGTCAATGAAATCGAAAAAATGCTTGTCGCAGCCTAATTGCGCCGAGCCTAATCTGACATTCCTGCAAGAAAGCCCGATAAGTTCCATCAACAGCTATTGACGGACACATTTCAATATGGTGTATGCGCCCGGCAGATGGGCGTGTAGCTCAGCGGGAGAGCACTACGTTGACATCGTAGGGGTCACAGGTTCAATCCCTGTCACGCCCACCATCTGTTCTTTTAAATACCACCACTTAAACAAGCTCCTTTTCGACCACAACACGCCTCAAATTGGCTTTTGAGCGTAACTTGCAAATGGAGACCTGTTGATATGGCTTTGACGATTGCACAAAGAGGTGGTTCGGTTGGTCTGAACAGTTCGGGGCATTTTGCTAAGTGGATTTCCACCTCGATTATGCTGCCACCAGCCAGCTCTATCGCATTCCAACAGGTTTATTTGAACAAATTTCGGACAAAGGATTGCGGCCAGTAGCACGCCAACGATAATCTATCCTCTCAAGGATATTTTCAATTTTTCCCCCGGAGATTTACAAATGCAACTCGGTATGATCGGACTCGGCCGGATGGGTAATAATATGACCCAACGTCTTATGCGGCACGGACATGAATGCATCGTTTATGATGCACGCACCGAAAGCATGTCTCCCTTAGAAGCTCTTGGCGCTGTCGCCAGTACTTCATTACAGGATTTTGTCTCCAAGCTCACAAAACCGCGAATTGTCTGGCTAATGCTTCCTGCCGCTGTTGTCGATAAGGTGCTGGATCAATTGGTCCCCCTGCTCGATAAGGACGATATTCTGATTGATGGCGGAAATTCCTATTATCATGATGACATTCGTCGAAGCGGAGCCTTGCTCTCCAAAGGCCTTCACTATGTCGATGTAGGAACCAGCGGCGGCGTATTCGGCTTGGAGCGCGGCTATTGTCTCATGATCGGCGGTGAGAAAGCGACCGTCGAGCACCTTTCACCAATTTTTGCGGCTTTAGCACCTGGTAAAGGCGACATTCCCGTCACAGAAAGCCGCCCGAGGGATATAGCCAGCACCGCAGACCAAGGATTCCTGCATTGTGGGCCGCATGGTGCCGGACACTTTGTCAAAATGGTCCATAATGGCATTGAGTATGGATTGATGGCAGCCTACGCGGAAGGACTGAATATTCTGCGCAATGCTGACATCGGCATGCGTGATCATGAAGTGGATGCAGAAACAACGCCATTGCAGCATCCAGAGCATTATCAATACAAGCTGGACTTGCCGGAGATCGCAGAAGTCTGGCGCCGGGGCAGCGTCATCAGTTCCTGGTTGCTCGATTTGACTGCCGATGCCCTTTATGGTGATCCCGGCCTGGAGAATTATGAAGGCCATGTTTCCGATTCCGGTGAAGGACGCTGGACCGTCATCGCCGCGATAGATGAAGCTGTGCCAACGCCCGTACTCAGCGCTGCTTTACAGGAGCGGTTCTCATCGCGCGGCAATGCGGATTTCGCCAACAAGATTCTCTCCGCCATGCGCAGTGAATTCGGCGGACATAAGGAAAAGCCAAAGGGATAAGCTCCTTAGTCACCCCACCTCTCAATGCGGCAAGCTTATGCCTGCCGCATTTATAAATATCTGACCTTCCTTAAAGACCATCCAAATAGCTCTCTTGCATAGCGCGCATTGGTATGCGATGACGCGCCTCCCAAATCGAAAGCGCCTTGAGCGCGTACAAACTAGCAAAATTTAACAGCACAAGGAGCGCGGCCATGGCTCAGGCGCTGGGTTTTGACTTTGGCACAACCAATACCGTTATGGCATTGGCAGATGGAGCTTCCACCCGCTCCATGACATTCACCAGCCGCGCTGGTGAAGCCGACAGCATGCGCACGGCGCTTTCCTTCATGAAGGATCCCCTTGCGGGAGCTGCATCATTGAAGGTTGAAGCAGGACATGCCGCAATCCGGCAATTCATCGATCATCCTGGTGAATGCCGTTTTCTTCAATCCATAAAAACATTTGCTGCAAGTGCGCTCTTTCAAGGCACGTTGATCTTCGCAAAACGCCAGACTTTTGAAGACCTGATGGAGATTTTCATAAAGCGGCTTCGCACATATGCGGATGTTCATTGGCCTGCGGACGTCAGCCGGATTGTGACTGGCCGACCCGTCCATTTTGCAGGAGCAAACCCTAATCCCGACCTTGCAATGGAGCGCTATAATGAAGCCCTCACCCGTTTCGGTTTTCCTGAAATAAATTTCGTTTATGAGCCTGTTGCGGCGGCCTTCTACTTCGCTCAACATCTAAAGTCTGACGCTACCGTGCTGGTTGCCGACTTTGGGGGCGGCACGACTGACTATTCGCTCATTCGTTTCGAACGTTCGGCAGGCAAGTTAAAGGCGACACCGGTTGGGCATTCTGGCGTCGGCGTTGCAGGCGATCATTTCGACTATCGCATGATAGACCAGATCGTTGCGCCACAGATTGGCAAAGGAACCTATTTCAAAAGTTTCGACAAAAAACTGGAAGTTCCCTCATCCTGGTATGCAAATTTTGGACGCTGGAACCAGCTTTCCATCTTCAAAACATCGCGTGAATTTGCAGAGCTGAAGAAGCTCGTTCGCAGCAGTCTTGACCCGGAAAAGCTCGAAACCTTTGTTGATCTGGTCGAACATGACGAAGGATATCCGCTCTATCAGGCGGTGTCTGCAACGAAAATGGCATTGTCATCGGCGGAAGAGGCGGAATTCAACTTCGCTCCTCTAGGTCGAGGCGGAAAGAAAACCATCAAACGCTCTGATTTCGAAAGCTGGATAATGGATGATCTTGAGCGAATTGAGGGGGCACTGGATGAGGTATTGGCGAAAACCAATACCGCTCCGGATTCGATCGATAAGGTGTTTTTGACCGGTGGCACATCTTTCGTGCCTGCTGTCCGGCGTATTTTCACTCAGCGCTTCAATCAAGATCGAATTGAAAGTGGAGGCGAGTTGCTTTCCATTGCGCACGGCTTGGCGCTTATTGGCGAACGCGAAGACATTGCTCAGTGGACCGTGTAGAGATGACATTCGGGTAGGAACCGACTATCGAAACGAAACATATTCTGCATACATGCCTGGAAAGACGATATCATGAAAGCAGCGATAACGCTCAAGCAGTTGAAAGCAGCAGTTGGAACTGAAATTGGTTGCTCCGAGTGGCGAACTGTCACTCAGCAAATGATCAATCTGTTTGCCGACGCTACCGACGATCATCAATTCATTCACGTGGATCCCGAACGCGCTGCAAAAGAAACGCCGTTTGGTGGTACTATCGCCCATGGCTTTCTGACAATTTCGCTACTCTCGACTCTGGCTTATGAAGCACTGCCGATGATTGAAGGTGCAACAATGGGCATTAATTACGGCTTTGACAAAGTGCGATTCATGTCTCCGGTTAGCACAGGAAAACGCGTTCGTGCTCGCTTCAAGCTTGTAGATGCCGACATTCGACCTTCCGGTCGCGTACTGAACAATTACGAGGTGACGCTGGAAGTTGAAAACCTCCTGAAGCCAGCGCTCGTAGCAAACTGGTTAACACTTGCGGTGCTGGAGCATCCACCAGAAATGGACTGAAACGCCCTCAGTTAATCCTGCCTTCTTTATCAAGTGGCGCCGGTTCGCCGTCATATTTGGTCATCAATTCAGCAAACATGAAGGGGCCTTGCGCAAACATGCCCATATCGTAGGCGTTGCGTATCTGAGCCCCTTTGAGAAACAACAGGTGCATCTTGAAAAAGTTCTTCTTGGCTCGCGCATAACGTGCGGGCTTATGAATATTCTTGAACCTGATCCGGCGGATTATGGGTGGCGCCTTTGGCTCAATGCCGAGCGACTTTGCGGGATGGGACTTATAGAAATGAATAATGTCTGAGATCGCTTGAAACTCTGCCCATAATACGGGCGTTTCCTGTGTCACAATGCGGATATCTTCCTTCAGACTTGTCGCTCGAGGGTGCAAAGCAATCATCAGGAGGCACGATCCCGCCGCAACCAGCGAGACCGGCCTGTTTGTCAAAAGATCAGGCTGGTTGCGCCAGACATCCGCAATCGCCTCGACGGCAGGAACCGTTCCCAGACTATGGGAAATAATGACAACTTCATCAGCATCGCTCGTTTGTAGCTTCCGAACCAGATGATCGGCAAAATCGTGGCGGCGCTGGATCAATTGCGCGTTGCGACCATGAATTCGATCGGAAGCAGCGGCCCAATCATCCAGCAGGTAAGAAAAGAAAAACTTGTCCCCCGGCCACCGGATGAGAATGCGGCAAACAACCAATGCGAGCGGAACACTCCACAGCATGTGCCAGGGACTGAAATCCGCCCACATGGGTGCCAAGCCAAGACCGAGCAGAACCAGCAGCATCAGACAGGCAAGAGCAAAGGGCCACATGAAGAAGAGGCAAAATCGCCAGCTGGTCCGCAAGTAGCGATAGAAAGTTCCCGATAACAGAATATCCAGAAAGGCCATCAACCCCGTTGCGAAACGGGTGGTAACGTTGCGTGCTGAGTAAACGTCGAAAATATCCGCCGTGCCATACTGGCAAAACTCGGTTTCCGTACTCCAGTCCGCACCCGTGGTTGAAATGCGCATTGAAGCAATATCCGGTCCCTCGCCTACCATTGGCCCGGCATTGGTCTTTGTATGCCAAAGTCTATTGAAGTCACCCGAGCTGTTCAGGTAACGGCCGCGCACCGCTTCAGGGTGCAGACCTTCATAACCGGTGAAATTGATAACCAGACGCTTTTTGACAGCCATATACTTCTCTACGCGAGCAGACCACGCGAATCGGCAGTCATCCGCGTCTCATCATAAACAACAACGGCGTAATTGTGTTTGTCGACGCTGTCAGCATCTGTTTACAGAATATGGAGAAAATTGCATCAGCATAGCGGATGCATGGAAGCGATAATTATCAGCGCACGGGCGCACAAAGGTGGGAGGCAGCACCCAGGGATGGGCACAAATCCTCAAACCGAGACCACGTTACACCGCTACGTCGCGCGCTGATTCCTGAAGAAACCCATAGGCATAGGCCGAGAATGAACGCCAACACTCAACGCGGAACTCATTTTCCGAAAGACGCCACAAGACAATCTCGATCTTGCCAAGAACAGTCCTGGAAGCGGCTCCAACCGGAAAGGCTGCAAGCGAAAGGTCCTGTGGACACCCGCCATTGATCACAGCCGCAGCACCCTTACCCGAAACCAGAATACCAACATTGCGATGAGAAATATCAACCGCTGAATGCAACACCTTGACCTTGCCGAGGTCTGCAATGAGGCTGCTCTCCGCATTATCGATGATCAGCCATTCATCGGGACCAATCCACAAAGCGGACCTGTCTCCTTTGGATGCCGTCGTTTTTGGTCTCGTTGGCAAAGTGAGTCCAAGCGCCTTGGACAGGGCTGGCACAGCATCTTCTCTGGCGCGCAGCGATATGCGGGTCGCATTACCAGCTAATGTTACCGAAACCGACAAAATACCAGCATGACCGACCTGCAATGGATGCAGGCGTTTTACTTGGGAAACCTCAACCATTGAGCCGTTCTCCTTTTTCATCGAAGAAGACCATTCCGGTTACTTCAACCTCAATGACACCATTCGGCATTGGCACGTAAAGCCTCTCGCCTAGTCGCTTTGTTCCGTCGATTACCAGTGCCAAAGCGATGGAACGACCGCAATTTTCTGACCAATATGACGATGTGACATGGCCAATCATTGTCATGGGAACAGGCTGGTTTGGATTGGCCACGATTTGTGCGCCTTCTTCCAAAACCACTTTCGGGTCAACCGTCTTCAATCCGACAAGCTGTTTGCGCCCGTCAGAGACGAGATCGCGGCGCAAAAGCCCTCGAATACCAACATAATCGGTTTTATTCTTGCCTATAGCCCATGTCAGGCCGGCATCCTGCGGGGTAACAGTTCCATCAGTATCCTGACCAACGATAATATAACCCTTTTCCGCACGCAGGACGTGCATTGTTTCAGTGCCATAAGGCGTAAGGCCAAACGGTTTACCCTGTTCGTAAACCGCCTCCCATACGGCTTTGCCGTAGTCCGCTGGCACGTTGATTTCATAGCCAGCCTCACCGGTAAACGACATGCGAAACAAACGCGTCGGCACACCGCAAATCTTACCTTCCCGCACACTCATATGCGGCATGGCTTCATTGGACAGATCAATGCCTTCAATCAGCGGCGCAATGATTTCGCGTGCCTTTGGGCCTTGGACCGCGATCACCGCCCATTGCTCGGTTGTCGAGGTCAACCATACATTCAGATGCGGAAACTCCGTCTGAAGATAATCTTCCATATGATGCATCACGCGCGGGGCACCACCCGTTGTCGTTGTCACATGGAAGCGACCCTCTGCCAGACGGCCTACAACACCATCATCGTAGATAAAGCCATCTTCGCGCAGCATGATGCCATAGCGGCAGCGTCCTACACCAAGCTTTTCCCAAGGATTTGTATAGAGCAACTCCAGGAATTTGGCGGCATCCGGTCCGACAACTTCGATCTTGCCAAGTGTGGAAGCGTCGAAAATGCCCGCCTGATTGCGCACAGCAACACATTCCCGATTGACTGCCGCGCGCATGTCCTCGCCCGCCTGCGGGTAGTACCAAGCGCGCTTCCATTGACCCACATCTTCGAACGGCGCGCCTTGGGCCTCGTGCCAATCATGCATGGGTGTACGGCGTGTTGGATCGAACAGACCATGGCGGGCATGATTAACAATTGCGCCAAAGGTAACAGGGGTGAAGGGCGCTCGGAATGTTGTTAGTCCCACCGAAGGAATAGGCTTGTCCAAAGCCTCAGCAGCAATGGCCAGACCGTGGAGATTGGAGGTCTTGCCTTGATCCGTCGCCATACCATTGGTGGTGAACCGCTTGATATGCTCGATGGAATGCATGCCTTCACGAACCGCCAGTCGAACATCTTTGGCAGTAACATCATTCTGGAAATCCACGAAGGCTTTAACAGTCGTGTCAGCCTCTGCTCCCGGTGCTGAGCCGATCATACCGGCGATCCAGTTTGTACCGCCAGTGGCAACAATAGCGCTGGTTTGTCCGCCTCCAGCGGTAAGGGCCTCGTCTATGGCAGCCTGCAAATTGTCGGTGCCGTTGCAAGCACCAACAGAAATACAATCTTGAGCATAGGTTCCCGGCAGAAAGCGCTCATTGGCAGCATCCCAAGCCACCTTGCCGCGGGATTGTGAGAATAGGTGAACTGAAGGCGTCCAACCTGCGGACATAATCAATGCATCAACCGCAATTTTCCGTTCATTGCCGCCATTATTACGCTTAACGGAAATGGAGGAGATACGGCGCTTGCCGCCGGCGCTATAAACCGCATGACCCGTCAACACTTCAATGCCATGCGAACGCGCTTTATCAATGATTGCAGATGAGGGATTTTCGCGTGTATCGACAATGACCGGCACGTCGACGCCAGCACACTTCAAATCTACCGCTGCCGCATAGGCAGAGTCGTTTGCAGTGTAGACACCCACCTTACGGCCAACTGCAACACCATATTGATTGAGAAACAGGCGAGCCGCAGAAGCGAGCAGAATGCCAGGACGATCATTATTGGCAAAAACCATATGTCGTTCGATCGCACCTGTTGCCAGAATAACCTTTTTCGCACGAACTTGCCAAAGGCGCTCACGCGGCATGTCAGCAGCAGGGCGACTCAAGTGGTCGCTAATGCGTTCGACAAGCCCTACAAAATTCTGCGCATAATAGCCGAATGCAGTTGTACGGGTCAGAACTTGAACATTATCCATTCCACGCAGCTTGGCGTAAGTGGCAGTTGCCCATTCGTAACCAGTAATGCCATCAATCCTGACATCGCTTTCATAGCGAAGCGCCCCGCCAACTTCCGGCTGCTCGTCGCAGAGTATAACTTGCGCCCCGGTGGAAGCTGCGCTCAAGGCTGCTGCAAGACCAGCGGCACCAGCGCCTACAACCAATAGATCACAATGTGCGAAGCGATTGGAGTATCGATCCGTGTCGGGTTCACCCGGCACAACACCCAGTCCGGCAGCAGCACGAATTTTCGGCTCGTAGATCGTCTTCCACGCAAATTTCGGCCACATGAATGTTTTGTAGTAAAAACCAGCTGGCAGCATTGGCGAAAAAACATCATTGATCGCGCCAATGTCGAATGTCAGCGATGGCCAGCGATTTTGTGACTTCGCTTTCAAGCCATCGTAGATTTCCTGGACTGTCGCGCGCACATTTGGCTGTTTGCGTGACTTATCCCGTTCAATATCGACCAGAGCATTTGGCTCTTCGCTACCAGCGGAAAGAATACCCCTTGGCCGATGGTATTTGAATGAGCGCCCGACAAGATGAATACCATTGGCAAGCAGTGCCGATGCAAGCGTATCGCCTTCCAACCCTGTCAAGTTTTGGCCATCAAAGGTAAAGCGTACAGTTTTTGCAGGGGTAAGGCGGCCAGCACCTGCAATACGATTACTTCCGGAATGAGTGGAATGAACCATCAGATCAAAGCTCCGCTTTCTTTGTGCGGGGCGCACGTTTCTTGATTGGTGCAGATTCCTGTAACGCATTTGCGGACAGAAGTGCGTCCACGTCAGGTTTCGGTTCACCTGCTTTGTAGACAGTCAGGAACTTGTCTGACACGGAATCGCGTACAGCGTTAAAAAACCGTCCGCAGCCGTGAATGTGGCGCCAGCGCTCAAACTGCAAACCCTTGGGGTTCTGTCTGAAATAGAGATAGGATGCGAAATCTTCATCCGACTGTTCGATAATCGAAGAATTACGAACAAGATGCGCTTCGCCCGCATTGCGGAACTCCAGTTCCGGGCGCTCTTCTTCGCAATAGGGGCATTTGATGAGAAGCATAATATCTATCTCTCTTGAAAATCAGTGTGCAACTGCCGCAGCAGCGGCTTCATCAATCAGACGCCCGGTCGTGAACCGCTCAAGCGTGAACGGTGCATTGATTTTATGCGGCTCGTCACGGGCGATCGTATGGGCAAAAACATTGCCAGACCCCGGCGTAGCTTTGAAACCGCCTGTTCCCCAGCCGCAATTGACATAGAGTCCCGGAACCGGCGTCTTTGCCAAAATGGGAGAGCGATCAGGTGTCACATCAACGATACCGCCCCATGAGCGCAGCATTTTCAGTCGCGTCAGAACCGGGAACATTTCGCAAATTGCATCCAGCGTATGATTGATGATGTGAAGCCCGCCCGTCTGTGAATAGGACGTGTACTGATCTGTACCAGCGCCAATGACCATCTCGCCCTTATCTGACTGCGAGATATAGGCATGAACTGTATTCGACATGATCACGCAGGGGATCAGAGGTTTGACCGGCTCTGAAACAAGAGCCTGAAGCGGATAGCTTTCCAGAGGCATACGGACACCAGCCATATTCATCAGAACAGAGGTATGGCCCGCCGCAACAACACCGACCTTTTTTGCATTAATGGGCCCGCGATTCGTATCGACACCGAGGACAGCTCCATTGGGTGCGCGACGAATTCCTGTAACCTCGCAATTTTGGATAATGTGGACGCCGCGATCTGCGGCGGCACGGGCATAACCCCAAGCAACAGCATCATGCCGTGCTGTACCACCACGTCGCTGCAATGCCGCGCCAATAATTGGATAGCGCGCATCCGATGAAAGGTTGATTGGCGGGCAAAATTCCTTCACCTGCTCCGGCGTCAGCCACTCATTATCGATGCCGTTCAGCCGGTTCGCATGAATATGCCGCTTGAAGACCTGAACGTCATGGATATTGTGCGCAAGCATCATTACGCCCCGCGCCGAATACATCACATTGTAATTGAGGTCCTGACTCAGTCCCTCCCAGAGCTTCACCGCATGTTCGTAAATACCTGCTGATTCGTCGTAAAGATAATTCGAGCGAATAATCGTTGTATTGCGCCCTGTATTGCCTCCGCCCAGCCAACCTTTTTCGAGAACAGCGACATTGGTGATGCCATGCTCTTTGGCGAGGTAATAAGCCGTCGCCAGCCCGTGACCGCCTGCACCAACGATAATAACGTCATATTCTGACTTGGGTTCAGGGGACGGCCATTGTTGATCCCACCCCTTATGGGCACGCAAAGCCTCACGGGCCAAAGCAAATACCGAATATTTCCGCATCGTCCATTCCTAGCAATTGGGCTCTGGCATGATAGCCACTGCAAAACGATTATTAATGAGTGGCGTAGCTTGATCCTGTTCAAATATCGACATCGACTTTAAAAGCCAGAACCACGCTTTTATGCATCAGTATCGTATCCAGCCATAGCCCTTTTGCCATTTTGCGACGGAGATTGGCGTTCCAGGTTAGATAAAGCCAAAATACCCAATTGAAGGCTTAATGAACAAAAACTCACCGACATTTTTAACTCTATCATGGACATCAATAAAAGTTTCTGCTAATGGCCACCCCAGTTTGCGATAGATGACTGTCGCGAAGTTTGGTTTTTGTTCCCTAATCTATGGATAGGCGTCAAAAATCAGGCTCAACGAAATTCTAAGAGATACAGGAAAAACCGTGCAGGTACTCGTACGCGAAAATAATGTTGATCAAGCCCTCCGCGTCCTCAAGAAGAAGATGCAGCGCGAAGGCATGTTCCGCGAAATGAAGATGCATGATCATTACGAAAAGCCATCGATCAAGCGCGCCCGCCAGAAGGCGGAGGCAATCAGCCGCGCTCGTAAGCTTGCTCGTAAGCAGGCTCAGCGCGAAGGCCTTTTGCCTATGCCTGTTAAGAAAGTACCGGCCCGCGCATCTGCGGCTCGTTAATAGATATTATCGACGCCTTGACTCGACGAGGGGTGGAGTGGCTTGCGTCACACCGCCCTTTTTTCGTTTGTCGAGCAAGGAACATTTTCGCTTACAAAGACTTTGGTTGAACAGGACAATTGGAATATGACACATTCAATGGAAATGGCTTCATACCGCAAACCTGAATCGACCAAAGGAACGGCGCGAATCGTCGGCCTTGTCTTGGTATCTGTGATGGCTCTGGCAGTTGCTGGCTGCAACACGACTGCGACAGACATGACCGGGATCGACAAAGCCCAAGGCTCTGCCGAAAACATCAATTCGCTTAATGATGTCATCCGCAACAACCCAAAAGATCCTGAAGCTTACAATGTACGCGGGTCGGCATTCGGGCGTGCGGGACGAAGCAGTGACGCAATCAAGGATTTCAACACAGCACTTCAGTTGAATCCAAATTTCTATCAAGCCTATGCAAACCGGGCGTTGGTCTATCGCAATATGGGCAATACAGCCCAAGCAGCAGCCGATTACAGCAGAGCCATCCAGATCAACCCGCAATATGATACGGCCTATATTGGCCGCGGTAATCTATACCGTCAGGCCGGCCGGCTGGATCAGGCTTTGAATGATTTTCAACAGGCCATTCAGCTCAACACGACTGATGCGCGCGCATATCATAATCGCGGTTTGATCTATCAGGCTCGCAATCAGCACAAACAGGCTATCGAAGATTTTTCAACCGCAATCTCGCTACAACCGGACGCCGCAGAACCCTATAATGGCCGCGGCATTTCCTATGTGGCGCTTGGCGATGATGACAATGCCTTTGACGATTTCAACACGGCAATCAAGCTTGACGGTGACATTGCCGAAGGCTGGGCGAACCAGGCGTTGATTTATGAGCATCGCGGCGACAAGGCCCGAGCAGCTAAATCCTATGCCAAAGCGGCACAACTTGATCCCAATTATAAGCCCGCGCGCGACGGTCTTGCTCGCACGCGCGGCGCTTAGGCTTTAGTCTTCAGATTTATGCGTTTAGCGCAAACACCCGTAGACGGTGACCGTCAGGATCTTGCGCGGTAAAGGCGCGGCCAAAATCCATATCTTCGGGCTGCTGGAGAATCGTTACATTCAGCGCTTCCCATTGCTTGCACAATTCATCGGCCTCTGCACTGGATGCGACCGAAAAGCCGACTTCGGCAGCGCCAGGCTTTGTCTCACTTTCCGGCTCAACCGTATGGCGCGACCAAAGACCAAGTTTCAGTCCCGTCTTGAAAACGAACAGCACGAAGGTCGGTGATTGCTCGACCGGCGCTACTTGCAAAATTGAACTATAGAAGGCTGCGCTACGCTCTGGGCTATCTACATGTAGAAGAACATAGTTTGGATTTAGCATTGTCTCGTCTCCTTTTGATGAGAGCCAATCCATAAGACATGTAAGTGTCAGATTCTGTCAGCAGCCATCACGAAGAGGCCAGCTTCTGGCGCTCCCGCCACTCCCGCAGCAGATGATAACGCGGGCGAGGGTAGCGCGTACCATCAGACCACGCTTTGACTATTCGGTCACAGCGAAAATGCCGGAATGATTGACGCAATTCGCACCATGCCACCACCAAACGGCAATCATCGAAAAAACCAATAGCGATCGGCCATATTGCGCGTGACGTTGCCGAACCTTTAATATCCCGGTAGTCGATCACGAGTTTTGTCTGCTCACGAATGGATCGGCGCACAATGCCCGTATCGAATCCTGCCTCGCCTTGTTTCGTGGGACCTGCAACAAGGGCCGGGTTTTCAAAATTCTCATAGATTTTAGGAGGCAAAACCGCTGCAATCTTTGCCAGAGCACTTTTAGCAGCTTGGCTCAAACCCTCATCGTGCTGCTTGCCCACCCAGAGCGAGCCGAGGGTGAGCGCTTCCAACTCGTCCTCGCTAAACATAAGCGGGGGTAATAAATATCCCGGACGCAAAATATAACCGAGCCCCGCCTCGCCTTCAATTTGCGCGCCCTGCGCTTGCAGTGAGGCAATGTCCCGGTAAAGCGAGCGAAGACTGATATTGAGCGTCTGCGCCAATATCTGACCTGTCACGGGTCGGCGATTCTGCCGTAATAATTGCAATAGATTGATAAGGCGTTCGGAGCGGCTCATGACCAGGCCTGCGCTAAAAAGAAAGGCCCGCCATTTCAGCGGGCCTCTTCAGGTTAATGATCGAGTGCTTTGACGATATTCTCAACCATCTTCTTTGCGTCCGCAAACAGCATCATCGTATTGTCGCGGAAGAACAATTCATTCTCCACACCGGCATAACCGGAGCCCATGCCGCGCTTGATGAATAGAACAGTGCCAGCTTTATCAACATCCAGAATCGGCATGCCGAAGATCGGTGATTTTGGATCGGTTTTTGCCGCCGGATTGGTCACGTCATTCGCTCCAATCACAAAGGCAACGTCGGCCTGTGCAAACTCGGAATTGATGTCCTCCAGCTCAAACACTTCATCATAAGGAACATTTGCTTCTGCCAAAAGCACATTCATATGACCCGGCATACGACCGGCAACCGGGTGGATGGCATATTTGATCTCGACGCCTTCAGCCTTGAGCTTATCTGCCATTTCACGCAAAGCATGCTGCGCCTGAGCAACCGCCATGCCATAGCCTGGCACGATGATGACCTTGGAAGCATTCTTCATGATGAAAGCAGCATCGTCAGCAGAACCCTGCTTGACAGGACGCTGTTCAACTTCACCAGTCGCCGCACCGCCAGTTTCGCCACCGAACCCACCGAGAATGACCGAGATAAACGAACGGTTCATCCCCTTACACATGATGTAAGACAGAATGGCACCGGAAGAGCCCACAAGCGCACCGGTAATGATCAATGCGAGATTGCCTAGCGTAAAGCCGATACCTGCCGCTGCCCAACCCGAATAGGAATTGAGCATCGATACCACGACCGGCATATCGGCACCGCCGATTGGCACAATGATCAATCCGCCCAAAATGAGCGACAAAATCACGATAAGCCAGAAGACCACATGGCTTTCCGTCAAGACCAAGGCGATGACGAGAACAACAATTGCGATCAACAGGCTGGCATTGATGAAATGGCGGCCGGGCAGCATGATTGGCTTGCCTGACATACGCCCGTCCAGCTTGAGAAAGGCAATAATCGAGCCAGTAAAGGTGATCGCGCCAATAGCAACACCAATGGACATTTCGACCAGCGCCTGTGCATGGATTGATCCGATTTCACCAATCCCGAATGATTCAGGAGAGTAGACTGCCGCTGCTGCCACCATCACGGCTGCAAAACCGACGAGAGAGTGGAACGCAGCAACAAGCTGCGGCATGGCCGTCATGGCAATGCGTTTGGCGATATAGGCGCCAACGCCGCCACCGATGGCGAGACCAAGAACAATCAGGCCAAGCCCGCCGAAGCTGGGCTCAGCCAATGTCAGTGTTGTGACGATTGATATGCCCATACCGATCATGCCGTAGAAATTGCCCTGACGGCTTGTGGTTGGGTGTGACAGGCCACGCAGTGCCAGAATGAACAGGACACCGGAGACGAGATAAAGAAAAGCTGCGAAATTAACGCTCATTACTCAAATCTCACTTTTCTTTTTTCTTGTACATGGCAAGCATGCGATGAGTGACGAGGAAGCCGCCAAATATATTGACGCTTGCAAGAACGAGGGCAATAAACCCAAACCCTGTTGCCACGCCACTTGCGGACAGGCCTACAGCGAGCAGCGCCCCTACAACGATCACAGATGAAATAGCATTGGTCACTGCCATCAACGGTGTATGCAGCGCTGGCGTTACTGACCAGACTACGTAGTAACCAACAAAGATCGACAGGACAAAGATCGCAAGCCGGAAAACGAATGGATCAACTGCGCCACCTGTAATTGCATGAGCAGCAGCACCGGCTGCGTCAGGCATGGTTTCGGCAGCCTGGCGTACCATCTCTGTGGCCTGATTAAGCGTTTCGAGCGCTTTATCTAGTGTTGCGTCAGCCATCATGCCTCTCCTTCAGATGTTTTGGGGGCAACAGTTTTCGTCACTGCTTTTTTCGGTGCAGCAGCTTTTGTTGATGCCGCCTTCTTGACCGGTGCTTTCACAGTGGCTTTTTCGGCGGCGGGCTTAGCCTCTGCCACCTTTTTCGCAGCCGTTGGCGCTGTCGACGCGGCGGCGGTGGCAAATCCCGGATGCACTATCTTGCCGCCATGCGTCAGAACCGTTGCCTTAACCAGCTCGTCTTCAAAATTGATCTTGATTGACTTGGCTTCTTTATCAACCAGCGTTTCAACAAAGGCGAAAAGATTCTTGGCATAAAGCTGAGAGGCTGTTGCAGCGATCCGACCGGCAACATTGAGATGCCCGACAATCTTGACGCCATCCACTTCAGCAATTTTCCCGGCAACAGCACCCTCGACGTTTCCGCCGCGTTCCACTGCCAGATCAATGATGACAGAACCCGGCCGCATGCGCGAATACATTTCGCGCGTGACCAGCCGTGGAGCTGGCCTTCCGGGAATGAGTGCCGTTGTAATAATGATATCTTGCTTGGCAATATGTTCCGCAACCAGCGCGGCCTGCTTTGCCTGATATTCCTTGGACATTTCCTTGGCGTAACCACCAGCAGTTTCCGCGGCTTTGAATTCTTCATCCTCGACCGCGAGGAACTTTGCACCAAGAGAAGCAACCTGCTCCTTGACCGCTGGCCGAACATCCGTAGCTGTCACGACAGCCCCAAGGCGCCGCGCGGTTGCAATTGCCTGCAAACCAGCAACGCCCACACCCATGATGAAAACCTTTGCCGCAGGAACGGTACCCGCAGCTGTCATCATCATTGGCATGGCGCGGTCATACTCTTCTGCCGCGTCAATAACTGCCTGATAGCCAGCAAGATTTGCCTGGCTGGAAAGGACATCCATGACCTGTGCGCGCGTAATACGCGGCATGAATTCCATGGTGAAGGCGGTAACACCCGCGTCAGCCAGTTCCTTAACTGCGGCATCATTGCCATAAGGATCAAGCATGGCGATGACGACCGCACCCTTTTTATAGGATTTTAGCTCTGCTGTGTTTGGCCGTCGCACTTTTAGAACAACATCGGCGTTTTTCGCGTCGGCAGTCTTACCGATCAAAGCGCCTGCGGCCTCGAACTCCCGATCAGGAATTCTGGACAAAACGCCCGCGCCGCTTTCAACGATAACTGAAAAACCAAGACTTATAAGTTTTTTGACCGTTTCGGCAGAGCCAGCAACACGCGGCTCATTACCCTCGGCCTCTTTCGGTATGAATAGTGTCTGAGCCAAGCTCTCACCCCCTAAGCAAGTTAACTCCCCACAGGCTAGGCACAGTCGCCTTTAGCCTGTCCGATCTTACCGGGTAATACCCCTAAGGTGAAAACAGTCAGTTAACTGGTTTGCAAGGGATATCCACCCGAGTAACGCAACGAATAGGCAAACGGGCTAAACCAAAAACCAGGCAGCCACGCATATAACAATAAATAGAATAAACGCTGAGAAAAATCCGCCAGCGAAGAAGCCGAAAGCCATTGAAGCCAACAGTGCAACGCAGAAAATTACCCCCCATTTCGAAAGAGTGAGAAACAGGTTGTAGGTGTGCTCATGTTCTTTGTAGTCCATAGGAGCGCCCAGTTCCGCAGGGGCGGTATTGTGATGTTCAGCCATCTTCAAACCTCTTCGTATCGACGTCTAATGGCAATAGCGAAAACGACGCATCAGCGCAATGCGTAGATAGTCGCTCGCTGCTGTTCAATTGAGAATAATATTACCGGCAATTGAAGATTATCTAATTGAGCAGGTTGGGGAACAGGCCAAGTACGCCGATAATAATCAGATAAAGCGCAACGACATAGTTCAAGAGGCGTGGCGCGATCAGTATGAGAATGCCCGCGATGAGCGCAACCAATGGAGCGATGGCGATTTGTGTAATCATGCTTGTCGTGTCCTTTGAATCATATGCCGAGACGCCCAGAGCAGACCAAAACGCACAAAAATGCAAACCATTTCCCGCCGCATGCCTATTGATTTAGTGGAAACGGTAGCCTTTTCAGCTTTGGGGACATTTCGTCAAGACAACGCTCTTGTCTGGATTTGGATCATAAAACGGCCCCACAACCAGCGGCTTGTCGGGCATGACAGATTGATCAACGTCAGAGATCATCTTGCGCTCTATGGTTTGCAACAATTGGCCATGTGCGTCCATCACACGCATACTGACCTTATATTCACGATTGGCTTTCACACATTTTACCGGAGGGCTTTCTACCGTTACCTTAGGCATGGTCGGCCAGATTTTTTGCCGGACGATGAGAGGATCTCCTCCCGCTGGATTCTCAAAAGTCGCCTCCAGCACCGCATCGTCGGGTAGTGGCCTGACCTTGTTAAGCGTTAAAAGATACGATGCCCGCGCAATACGATAGTTAAATACAAAGATTTTCCCGGACACATTGAGATAATCCCCCTGCCCCGGATCACGACATGCGCCAAGTGCCAGCGTAGCAATCACGCTCACAAGCGCGATGCCGTTTCGGACGCTATAAGCCATGTTCTGCGCCTTTGCGATGATAGTGCCGCTTTGCTTTTGCGCGATTGCCACACACGGCCATGTCACACCAGCGTCGACTCCGATTGCGGCTTTCATCCAGATATAGCCAATGACAGTTCGGACATATTTTTATTCTCGATAGCCGCGACGGATCGAGAAGGTTCAGACCAGACAGTACTGCGCCAGCCGATAGCGAAAGCGCGCGGTGCCTGGCAAATGGAGGCAAGATGACCCCGTCCCCATTTTTGCCACTGCCAATGACGGTTGACGCAAGCTGCAAAAAATCTGAAAAATGCTGGGCTTTAAAGCCTTCTTCCAGGACTGCGACCCGGAACAGCCGGTTAATCGCCTCCCGTAATTCCAGTAAATTTAAATGCCCTGATTGCGATTGCGGCGCAATGAACGTTACGCTGCCCCACTCGGACGCGCGAAAACTCGCAGCAGCGGACGCAAATCTTTCAACTTCGACACTGTTTGAAAAACGATCTTGCGCCCGTTCTGGTGCCTGTCGGAAAATGACCGTGTTCGCCAAATCAAGCGCCAGTGCACCACCGCTGAATCTATGAGCATTCCAATCAATCCACATCATAAAATTCTAACTGGTAAAATGTATTTTGCAAGTTAGAATAGTGGCAAGAGGGATGGTTCGATGTCCTATTTTCTGCAACTCCTATTAAACGGTATTCACAACGCAGCGCTCTATGCCCTGCTTGCTTATGGCTATGTGCTCATTCACGGCTTGACGCATCGAACGGATTTGTCACTCGGCGCAATTTTTGCTTTCTCCGGCCAGACATTTATTCTTGCGGCAGCTTTTGGCTTTTCCGTTCTTTGGATGACGCTCCCCGCCGCTTTGGGATTTGGCGTTGTCATTGCGTCGCTTTATGTGATTGCGGGCAGTTACTTCGTCGCCAAACTCATTTACGAGCCCTTGGATGCTGGCAGTCGCAATACAGTGCTCGTGGCTACGTTGGGGTTAAGTATTTTTCTGATGGAATTGTCGCGCATAGCCGCCGACACACGGGATTACTGGTTACCGCCTATTCTCGCCGCACCAGTCTATATTCTTGGATCGGCAGCCGACATAAGCCTCACGCAGTTGCAGCTTGTGAATATCGGCATAGCATTGGTGGTGGTTCTTGGCGCAGAGCTGGTGATGAACAAGACGCTTGCTGGTCGCGTATGGCGTGCGGTCAGCGACGAGCCAATGGCCTGTGCATTGTGCGGTATTGATCCTCATTCTGTACGAGCGAGGGCAATAATGCTGGCCTACGCAATTTGCGCAGTCGCCGGCTTTCTTGCTGCTCTCTACTACGGCAATATAAGCTTTAATACAGGCATCATCTTCGGCCTCAAGATCCTGTTTATAACGGCAGCGGGAAGTTTTTCACGCCCACTCCATGCGGCATTCGGAGCAGCAATCATTGGTATGGTGGAATCATTGTGGGGAGGATATTTCCCTGTGCTCTGGCGGGATGCAGCAGTGTTTGCGCTGCTCGTGCTCGTCTTGGCGACACGGACCAATGTCGATGAGCAAGAACGGATTTAGCCTTGCAGGCTATGGCCACCATCGATCGTAATGACCGTACCTGTAATGTAGCTGCTTGCATCGGAAGCAAGCAAAAGCACTGCACCGTCAATATCTTCGGGCTCTCCCAGGCGCCGCATCGGATTTTTGCCTTTGAGAAACCCTTTGGCCGGACCGTCCATTATCGCTTCATTGAGTTTGGTTGGAAACCAGCCGGGTGCAATAGCGTTGACGCGTATGCCGTGCGGCGCCCATTCAAGCGCCAGAGATCTGGTCATTTGCGCCACGGCAGCTTTGGACATTGCATATCCGGCGGAACCCTTGATCGGGGCATCCGCCAAGATGCTGGAAAGATTGATTATCGAGCCGCCAGTCTTATTAGCGATCATCCGCTTGGCCGCTTCTTGAGCAATAAAGAATGCGCCTTCTACATTCACCTCGAAGATATGGCGCAATTGCTCGCGTGTTGTTGTCAAAGCTCGCTCAATGGCCGCAACACCGGCATTATTGAACACAACCGAAACTGGTCCGAACAGGCGTTCAGCTTCATCAAATGCTCGTTCAATATTGGCAGCAATCGTAATGTCAGCGATAATATTGACTACGTTCGAATGAACCATACTTTCAGGTGTTGGTGTCCGGGAAATAGAAACCACATTGGCTCCATGCGCTGCAAGGACCTGAATCATCCGTAGGCCGAGGCCGGATGAGCCGCCTGTCACAGCAATGGTTTTTCCTGCAACCGAAATAGATGGGGTGATATTCATTGATTAAGTACCGCTGAGCATCCCAATTGTGGTGTCTCTGATAGACGGCCCTGCCTGGCATGACAACCAAAGAAGCAAAATGAAACAAGACCCCGGCTCATGGAACCGGGGTCTTGTGCCGAAATAAGGGCTTTTACAGCTTACCGTTGCGCTGTTGCACCATCATAAACGTATCAAACGTATATTCCGCCACTTGGGAATACAGGAAATGTTCATTGCGGAACGCTTTGATCGAATCCCATATCTTCTTGAACGGCGCATTGCTGGCTTCCAGTTCTGCATAAACAGCATTGGCCGCTACGAAACACGCATTCAGGATTTCTGGGCTGAATGGCCGCAATTGCGCGCCCCCTGCAACCAACCGCTTGATCGCTCCCGGATTCAGATAATCGTACTTCTGCAACATATTCGCGTCCGTTGCCTGTGCGGCTGTCCGGAACAGGGACTGATATGCCGGTGGCAGCGAATCCCACTTCGACTTATTGACCATGAAGCTGACCGTCGGGCCGCCCTCCCACCAACCGGGATAGTAATAATAGGGGGCAACTTTCTGGAAGCCGAGCTTTTCATCATCAAAAGGCCCAACCCATTCCGCCGCATCAATCGTGCCCTTTTCCAGCGCCGGATAAATGTCACCACCCGGCAATTGCTGAGGGACAACGCCCAAAGTTTCAAGCACCTTGCCAGCGAAGCCGCCAACGCGCATCTTGAGACCCTTAAGGTCTTCAATGGTCTTGATTTCCTTGCGGAACCAGCCGCCCATCTGCACGCCCGTATTACCGCCGGGATAGGCCTGCAAGCCTTGTGTGTTGAAAAATTCATTCATCAAATCAATGCCGCCGCCATGATACTGCCAAGCATTCATGCCGCGCGCATTGAGAGCAAAGGGGACCGCTGCACCAAGCGCCCATGTGGGGTCTTTGCCCCAATAATAATATGCAACCGTATGGCAAAGTTCGACGGTACCTGCCGCAGTGGCATCGGCAGCTTGAAGGCCTGGGACAATTTCACCCGCCGCAAATGGCTGAATCGTGAAATTACCGTCGGTTGCCTCCCGCAAATATTTCGACAGATCTACTGCACCACCGTAAATCGTCTCCAGCGATTTCGGGAAGGACGACGCACAGCGCCATGTAATTTTGGGCAATGTTTGCGCAATTGCCGGGGCCGCCAATGTAGTTGCGCATGCTGCCGCACCAACACCTGCAAAACCCGCCTTCGTCATGAATGAACGACGATCCATTAATTCTCCTCCAACACTTTGAAGCCTAGAACTATTCTTGGCCCAGATCACCAGGCATCCCAGCCTTGTTCCCGATCCTGCGCTAACCATACACACTCATCAGTTCTAGTCCAGCGGACGGCCGTGACATGCCGATGGAATTTCGATGCGTCCCCATAGTACCATTGGAAATATTTTCGAACTGAACTACATTCAGTCAAGAAGGCATTTTGGAGTGAAATCATGCGGCAACCGCTCGTCGCCATATCGTCTGACGTCAGGACTTTCGAAAATTATACCTGGCATGCAGCGCCGGACCAATATTTAATGGCTGCCTATCAAGCGGCAGATGTAATTCCGCTCATCGTACCATCCTTTGGGGATGGTTTGGATATTGACGCAATTCTTGATGGCGTCGATGGGGTGCTGATTACGGGATCAAAGTCTAATGTTCACCCGTCACTCTATGGTGTTCAACCGACAGAATCGCATGAACCCTATGATCCAGCCCGCGACGCGACGTCCCTGCCGCTTATTCGCCGGGCCCTGGAGCGCGGCGTACCGCTTCTGGCCATTTGTCGTGGTCTACAGGAGTTGAATGTTGCTCTGGGTGGAACGCTTGCGACTGAAATACAGCAACTTGACGGGCGCATGGACCATAGGGCTCCCGCATCCGAACACCAGTCCGAGCGCTTTGCCATTCGTCACCCGGTACACATCAAGCCAGGATCATGTCTGGCGGATGTGATGAATAGTGAAACAATCCAGGTGAATTCGGTCCACCGACAAGCAATTGATCTGCCAGCACCGCAATTAGAAATTGAGGCCGTGGCAGATGATGGCACCATAGAGGCTGTCTCTGTAAAGAACGCTCGTGCCTTTGCCGTTGGTGTTCAATGGCATCCTGAGTACTGGGTAAAGACCGACAATTCTTCACGGAAGATTTTTGCCGCATTTGGCGATGCAGTGCGTGCGCACAAGGCCGGACGGGAGCGATTACAAGCCGCCGAATAGCGGTAGGTTCATCGCAGATTACCGCTCTTTGGGTTTCGAGGTTGATTGCCTTATCCGCAGTTCTGGCTTGATAAGCTCCTGGCGGGCGTGAGTGTCTGCACCATTGAGCTGATCGAGCAAAGCGCGGGCTGCGCGTTGGCCAACTTCCCGCTGCCCGTTCCACACTGTGGTCAATGCAGGTGTTGCAATCGCAGCCTCTTCAAGATCGTCATAGCCCGTTACGGAAATATCAACACCGGGAACGAGACCCGCCCGGGCGATACCATTCATCATCCCTATTGCACAAAGGTCATTCCAGCATACGGCAGCTGTAGGATGGTCCTTCAATGCGAGAAATTGTGGCGCAGCATCAAAACCGGCCTGTTTGGTGCGGGGTCCGGGAATCCGCCATTCAGGCTTGGGCTCAAGCCCCGCTTTCTGCATTGCATGCAGATAGCCTTCATATCTGTCTCGCCCGGTTGATGTTTGATCCGTACCGCCAACCATTGCAATTCGCGTATGACCAAGCGAGATAAGATGATTGGTCGCCAGACCAATGCCATAAGCATCATCACCACGGAAAACCGGAACATTGGCGTCCTGCACGGTTCTTGCAATGAGCACAACGGGAAGACCATTGTCTTCGGCCATGCGAATATCTGATGCAGGCGTTCCGATGGCTGGCGACATGATGACACCATCACCACCTAATTGTAGAAGTGTCTCGATGAATGTCCGTTGCTTCTCCACCTGATCATAATGGTTTGACAGGATGAATGTCTGGCCGGAGCGATCCAGTTCACCTTCAATAGCCTTTAAGATTTCAGCGAAAAACGGGTTCATTATGTCATGGACCACTACCCCGACAATCCCCGAACGCGAAGTGCGCAAGCTTGCGGCCCGCCTGTTGTAGATATAGCCGATTGCTCTCGCATGTTCCTTGATCTTGTCGCGGGTTTGGTCTGCAACAAGCGGGCTGTCCCTCAAGGCCAGTGACACAGTGGCGGTAGACACTTTCAAGGCGTCGGCAATGGTCGATAGCTTAATTTTTTGCGCCAAAAATACTCTCTCCCCGCGATTCCATTCTTTGAACAGAATATCATTCTTGGCGTTATGCCACTGCGGGTCAATAAATCAAAGTTCTTTCCGCACTCAACGGAGCAAGGCAAAATTGTTCGCAGATTATCAAAAGCCAAATATTCAGCGCAATTTAAAAGAAACGCATAAAGCTTATGGCCAGCTGGCTTGGGATTAGCCGAAAGATTGAGCTATTACGCCTGATAAAACAGGCGCTCTAATCATTCATCATCATTATCATCGTCATCATGATCTTCTGAACCCGTCTGGCGGAGAAGATCGGCAGCAGATAGATTCATTTCGAGCCGCGCCAGCATTTTGACAAAGGTTTTGCGTTCCTTTTTGTCAAAACCCTTCATTGCATCTTTCTCGGTTTTACGAATCGATTTTTCTATCGATTTAATCGCCTCATTTCCTGTCTCTGTCAGGAAAATATGAGCCTGGCGCTGATCTGTCGATGAACCTTCTTTTTTAACAAAGCCTTGAGTCTGCAAGCGTGAAATCGTCTTGGTAATAGTTGGGGGACGTACACCAAGCCTTTTGGCAAGGACACTCGGAGACAGACCATCCTCATGGGCAAGCTGGAGCATAACGGCATCCTGCCCGGCATAGAACCCATGGCTTAGCAGCCTTATCGCTAGAGCTGTTCGTGTTAGCCTTGCGGTTGACTGGAGGCGATGAAGAATAAGAGGCTTACGATCCTTGACCATTCCAATTCCTCTTCTTGTGTAAGAAACATTCCATATAGTGAGACGGCTAGTACAATTTTGTCAAAACTCATTATCAGACAAATGTTACATCGGAATAATGCAAAATTCCCCGAAGTTTACGACGTTTTCGGCAGAGATTGCGTTCAAGACACTGCCTGAATGCCGCGTTACAATTCTTATATGACAAACTGATGAAATTTGCCGACGAATTGCTCTTTGGGTGAAAATAAGACTGTGAATGTAAGCTTTCGAAGCATAGTTTCAGATCAAAGTCAGTCCGTTCAAACGATGATGCAAAGTGGACCGAAACATGCCGACCCCTACAAGCAATATAATCGCACTCCTGCCTCTTGGTGCACATGAGCAGCATGGCCCACATCTACCATTTGAAACCGATACGCTGATTGCGGATGGGCTTACCAACCGCCTGAAAGCCTTGCTGCCATCCACACTGGACGTAATTTTTCTCCCCACGGAGTCTGTTGGCTATTCAATCGAACATATGGAGGTCCCCGGCACGAAATCGCTCCGTTTCGATGAGGCCGTCCATCGTTGGATTGGAGTCGGAGAGGATTTGGCTCAACGCGGGGTATCCAAGCTTATCATGCTCAATGCGCATGGGGGCAATTCACCTCTTATGACAATTGTCACTACCGAATTGCGCGTGCGCTTTAACATGCTTGCTGTCGCAACCAGTTGGACACGCTTTGGACTGCCTGCCGGACTCATATCACCTGAAGAAAAAGCCATCGATATCCATGGCGGTTTTATCGAAACCTCTGTGATGTTAGCCCTGCATCCCGAGCTTGTTCAGATGAAAAAGGCGCAGAACTTCGCCTCAAACCAGAGCCATTTTGCCAATGATTTCAAGCATTTGCGTGCTTACGGGCCGCACGCATTTGGATGGAAAATGTCTGACTTGAACAAAAAGGGCGTTGCTGGCAACGCATCATTGGCTACTGCGCAGGCTGGTGAAGAAATAATCGCCCATAGCTTGAACGGCATTATTGAGCTGATTGAAGATGTTGCAAAATTCGACAGTTCCATATTCGAGGCCCGGTAGGTTCAATCGAATTGATACATGCTTTCCCGTATTTGAGCGCTACAGATATGGCAAAAGGCGACTCAATCACCTATATCGTGGGTCTATCCATCATAAGAGGCGCACCATGAGTGAAGCTCAGACCACTTCAGCCCCCGCTGACACCAACAAGACCGTTCAAATTCCCGTAACTGTTTTAACGGGATATCTTGGCGCCGGCAAAACGACTTTGCTGAATCGTATTTTGAGCGAAAGCCATGGCAAGCGCTATGCGGTCATCGTCAATGAATTTGGCGAGATTGGCATCGACAATGATCTGATCGTTGAATCGGACGAAGAAATCTATGAGATGAACAATGGCTGCATCTGTTGCACAGTTCGTGGTGATTTGATCCGCGTTGTTGAGGGCCTGATGCGCCGTCCCGGCAGATTTGACGCGATTATTGTTGAGACGACAGGCTTGGCCGATCCCGTTCCGGTCGCGCAGACATTCTTCATGGATGATGATGTGCGCAAAAAAACGGCCCTTGATGCCGTTGTCGCCTTGGTTGACGCCAAGCATCTGCCATTACGCTTGAAGGACAGTCGGGAAGCTGAAGATCAGATAGCCTTTGCCGATGTTATTCTTTTGAATAAGACCGATCTGGTAACTCCGGAAGAGTTGGCAATGGTGGAAGCCACTATTCGCGCAATCAACCCACATGCGGTCGTTCACCGTACGGAGCGTGCCAATATTGATCTTGCTAAAGTTTTGGATCGTGGCGCTTTCGACTTGACGCGTGCATTGGAGAGCGACCCGCATTTTCTCGACCATGATCACCCCGATCATGCTTGTGGCCCCGATTGCGATCAGGATCACGATCATTCTCATCATCACCATGATCACGATCACACCCATCATGATCATCATGATCATGCGTCGCCTATTCACGATGTTACCGTGCAATCAGTTTCTCTGCGCACAGGAGAGTTGGACGCCGATAAATTCTTTCCCTGGATTCAGAAACTCACTCAGGAGCAAGGCCCGAATATTCTCCGTCTGAAAGGCATTCTCGCATTTAAGGGCGATCATGAACGCTACGTTATCCAGGGCGTCCACATGATTATTGAGGGAGACCATCAGCGCGCTTGGAAAGATGGTGAGAAACACGATAGCCGTCTTGTCTTCATCGGACGCGAACTCGACCATGCCGCACTGAAATCCGGCCTCGAAAGCTGTCTTGCCTGATGCCGACCATAGCTCCACTGGATTTGGCCGGACATTGCATCGACGCGCGTTTTATTCAGGAAGTTCCGTTCTTTGCTCTGGCAGATGGAACCATTCATCGCCTTGATAATGGCCATAAGGTTGTGGAAGTCCATGATGGGCTTTTATGTGCAATTCCATCAAGTGACGGAAAATCACTGCTGACGGGCGGCGAGGATGGCAAAGTCTGTTCGATCGGCTTAAATGGTGTATCCAATGAACTCAGCAATCTGCCTCGCAAATGGATGACAACAATTGCTGCAGCGCCAGGAGGAGCAATCGCCTTTGCTTCTGGCCGTCATGCATGGGTGAGATCGCCTGATGGTTCCGTCAAAGAATTTTCCCATGAGCGCAGCGTAGAAGGTTTGGCTTTTGCACCAAAGGGTCTTCGTCTGGCTGTTGCGCGCTATAATGGTGTAACATTGCATTGGCCGGCAACCAACAGCGCCCCAACAGCGCTTGAGTGGAAGGGCGCGCATGTCATGGTGATGTTCTCGCCTGATAATCGCTTTCTGGTTACATCCATGCAGGAGAACGCATTGCATGGATGGCGCCTCGACGACAATCGTCACATGCGCATGACAGGATATCCCGGCAAGGTGAAAAGCTGGTCATGGAGCCCGAAAGGCAAATGGCTGGCGACATCTGGTGCGCCAGCGGCAATTGTCTGGCCTTTTTCGGGCAAGGACGGCCCCATGGGCAAGGGACCGTTGGAACTAGGAACACGCGGAGATAGTTCAGTCACCGCTGTCTCCTGTCACCCTGTCGAAGATATTGTCGCCATTGGTTATTCTGACGGCATGATTCTTGTTGGCCGCTTCGGAGATCAGAAGGAAGTGCTTCTGCGACGTCAAGGCAAAGGAGCCATTTCATCAATGAACTGGGATCAAAGTGGCCATCGCCTTGTCTTTGGCAGCGAGGCCGGTGATTGTGGCGTGATAGATATTACGGGGTAATGTTCACTGCTACGCAGTCATGGACGGTTCGATTCCATTTCTGAATACACTCAACTTCAGTGTTGGCGCCGACACCGCTTCAGCGGTCAGCCTGATGATCATTTTGCGCTCCACATTATGGTGAGCTGAATAAACCCGACAGCGATAAGAGATAATCCAAATATCAATACATGAGCGTTCGTGGCTACGGCGAGTGTGGTCACAGCGGTACTTATCAAGGCCGCGCTCGCGTTCTGGATAAACAGGCCAATCGAAGATGCTGCGGTAGATAATTGCGGAGAGCCTGAAAGGAGCATGCTCTGACCGAAAGGAAATATGTAACCCGCCGCGAGGTTGAACAATGCGATTCCTAGCATCAAGCAAATGAAGAGTGCGGTCTGGTCTACCGAAATCACAATTGCTGTCGTAACGACTACTCCCCCTAAAAGCGTGAGGATGCTCCAGACAACGGGTTTGGAAAACGGACGTCGCAGTTTGCTGAGTTGTGTCCCGCCAAGATAAAAACTGACTGAAAGACCATAAATCACTGCGAAAAGCCCCGAGCTTACTCCAAGCTTGTCAATGAAAATAGCAGGGATCAAGGAAACGAAAACAAATATCAGACAATAGGTAGCCGTTAAAAGGCAAACGCCTTTGACGAAGGATGTTTGTCGTATGAGCAACCCAATTTGGCAAAAAACTCGGCTGTTCCTGTCTACCGTCACCCCATTGGGCATTTGAAACAACGCGGTCATGATAATGACCGATCCAATCCCGAATGTTGAAAGAACAACAAATATTGCCCGCCAGCCGAAAACGTCAGCTAATTGCCCTCCTATAATGGGTGCAAGCACCGGCACTATGGCGGAAATCGTCGCCAAATTCGCTAGCCGTACTCGTAGTGAATCACCTTCATATTGGGTACGAATGATTGCTCGCGCCAGAACTGGACCGAAAGCTGCACCAAACGCTTGCAGCGTTCGACCAAAAAGAAGGGCCGGTAAATTGGGAGAGAAAGTGCAGATCAAGCTGCCACATGTGAAAATCGAAAGAGCGAGAATCAAAGCGTGACGTTCGCCGAACCGCGCCGTGACCTGCGTAACAACCAACAATGAAAACGCATAAACAAACAGAAAAACGCCGATAATCAGCTGCGCATTGGAATATGCGATTCCAAGGTTCTCACCGATCAGAGTGATTGAAGGAACGATCATGTTGAGTGAAAGCGTCGTCACAATCGCCGCCGTATTCACCACTAAGAAATTTGCAGTATCTTGCTTCATGAAATTATGTTTTCAGCCAGAAATGTCTCAATTTAAATTTGGTCGCCGATCATGGCATCATCGCACTAACATTCATATCTGAATTAAAGTGATTAGTTGGGCAGACCACCTTTATCAATACAGACCATTCAAGCACCGAAGTCTAAGGACGTCCCTGCACACTGGCTATCAACGCTTCATGCAGACAACTATTATTCGGTGTCAGGGACATTAACGACAGGTCAGGCGATATGGAAAACTAGCTATCATGTTCCTCTGCGTATTTGCGCTCTGCGTTTATGCATTTTTTGCGGGCGTTTATGGTTTGTTTGATTGTGTTTGCCGTTTGTTTTGGTGGCTTTTCCACGGATGAGGTGGCTTTATTGGCAACGTGATGGCTTGTGGTTTTACTTTTTGGAATATTGGTTGCGGGGACAGGATTTGAACCTGTGACCTTCAGGTTATGAGCCTGACGAGCTACCGGGCTGCTCCACCCCGCGCCACCAAGAACGGCACGATTGCCGTAGCAGCCCGGATTGTTCCGTTTGTCCGGCCTCAAAAGCGAAGGTGCTTTTTCGGTTCCGGACGGGATGCTGCTCCACCCCGCGCCACCAAGACCGGCACGATTGCCGTAGCAG
>UCNP01000032.1 GCA_900473335.1 Hyphomicrobiales bacterium | reverse complement strand
TGTTGAGGCTCCACATCTAGCGGCGCCACCAATGGTCCATTATAAACGACATGCGCCTTCAGACGATCGCGGTTGGCGACGGGGACAAGTATGCTTACTTTCTCATGGGCTTTCAGAGAAACACCGGATTTAACGCCGCCAAAAACACTGGCCACACCGACAGGCTCGCCAGCTGCGAAAATATCGACTTCCTCAAACGCCTGGTAGGCCCATTCGAAAATGCGTTTCGCTTCCTCAGCGCGTTCCTTATCCGTCGCAAGACCGCTCAGGGCAACAATATAGCGCCGCCCGCCATGTTCGGCCGCACCCACAATGCCGTAGCCCGATTGTGCCGTATATCCGGTCCCCATGCCATCGGCACCAATATCAAGCCGCAGCAAGGGATTGCGGTTACGCTGGAAAATATTGTTCCAGGTAAAATTATCCTGCGCATAGGTTTTATAATAATCTGGATATTCTTGCCTGATGTGCCGCGCCAACTTCACCAGATCGGTCAGCGATACACGCTGTTTCGGGTCTGGAAGTCCGGTAGAATTGACAAATGTCGAAGCCGTCAGCCCGATTTCCTTGGCACGCGCATTCATCATCTCGGCAAATTTCGCCTCTGATCCTGCAATGCCTTCCGCAAGAATAATGCAACCATCATTAGCCGACTGGACAATAACGCCCTGAATGAGATCGCCGACAGAAAGTTGCGATTTAAGCTTGGCGAACATTGTCGAGCCACCGGATGGCGCACCGCCAGTACGCCAGGCATTTTCGCTAACACTATACTGTGTGGTTTGAGAAATCCTGCCGGCTTTTAACTCGTGAAACACCACTTCCATGGTCATGAGTTTTGCCAGTGCGGCTGGTTCAATCAGCGTGTCCGGCGATTTGGCAAAAAGAATTGTTCCGGTCTGATCTTCGACCATCAGAGCCTGCTTGGCTTTGGTGTCGAACAGAGCTTCTTCCGCATTTGCAATGAGCGGAGCAAGAACAAGGCCAAGACTCAAAGCACAAACACGAATATGCTTTGGCGGATGGAAGCTTCTTCTGTTGTAATTAGCGACCATCATTGCGAACAACAAATGCGTCTGTTGCACCAGCCTTCCAGGCTGTCTGTAACAATGCATCGGTTTGCTTTGCCGTCTGCGCCTTGGCAACAAGTGCGATACGGGCACCGGCGGGGCTGGCGACCTCTGCAAGCCTGACCTTACCAAGCGATGAAAGCACGCCCGCTACACGGGTGGCCTCTTCCTTGCTGGCAAAGAGGCCAACATCAACATATTCGCCCTGGAATGTGGTTTGCGCGGCGCTGATTGCTTTCCAAGCGGTGGTTACAGCTTCGGGTGACAATAGCATTTCCGTTGCCGCAACAGGCGCATGCGCCATTTCTATGCGTTCACTCGCATAGGAATTGATGAACGGAGATGGGGTAAGCTTTTTACTCTTGTATGAGCCAACCAGAACAGCCGGTTTATCGGCAATGAACGGGCCAATCAAAGGCAAAACCGGATTAACATCTGTGTTGAACGACAAGCCGGTTTCATCGACCAGATATGGCTGTGATTGCGGCATGGCCAATTGATTGGCTTGTTCGCCAAGGGAAATGGGCTGCGAGCCAAGGCTTGCGACCTGAATTCCTGCAGGTTCAGGACGCACCATTCCAGGTACAGGCGTCTGCTTGCGTCCCGTTGGCGTAGAGCCATTCATTGCGATCATTACGCCAGATGCCGGTTGCCCCCAAGAGTCTGGGGCACCCGGACCGCGATAAGACGCCATGAGAAAGCGATCATCATCACCATTCAGCGGTGCGCGACCTACATATTCAACTTTTACGTCTGCTGTGCCGGTATGCTGATAATCGAGCATCGTCGCAGCACGTTGCGACAAATCGATCACGCGATCGCTGTGGTAGGGCCCACGATCATTAACCCGAACAATAACAGATGCACCATTTCCAAGATTGGTGACGCGGGCATAGCTTGGCAGTGGCATTGTTGGATGCGCTGCGGAGAGTTGGTCTGTATCATAAACCTCGCCATTGGCGGTCAAACGTCCATGAAACGCCGAACCGTACCATGAGGCCCTGCCCTTGCGAACATAGCCCGGCTCTTCCTTGGGGTAGTACCAACGGCCTGCCACCTGATAGGGGCGACCGAGCTGATCGCGCCCACCGCCGCGCATGATCTTTCCGCCAGTCCAGACGCGCGGACTTGCCTTCACACCATATTTGGATTCAGCGAAATATTCCTTGCCGTGGGACTTCTTGGCGATTTTAGCCTTTGGCGAAGCACAGGCTGTCATAAGAACACCCATAGCCACAACGCCCGCAATGCGAGTGACATCGGAAATTCGAAAAGCTTTGGCTTTTGGCAATGCAAACCATCGGCCAGTATGGCCGTCCCCACAATTTTACATCAAGGTATAGATACCAGCTTGAAATATCTGCGCAAAGCCGAGACCCATCACCGACTTTGTTCAACCCCATCAATGGCACCCAGAGGTTGATACCTTGTTAACAAAGGCTATGCGGGATTGATAAATATTGCGACATTTATTGCTTGAATGCCAAAGGCGTAGCTCAGGTGGCCTTGAGCACCCGCCCCGACTTCCACAAGACGATCTCCTGACTGCCATCCCCATAAACAACTGTCAGTGCAGCTTGCGAACTGGAAATAATTTTCGCCGATAGTTATTGATAAGTGAACATACTCATTTTCGCCGGTTCACGCTTACACATGCTTACATCGCCCACTCAAAACTATTGAAATTTGATTTGGGCAATTATAAATTATGCGCATTCAGAAATTTTGAAGAAACACCTTCGGCCAGAGCCGAAGGATGGATTTGTTGTTCTCAAGGGAGTGACAAAGATGCACGAAGTGCCAAACTATAAGACCACCACGAACCAAATCGCACCGCTTGAACTTTTGGAGAAATTGAAAGTTCAACAGCAAGAAATCAGGGATCGACCATTGAGCTTCAATGAAGTCCTGAGGCGTTCCAAAGGTGGGTTTGTCCGGCATAGATTTGGAAAGAAGGGAAACTAGGCTTTTACCACAAGTGAATAGTGGGTGTTGGGACGGCATCGAGCAGGTTTCGAAAAGCAGCCCGACAGAGGCTCAGTATAGTCCATGAGTCAAATCATGTGACTATCTGGGCCTCCCCTTATCTGGATGTGATCTTTTTATTCTCATATTATGCGTGGAATGCAAGTAGACCACCCTCAGAACAGGTTGACGCGGCAATCCGAAAGGCTGTATAGGCCTGCGAACAAACATTCGGCAGGAAAGCAGTTTCAAATTGCTTGTTTCCGAAATGATCCTGAACCAGATCATCAAGTGTTTTCATAAGGTTGGAGGGGTGGCCGAGCGGTTTAAGGCACCGGTCTTGAAAACCGGCGTAGGTGAGAGCCTACCGTGGGTTCGAATCCCACCCCCTCCGCCATACCGCCTTGTTTTCATTGAAAAAAACCGCATTCTGGCAGCCTTATCATAACTTTTCTCATACCCTAGGTCGTAGTGATGATTTAACTAT
>UCNP01000047.1 GCA_900473335.1 Hyphomicrobiales bacterium | reverse complement strand
TGCCAGCACTACTTCGAGGCCGCTGGATATGACCAGAAATAAGCCGAATCTGCTCTAGAACCCTCGGCGCTATTGAGAAGAACACGAAGAAGGCACCCATAGCCGCGCTGAATCCCAGCGTATAGGTCCAGAATCTCAGGCTGCGCAAGATGGGAAAAAGTGATTTATCCGTGCTGGATGAAGAGGTCGGGCGGGTTTCATGCCACATTGGAATTGCGCGCAAGCTCGCTAAAGCACTGAGGCTGGCAAGCGTGAGGAAGATTACCCTCCAGCCAAACATTTCGGCTATGAGCGCCCCCGCGATGGGACCGAGCGCCGGTACGAATGCAAGCATTGACGTAAACATGCCGTAGATGATCGCACTTTCCGCTCGCTCACCGTAAACATCTCGGACTGTAGCAAATGTTGCAACCATTGCCGCCGATGCACCGATTGCCTGTAAAACCCGAAATAAGAGAAAGGGCATTGCCGAGGATGAAAGGGCAAGACAGAGCGATGCTCCGGTGAACAGCATGGCGCCAGCCAGAAGCACCGGTCTCCGGCCAATCCGGTCGGATAAAGGTCCAAAGATAATTTGCCCAAGGCCCAGAAGGATCATGTAAAGGCTTAGTGATAGATGGATAATGTTTGGGGTCGTTTTCAGAATGCCTGGCATTGCAGGAATCATAGGGAGGTAGATGTCCATTCCCAGTGAAGCCAGAATGTCAAATGGTGCCATCAGCAAGAGTGTTGCCGGGAGAGAATAGGCCCAGATTTGTCTTTTGATATGCATGATCAAGTGTCCGCGAAATGAATTCATTCAGCGGCGTCTGCCTGTGAGCAAAACGATTTTGGATTGGCCTGACAGGTCGCCGCAACAATATAGAGAATTGCTGCGGCTTATTTGTCTGAGGTCTTCTGTGTACCCATTATGCTGCTCCGCATGGGAAGGAGTAATTGCATTGCTGACTAGAGCATTTCCGGCGGAAACGGAGGCGCCTTCAATGCTCTATCTTTTTGTTTTTACGCAATTCCGATTGCTAAAACCGGTTCCCACTTTTGCTGGAATTGCTTTAGCAGCCATGGAAGCTCGGCGCAACTCTTGCGGGAGTGGATGCAACTATTTGCATAGGTATTATGCATATTTGACGGTAGAGAAAATTATAGGCTTTGCTATTTTGAAGTTGTTGGGCTCTTTCCTCCCAGATAACCCCAACGCCGAATGTACTGCACCTCCTCCCGCGGTACATTTACAATCAGGACCGCTGCACCTCCTCCCGCAGCGGTCCTTTTTTGTTTCAGCTTTTCTCAGGATTTCCTTTGGGCACGCGCAGGTCTTTGACAGCACGTCTCAAATATACGACCTCACGTTCGCATAATTCGTCAATTTTTTGGTGCAGCTGCTCGATCTTTTCGTGGAGAAGTTCAATTTCAAGCTCAGCCTTGATATTGATCTTATAGTCATTAGCTGCTTCTTTCCGGTCAATGTCCTGCTGCCGGTTCTGGCTCATCATGATGAATGGTGCAGCATAGGCCGCCTGAAACGACAGAGCGAGATTTAAGAGGATAAACGGATAAGGATCCCATTCCCGCACATAGGCAGTGACATTCAACAAAATCCAAAAGAACAATATGGTTGTCTGGGTAATAATGAAAACCCACGATCCCGTGGTTGCCGCAACAGCGTCTGCAATTCTTTGACCGCGCGTCAGCTGAACGTCCATCTCCGCCAGCTTGTGGGTTCGTATGTTACGGCGCACAGTGCGCAGGTGGTGAAGCAGTTTTCGCTCAGTATCGTGAAGATTCTCTGTTATTTCATTTGTCTCGACCATCAATCATCTCCAGATCGGCAATATGTTTACTCATGTTGATACCGGTCACCTGAAACCCACAGGCATCGTAAAGATTTTTCGCGCGAGGGTTCTTGGCAGCTACCCGTAACTTGATTTGACGCAGTCCTGTTCTTGCCGCTTCATTTTCCAGAAGACTTAGTGCTTGCTTGCCGTACCCTTTGCCTTGCTCAGCTGGGAAAACGTAGAAGTCGCAGATAAAAAGCTCTCTCATTTTCACATTCACTTTATACCAAAGGTATCCAACGACGCATTCTGCATTTGCTTCAAAATCAACGAGACAGGCCAGAGTGTGTCCGGGCGTATCAATGCCCTGTTGCAGGTCCTGATTGATTTCGTTGATAGCGCGTTCTTTTGCAGCGGAAGGCTCAAGGCCATAATTGGACGCAATCTCTGTCGCGTAGTCGGCAATGAAATATTCCAGGAAATCTGAATATTCATCCTTGCGCATTGGTCTAAGCGTAAGCATTGGCTGCGTCCTTTTGAATGTATTAAGAGTTATGAGTCCTTGCGGATGGAACCGAAATGACACGTCGCCGTTTATGGTTAATAAAAATGGAGGCGGAAATGAAACAGCATGGCTGGTCTACCATAATCGGAATAGTTGCGGGTCTTTCCATAGGTGCAGGTATTGGAGAAACCTTTATGGGCAATATGTTGCTGGGGCTTCTCATTGGCTCGGCAATGGGAGCCTTTATCGGTTCAAACGGCCATATTCATCGCAATTATTGACCGTTTCATCAGCTCAGTTGTGCAAGGCACGCAAACGAGTGGTGTTCAACAGTCCTTGCTCTTCAAGAACAGGGTAGGCCATTGACGCCAGAAGTGAGTTTATCTGCTTGAGATCACGGATCGTATCGAGATGAATTGAGCTTGTTTCGAGACTGCGTATGGTTCCTTCGCGCAATCTGCTGAAATGGCGTTGACTGCACTGCTTTTCGAGATCACGCAGGTGATCCTTTTCCAAGACCAATTGATGCGCAGTTTCCCGGTCACGGGACACCAGAACGTTGAAGGCCATTCGTGCATTAACGAGCACTTTCGAGTGAAAGTTGCTGAGTTCAAGCCAACCTTCATCAGTAAATTTTAACTTGCGATCCATTTTCTTTTGAATGAGTGCAAGCATGTTGCGAACAATAATATCGCCGACCTGTTCAAGTTTAACACAAGCCCCCAATAGTTCTTGAGCACGCGCTACCTCGAAATCGGTAAGCTTTCGCGTTGTCAGCTTGGCCAGATATAATTTTATTGCCGCATGTTTACGATCTACCTTATCGTCGAGCATCGAAAGCTCATTAATGCGCTCCTGTTCCGGGTGCTCGTAAAGCTCTATGACACCGCGAAGCATGATCTCCACGGTTTCGCAGACCATTATCGTTTCCCGTGTCGCATTTGCCAAAGCAAGACTTGGTGTATCAAGCACGCTCTCATCCAGCGCACTAAGCTCAGCTTGGACCAGAGATGGAGCCGGTTCCACAGGTGTATTCAATGCAACGATTGCCTTGGTAACGCGCAAAACCAATGCTGACAGCGGAACGCCGGCCAAAAGGATGATCACGTTAAAGAGGATATGCCCGTTGATTACCTGATCGGCTGGAGTCGAACCGAGAAAGGCGATTGATGGTTTGAATGTCATGAAGAGAATGAGGATCACGATTGACCCTGCACCGCGCATCAACAGATTGCCCATCGGCACAATGCGAACCTGTGGCGCGGATGATCGGGTAAGAAGAGGGGCAATAAATGACGAGCCGAGATTCACGCCAAAAATCATCACCATGCCTAGCTCCGGCTGGATCAATCCACGCGAGGCAAAAGTGACAAAGAGCAGCACGGCGGCAATGCTTGAATGGAACAGCCATGTCATAATTGCCGCAAGCAGGAATGCAGTCACCGGATCAGTATTAAGATAACCTACAATGACAGGCAGAAGATCGCTGTTGCGCAAAGGCTCGGTCGCTTGCCCCGTCATTTCCAGCGAAAGGATCAAAAGGCCAATACCGACGAGAATGCGGCCAATCTGTCGCCAGTTGCTTCGTTCCGTCGACATGAAGATTACAGTACCGACAACCAGACAAAGCGGCACAAGCAGGGTCAGGTCAAAGCTGAGAATTTTTACCACAAGGGCCGATCCGACCTCGGCGCCGCGAACGGCCATCAATCCTGCAACACCGCTGACAATACCCGAACCGACGAACGATCCGACAAGAAGGCTGACCGCCGTAGAACTCTGCAAGGCGATCGAGAGCATCAAGCCCCAGAGGACGGCCAGAAATGGATTATGCAGGACGCCGCGCAGGCTTTGACGCATGCGTTCACCATAGGCGCGTTCAACGCCTGTTCGGACCATACGCGTTGCCCAGAGCAGCAGCGCCACTGCGCCAGCCAGATGCAACAATATTGCGGAACCGTTCACTTGCTATGAATCCTGACCTGTCGGGAGAACCTGAAATAGCAACCATGCTAAGTTTGATTGCAAATTATTAATATAAGATATCATTCAAAAAGAGAAAAAATATGTTCCGGCTAAGAAAAAATGTGTCGCATTTAGCATGAATTTGTCGATTGTGGATAAATCCGATATGAGATTTATATAATTTGCCGGCTTCCTAAAAATGGAAACGCCGTCTGCAAGGTCAATACCGTATGAGTGGGGGATGACGTGGTTGAAGACCTTTCATAGAAACCTTATTTAAGGCACAATGAATATGGACTTGATCCAGACATATGGAACTGTCCGCACCATGCAGCAGCGCTTAATTTAGAACGAACAGTGATATGCGATTTCCGCCATCTTTTCTCGACGAGATCAGGGAGCGTGTGCCGATCTCCAGCGTGATCGGGACGCGCGTTTCGTTTGATCGCAAGAAGACCAATGCTCAGAAGGGTGATTTCTGGGCATGCTGTCCGTTTCATGGAGAGAAATCACCAAGCTTTCATTGCGAGGATCGTAAAGGGCGCTACCATTGTTTTGGATGCGGCGTCACAGGCGATCATTTCCGTTTTTTAACTGAACTTGAGGGATTGAGTTTTCCAGAGGCCGTACAACGTGTCGCAGATATGGCAGGCGTACCCATGCCTGCGCGTGACGCTGAAATGGAAATACGCGAAGCGAAGCGCGCCACGCTCTACGATGTCATGGAAATGGCGACCAAATTCTTTGAGGAGCAGTTGCAAGCGGCCGGTGGTGCAAAAGCCCGAGCCTATTTGCGGGATCGCGGCTTGAGTGCGGCAACACAGCATTCATATCGCTTGGGCTACGCACCTGAGAGCCGTAATGCGCTTAAAGAACATTTGGCAAGTAAAGGCGCTACAAAAGATCAGATAGAAGCCTGTGGACTGGTGGTTTATGGGGATGACAAACCGGTTTCTTTTGATCGGTTTCGGGATCGTATCATGTTCCCGATCGAGGACTTGCGAGGACGTATCATAGCTTTTGGCGGAAGAGCGCTTGCTCCAAACGCAATCGCAAAATATATGAATTCGAATGAAACGGAGCTTTTCCATAAGGGCAAGATTCTGTTCAATGCTTTGCGCGCTCGCAAAGCTGCGCAGCCGCAAGCCGGGCAACCGGCCAAGGCCGTTATTGCTGTTGAAGGGTATATGGATGTTATCGCCTTGGCCCAGGCGGGATTCACCCATGCAGTTGCACCTTTAGGCACGGCGTTGACCGAGGATCAATTGGATCTTCTCTGGCGAATGTCACCCGAACCGGTGCTTTGTTTCGATGGCGACAATGCCGGTGTAAAGGCTGCCCACAGGGCGATTGATTTGGCATTGCCGGTTCTAAAGCCGGGATATTCGCTTCGTTTTGCCGTACTTCCAGAAGGCAAAGATCCGGATGATCTTGTTAAGTCGTCCGGTCCTCAGGCCTTTCAGGATGTTCTCAATGATGCGCGGCCCTTGGCAGATATGTTGTGGAGCCGAGAGACATCAAGTGGCGTGTTTGACACGCCAGAACGCCGAGCCGAGCTTGAATCTCGCTTGAAGCAGATGACTGCTCTCATCGCAGATGAGAATGTCAGACGTCATTATGGTCAGGATGTGCGCGAGCGCATCCAGCAGTTTTTCGGATCTGGCCAGCGAGGTAATGATCGCCGGAACAATGGCGAGCGCGGTAATAATCAGGGCGGTTACGGCCAAAATGGATTTGGCCAACGCGGGAAGGGCGCTGCCAGCGGGCGCTTTGCTGTTTCGGATCGTCTCACCCGGTCGGTTCTGGTGAAGACAACATCAGCAGCACCACCTTTGCGCGAGACGGCAATTCTGATGATATTGTTTAATCATCCTCGTTTGATCGAAGAGGATTTTGAAACTGTCGTGCGGCTCGAATTCAGCCATCCGGATTTGAAACGGTTTCATGCAGCGATGCTGAATGCGATGGCAGAACACCATGTCGCCAATGGTATGGAAATGCGCAAGGCAATGGTGGATACAAATCACGGAGCATTGATCGAAGCGCTTGAAGCCTTGACGCGCCGGGCGCGCATGTGGACAGCCACATCGGAAGCTGCTGAAGAAGATGCACTGGAAGCTTTGAGGCAGGCTGTTCACTTGCATCAGCGAGCAAGCACACTACATAAGGAACTGAAAGTCGCAGAGACTGCTTTGGCAACCGACGCGAGCGACGAAAATCTTAACAGATTGCTCGATATACTGAATGATATCCGTAATGCGCAGGCTACGGAGGCCCTGATTGAGGGGTTCGGAATACCCTCTGGACGCTCTGCGAAGGGTTTTTGATCGAATTGATTCGCTTTTTTGGCCCGAATCAGTTGAGTCGGGGTTGACGTGGGTCAATAATGACGGAATCAGATTGCGCAGAATTGTAGATATTGCGTTGATGTTTGTGGGTTTAGCAGAAATACCGGCAAATTCGACAAATATACAGCGTGCTCGCCACCGAAATAACAAGGTTAATCCGCCATTAACAGGATTTCGGCTAGTCGATCATTTACTACCTTGATGATGTAGGGGGAACCGGTGCGCTGTCGCACTCGTTGTTCTCATGCATGAAAAAAGCGAACGTCGCTTGGAGATATAGAATATGGCAACGAAGGCAAAGGAAAATGAGGAAGTAGAAGTCGAGCGCGAAGGCGCGCCAGACGGTCCGCTTCTCGACCTTTCCGATGACGCTGTCAAGAAGATGATCAAGCTCGCTAAGAAGCGCGGCTATGTGACGATGGATGAGCTTAATGCAGTTCTGCCATCTGAAGAGGTCACTTCGGAACAGATCGAAGATACAATGGCAATGCTCAGTGATATGGGCATCAACGTTGTCGAGGATGACGAGCAGGACGCGGACGCCGAAGAGGCTGACAGCAGCGCTGATGATGAAAGCGATGCACGTGAGCTTGCCGAGTCGACCGGCACTGCGGTTGCCCCGACTGCCACCAAAAAAGAACCGACGGATCGCACCGACGACCCTGTCCGCATGTATCTGCGCGAGATGGGAACAGTCGAGCTCTTGTCGCGCGAGGGCGAAATCGCCATCGCCAAGCGTATCGAGGCTGGCCGCGAGACAATGATTTCTGGGCTTTGCGAAAGCCCGCTGACATTCCAGGCGATCATTATCTGGCGCGAAGCTCTGAATGAATCGCAAATTCTTCTGCGTGAGATTATCGATCTTGAAACGACCTATGCTGGCCCTGAGGCAAAGCAGGCACCGGTCATTGAGCGTGTTGAAGAAGAAAAGCCTGTTCCCGGCAATGATCGTTCGCGCAGCCGCCGTGACGATGACGACATTACAAATGTCGGAGGCGATACGCAGGTTGAAGATGATGATGACGAGGATGATGAGGCAAATCTGTCGCTTGCCGCGATGGAAGCTGAGTTGCGTCCGCAAGTCATGGAAACGCTCGATGTTATCGCTGATACCTATAAGAAGCTTCGCAAGCTTCAGGATCAACAGGTTGAGAATCGTCTTGCTGCTTCTGGATCGCTGTCGCCAAGTCAGGAGCGCCGCTACAAGGAGCTGAAGGACCAGCTCATCAAGGCTGTGAAATCTCTCTCGTTAAACCAGAATCGTATCGAGGCGCTGGTCGCGCAACTTTACGATATCAATAAGCGTCTCGTGCAGAATGAGGGACGCCTGCTACGTCTCGCAGAGTCCTATGGTGTTCGCCGCGAAGACTTCCTGAAAGAATATCAGGGCAATGAACTTGATCCAAATTGGTTGAAATCCGTTTCCAACCTGATTACCCGTGGCTGGAAAGAGTTCACCAAGAACGAAAAAGACGCGATCAAAAATCTGCGTACAGAAATTCAGAACATGGCGCAGGAAACTGCGATTTCCATTTCCGAATTCCGTCGCATCGTCAATCAGGTGCAAAAAGGTGAGCGCGAAGCAGCTCTTGCCAAGAAAGAAATGGTTGAGGCAAATCTGCGTCTCGTTATTTCTATCGCCAAAAAATACACCAATCGCGGTTTGCAATTCCTCGACCTCATTCAGGAAGGCAATATTGGCCTCATGAAAGCGGTCGATAAGTTCGAATATCGCCGTGGTTACAAGTTCTCGACCTATGCGACATGGTGGATTCGCCAGGCGATCACCCGTTCGATAGCCGATCAGGCGCGTACAATCCGTATTCCGGTGCATATGATCGAAACAATCAACAAGATCGTTCGTACGTCACGCCAGATGCTGCATGAGATCGGCCGTGAGCCAACACCGGAAGAACTGGCTGAAAAACTGGCCATGCCGCTGGAAAAGGTCCGCAAGGTTCTCAAGATTGCCAAAGAGCCGATTTCTCTTGAAACTCCGGTGGGTGATGAAGAAGACTCACATCTCGGTGATTTCATTGAGGACAAGAATGCACTTTTGCCTATCGACGCTGCCATTCAGGCAAATTTGCGCGATACGACAACGCGGGTGCTTGCATCGCTGACACCGCGTGAAGAGCGCGTATTGCGTATGCGCTTTGGTATTGGCATGAACACGGACCATACGCTTGAAGAAGTCGGTCAGCAGTTCTCGGTTACCCGCGAGCGTATCCGTCAGATCGAAGCGAAGGCGCTACGCAAACTCAAGCATCCGAGCCGGTCGCGCAAGCTACGGTCGTTCCTTGATAGCTAAAATGCAGTAGTTCAAAAAAATAAACCGGGATGGCAAAACCATCCCGGTTTATTTATATGGGTTAGTTAGTTGCCATCCGCAGTATGATTACCTGCGGAATTTATGCCTTCAAAGCGAAGGCTCGTTGGATTTCTTGTCACCCTTATCCTTGACCATAAGCTTGTCGATATAGGCAAGGAACAGAGCCGAAAACACGAAGGCAAGATGGATGATTGTGAACCACATCAGCTGTTCGTTGCTATACTGGGTCAAATTCAAAAACACCTGCAACAGATGGATCGAAGAAATGGCCACGATGGTGGATGCAACTTTGATCTTCAGTGAGCCAGCATCAATTGTACCAAGCCAATGAACCTCATCGGCCTGATCAAACCTCGACACAAAGTTTTCGTAGCCTGAGATGATGACCATAACCACAAGGCTTGCAACAAGTGCCGCATCAATGAGGCTCAACATTTTTAGAATTGTATCGGTTTCGTTGAGGATCATAACCTTGGAAACGAAATCGACGAGCTTTCCGGCGAATGAAAAAGCGTAAATTGCCAGAGATATTGCCAATCCAAGATAAAAGACGACCAAGAGCCAGCGTGAAGCAAGGATAATATTTTCGATTAAGATTTCTATGCGTTTCATTTTCAGTCCGATGACAGGATGGTTTCAGGCATCAAATAGCGCGCATCCCTATGAACTCAAGCGATAATGACAAAAAACCCGGGCTAATGCCCGGGTTTCATTGTCTGGTGGCCGATTATTTATTGCTTGCCATCGGTGCAACCAATGGAGTGATCCGGCGGATCGCAACACGGCGGTTCTGCTGTTCAGGGCTTTCTGATTTGATTTTCAAATAACGCTCGCCATAACCTTGGGTAGCCATGTTTTCCGGTGGAATGTCAAAGACATTGGTCAAGGCCTGCGCGACTGATTCAGCACGCTTGTCCGATAGGATCAAATTTGCCTGATCTGACCCGACAGCATCCGTATGCCCCTCGATGAGAAAAGTCTCAGCAGGATTCTTCTTGAGGATCTGCGCCATCGCTTTGGCCACACTTTCGATACGGGAAATCTGATCTTCACCAATTTCGGCTGAACCGAAAGGGAAGGTGATTGTATCCAGATCGACACGGCGCACCTTGTCACGAATACGGGCAGAGCGCTTTACCTCATCTATCGAATAAAGACGCTCGACGCGCTCAACTGGTGGGCGAGCAAAGAACTCGTAGACATCCGCTTCCGGTACTTCTTCCGCATCCAAAATGTAATCGCGCACGGGGATGGTTAGGCGCAGTGGTGGCAAGTCGTCACCCGGATCGCGCCACACCAGCCGTTCTTCACGATCATAGTCAGGCGTGTAGCTGAGGACAACCTCGCGTCCATCGGGCATAACTCGTGAGCGCTGGATTACGTCTCCATAGCGATTGCGCACCGTTATGATTTGCACGCCATTGTCACGGACGACCGTCTCCCGTGTGCGATTGCGCGGTAAGTCCTCATAATATACATCCTTGGCGTCCCGTGACATGCGGGGACGATCAGAACTTTCAACAAAGATGTTGTTGTTCACTTCCACGATTGTACGGTTATCGAATTGCCTGATCACTTGTACATCATCAGGGCGCTCGTCACGTCGGCGCTCCTTGGTACGTGTGCCTTTTTCTGTGAGAACGGGCTTGATCTTGATCGGCGCAAGCTCTTGCTGCACATCCGCATCAGATTTTGGCGGTGCAACAGCCGGCACTATCGGTGCGTTGACGGCTGGTTGTTCCTGTGCAGGCTTCCCGGTCACTTGATCGGTTTGGTTGCCACGGCCTTTTCCTTCCCGACCATCTTTTGCAGGCTTGTCGCTGTCGAGCACTGGAGCAGCATTCTCGGGAAGCGGCGAGGCTTCCGGTTGTGCCGGTACAACCGCCTGTTCCGGGGGCGCGACAGTTGTTCCATCTGTCGGCTTCACATTCTGATCAGGTGTTGCAGGCTTGGCCTCTTGTGAGGGTGCTGCTGGGGTTTCGCCTGTTGGCTGTTGAGGCGTTACAGCAGGTTTTGTTGCCTCTTCAACCACAGTGGGAGCGGTTTCTTGGGTTGGCGCTTCCTTGGAGGCTTTCTCAGCCGCCTTCTTGGCTTCTTCGGCGGCTTGCTCGGATTGTTTGTCAGCAGTTTTTTGAGCCTGCTCGGCTTTTTTGCGAGCTTCTTCTTCAGCCGACTTTTGAGCTTCCGCAGCTTTTTCCGTTTCTTCTTGCGTTGCCTTTACCGCTTTTTCAGCTTCCTTGGCAGTTTCCTGTTCTGCTGCTTTAGCTGCTTTTGCATCTGCCTGCGCCTTGGCGCGTGCAGCCTCTGCCAGGGCCTTCTGCTCTTCAGCTGCCTTGTCCGCCTCCGCCTGTGCCGCGCGCTTGGCTTGTTCAGCATTGTCGGATGCCTGCTTTTGAGCAGCTTCCGCAGCAGCAGCTTCCTCCGCCGCCTTTTGTTTTGCCTCAGCTTGAATTGCCTTTTGCTGCTCCGCAGCTTTGTCTGCCTCGGCCTGAGCCTCGCGCTGGGCTTGTTCAGCCCTTGCAGCGGCCTCTGCCTCTGCTTCTTTTGCTGCCTGATCTGCTTGCGCTTTTGCCTGCTCTGCCGCTTGTCTTTGCGCCTCAGCCGCTGCATCGGCTTCATCTGCCGCCTGCTGCTTGGCGTTATCTACCTGTTCTTCGACTTGCTTCCTTTTAACGGGCTCATCAATGGCTTCAGCTTCAGGTGCTTGCGTTTCGGCTTGAGCGAGAAGCATTTGTGGCACATTGGTATTCGACGACATATAGGGTCGATTCAACGCTGGCTGTTCCGCCATTGCGTGAGGCGATGAAAAGAGTATTGCCGTTGAGGCGAAAAAAAGTGCTGTCCGTTTCATATCCATCCCTGTCTCGTATTTCGAATGTCTGAAATACGTCAATTGTTTGTGATCGCAACCTGTTCCAACATTGTGGCAACCGATTGTCATGCGATCATGGTTTTGGCCGGTCGTGACGACCGAATCCGGTAAATGCACGATTGCAGTCGACGCCTGTATCTGATGTGAAGACGTCGTTCATCTGGCGTTCATGGTCCTATAGACAGTCGTTGCTATGGACGAGATGATACCGGCGTTGTATTTGAGCCCATGCATAGCGAACCATTTTGGAAAACAAAAACACTTGACGAGCTTAATCGCGCTGAATGGGAAAGCCTCTGCGATGGCTGTGGTCGTTGCTGCCTTCATAAACTTGAAGATGAGGACACGGAAGAAATCTACTTCACAACGGTAGCGTGTACGTTGCTCGATGCAGGAACATGCCAATGTTCGGATTATGTCCACCGAAAGAAGAAGGTGCCCGATTGCGTGTTTCTAACGCCCGAAATCGTAAGAAGCGTTGACTGGCTTCCCGAAACCTGTGGTTACCGATTAATAGATGAGGGCGAAGACCTCTATTGGTGGCATCCTTTGGTTTCGGGTTCCAGCGAAACTGTTCATGAGGCCGGAATCTCCGTGCGAGGGCAAGTCACGGCTTTTGATCATGATCTAAAATCTGATGAAGAATATTTCGATCACATGATCAGATTGCAGGACGATTGAACTATTTGTGATGCGATTTGTGCTGCGATCAGGGAACAAATAGGGTTGGTTCGATCTTTATTGTCTGTCCGATCTAACTGGACGAATGACAGGAGAAACGTTTCATGGCTCGTCTTTCAATAAAAATGCTGGCCCTCGGCGCTGTAATCGGCATCTCTACCACCCTTGGTGTTGGGGCAAGCTCGGCTGCGCCATCGACCCAGTCACGCGTAAATACTGGGATCGCGACATCAAATATTGTTGAGGTAAATCATCGACGGGGCCATTGGGGCCCTGGATATCGTCGCGCCTGCACACCAGGCGAGGCAGTCAGTAAAGCGCGCCGTATGGGATTGCGAAACCCAATGGTAACGGTGCGCAGAAATGTTCTAAGGGTGACGGGCTGGAGGCATGGCAATCGAACAGCAGTGGTGTTTGCGAAAGCCAGAGGATGCCCGATCGTTCGATAAGTTTTCTATTAAATGAGAAAGGGTGCCTCGCTGCACCCTTTCTCATTTTGGGGAATAATAACTGCTAGTTTTTCAGTTCGAACGTTACGTTTACGGTAACATTATAGCTATTCTCGCCTGCTGCGACAGGAACTGAGTCAGCGGCCATAGCCATCATCTTGCCGCGTGCCATAGGCATGGGGCCTGGATTATAGGACTGCTCGGTAATCTCCACGATTTTGCCAAGTTCAACTCCGGCGGCAGTACTTAGAGTTTTCGCCTTTGAAATTGCATTTGCAACCGCTTTCTTGCGGGCCTCTTCAAGTATCGTATCAGGCTTGTCGTTAGAGAATGTGAGATTGCCGCCTTGATTGACGCCAAGGGATACGGATTGATCCAGAATCTCTCCGACCTTTTTCAGATCACGGACACGCACTGAAAGGGAATTGGACACCGCATAGCCAACGATTTTTGGGGCTTCTGCTGGTTGTTTGCCATCCTTGTTTTCCGGATAGACATAGCGGGGCTCGATATTGAACCCGGAAGTCTGAAGATCGCGTTCAGCAATCCCGGCCTTCTTCATACCATCAAGAACCTTGGCCATTGATTCATTATTGGCAGTCAGCGCTTCACGCGCAGTTGCCTTCTCCTCCATGACGACCAGCGAGATAAGGGCTGTGTCAGGCGCTGCGGTAGCTTCGCCTTCGCCGGTCACGATGATGCGTGGATGCTGAGTTTCATCCGCTAGCGCAGCAAAAGGAACGGCCATCATCGCAGTCGTTGCAATGGCCAGGGTCAGGATTTTGGATGTCATGGATATCTCCCCATATGACGTGAAGCTGCTGACTCGCAGGTCATTATGGGTGGATTAGGGCAAAAAGCAAAAATTCTTCCGGAAGGGAAAATATGCATCCAAAAGCGCTGTTTAGCGTTCCTAAACAGCGCAAGGAGGGTGTCATGATGAATGAAAAAGACAAAACAAGCGCGATAAGGCACGAAAAACAGGAAAAGCAAGAAAAGCCCAACAGAACACCGATCGAAACACAAGACTGGGATGAGGTTGGTGCAATGGACGTGCAGGTGGACGATGAACTGGCAATTTTAGGCGCGCGCCAGATCGACTCCGCAGATGCCGGAGATTTGTCCGAAGATGACGATGATAATCCCTATCAAGAAAGCGATGCTGCTTTGCCCGATGATGAGGAGGAGGCAGAGATTGCATTTGACCCTGAGCGTGAAGAGCATCGGTTTGGCGACTGAGTAAATATCCTTGCGAATATAAAAAATGCCTCGCCTGGCAGAAACGTCAGGCGAGGCATTTTTTGCTTTTAAGTCGATCTTAGATATGCACATAGGTATTGACTAAGATACAAATGTTCATTACTTGATAGTGCAGTTGCATGGTGGCCAAGTTGCCGTGGGCAGCGCAGTTGGGCAAATATCAAGGAGCGCCAAGATGGCTTCTGCCAAAACGTCAAATATCAAGCTTAAGGACGACGGCAGCAATCTCCCGTTCGCGTTTCGGCACTACTCGCCAGACCAGCTGAAGGAAGCCCTGCGCAAAATGTACTTGATACGCCGCTTTGAAGAGGGCGCGGAGGAGTCATACACGCGCGGGCTGATCCACGGGACGATGCACCTTTCCATTGGTCAAGAAGCGAGTGCTGTGGGTATATCCATGCCTCTTGCCGAACAGGATATGATTACTTCTACGCATCGCGGCCACGGTCATTGCATTGCCAAGGGAGCGGATGTCTCTAGGATGTTTGCGGAGTTCTTTGGCAAGGAAACGGGCTATTGCAAAGGCCGCGGCGGTTCCATGCATATTGCTGACGTTTCCAAAGGAAATCTTGGTGCCAATGGCATTGTGGGCGGCGGGATTCCAATCGCTGTTGGGGCAGCATTGTCGGCCAAAAAACAGAAGAATGGCAAGGTAGTAATCGCCTATTTCGGCGATGGTGCAAACAATGAAGGTGCCTTTCACGAGGCCCTTAACATGGCCTCCGTATGGAAATTGCCGGTTGTTTTCGTCTGCGAGAATAATGGCTATGGCATGTCTACATCGACTGCACGTTCCACTGCTGTCGCTAATGTGGCCGACCGTGCGGTCGCTTACAACATGCCGGGTGTGATTGTTGACGGAAACAACCTTTCAGATGTCGCTGAAGCCTCACACAATGCAGTAGAAAGAGCGCGCCGAGGCGAAGGGCCGACGCTAATCGAATGCAAGACATATCGCCATCGCGGGCATTCGAAAAGCGACAGGAATCGCTATCGCACCAAGGAGGAAATAGAGGATTGGGTCAGCAATCGTGACCCCATTCATCTATTCGAGGACCAATTGAAAGAATTCGGTTTCCTTGATGACCGCCAGATTACTGATCTTCGTGACAGTGTTGAAAAAGAGATTGCCGATGCAATTGAATTTGCCAAGGACAGTCCATCACCGGACCTGAGCAATCTGACGCGCGACGTTTATACGGACTGATAAGATGAATGAAGTGATACGTGAGCTGAGTTATTCGCAGGCGATCCAGGAGGCGATGGCAATTGCCATGGAGGCTGATGACCGGGTTTTCCTCATGGGGGAAGATATCGGTGTTTATGGCGGGGCCTTCCAGGTTACTGGCGACCTCGTGCAAAGATTTGGCGAAGATCGTGTCATGGACACTCCTATTTCCGAACTCGGTGGAGCAGGGGTTGCTGTCGGCGCAGCGTTGACAGGCATGCGTCCCATATTCGAGTTTCAGTTTTCGGATTTTGCCGCATTGGCGATGGAGCAAATCGTCAATCAGGCCGCGAAAATGCGCTACATGCTGGGCGGGGCGGTTTCTGTCCCACTCGTTATGCGATTTCCTGCTGGTTCCGGTACAGGGGCTGCGGCGCAGCACAGTCAAAGTCTCGAAGCATGGTTCGGCCATGTTCCAGGGCTGAAAGTTATTCAACCATCCACCCCATATGATGCCAAGGGCATGTTGCTTGCGGCGATTGAAGATCCTGACCCTGTCATGATCTTTGAACACAAGCTTCTTTACAAAATGAAGGGGCCAGTCCCGGAAGGACATTATACTGTTCCCATCGGCAAGGCAGCAATTGTGCGTGAAGGTACTGACCTTACGATCGCGGCTTCAGCGATTATGGTTCACAAGGCATTGGAAGCTGCGCAGGAACTGGCAAAAGAGGGCATTAATATTGAAGTCCTCGATTTGCGCACAGTTCGTCCGATGGATAAAGATACCATCATTGCCAGCGTTAAAAAGACATCGAAGCTCATGTGTGTTTATGAGGGCGTGAAAACCCTTGGTGTTGGTGCAGAAGTGAGCGCGATGATTGCCGAAAGTGAGGCATTTGACTATTTGGACGCGCCTATTATTCGTCTGGGTGGTGCAGAAACACCAATTCCCTACAATCCTGAGCTGGAGAAGGCCACGGTTCCACAAGTGCCGGGAATTATTCACAGCGCGCGGGATCTCGTCAAAGGGGTGCGATAGGCCATGCCAGTCGAAGTTATTCTGCCTAAAGTCGATATGGATATGGAAAGCGGCCAAATTTCGCGGTGGTATGCGAAAGAAGGTGATCCGATCACTAAGGGGCAATTGCTCTTTGAAATAGAGACCGACAAAGCAGCCATGGAAGTGGATGCGCCTGCATCGGGTATATTGCGCAAGGTGACTGCCCGGGAAGGAACGACAGTTCCTGTAGGAAAAGCAGTTGCATGGATATATGCTGAGGGTGAAAGCTTTGAGGCAGATAGCCCTCCCGCACAACCGGACGCACAGGCCCTTGTGCCCGAGGAGGCATTTGACGCTGAATCACAAGATACTCCAGTCATCACCTATTCGGATGCGACTACCCCTCATGACGGTAGCGATGGCGTGCGTGCGACTCCATTAGCCAGACGCATTGCGCGCGAGGCAGGTATTGATTTGGCTTCTATTGCCGGTTCTGGCCCAAAAGGCCGCGTGCAAAAGAAAGATGTCGAACAGGCGCCTTCTATCAAACCGAAAGCTGCACCCGTTGCTACTCGAAATGCCGCCATGCTGAATGCTGCTTGGTTGCGGGAGGGCAAAAACAAGTCGCTTGCATCTGTCGTGCTGCTTCATGGCTTCGGCGCGGATATGAATAGCTGGCGGCCTATGCTTGGCGGCGGCAATATTGATAATCCAATCCTCGCGCTTGATCTGCCCGGGCATGGCGAATCGACACTCGCCATTCCGCAACGCCTGGAGACGATTGCGGAGCAGGTAGAGCAAACTATTGGCGGATACCATTCCGGCCCAATCATACTCGTTGGACACTCTTTTGGTGGTGCGATTGCAGCCGAGATTGCTGGTCGGGGTAATATGGATGTTCAATCGGTGATCTTGATTGCGCCAGCTGGACTTGGACCGGAAATAAACGGCGCTTTCCTTTCAGGCTTTATCCGTGCCCGTTCCGAAGCCAGTTTGACGGCTTGGATGAAGTTACTGGTTGAAGATGAGCTTTTGCTTACCAAACCTTTTGTTACATCTACACTGCAACAATCGCAAAATTGCGCCCTGCGAGAAGCACAAAGACTAGTGAGTGACCGCTTCTTTGCCGACGGAACTCAGGTTTTTAATATAAGACAGACCTTGAGCCAGCTCTCAATTCCGGTTCGCATTATTTTTGGTGGTGCTGATCGTATCATTCCGGCAAGTCAAGTCGCTGGTCTGCCGGGCGAGGTCGCGCTGCACATGTTCGGCCAAACCGGTCATATGCCGCAGCTGGAACGCCGTGAGGCTGTTATGCGGATATTGAAGGAAGTCAGCCAGTCGGTAAAATAGGATTGGCCGGTGTTTTTCCCAATGTGGCGCGGCGAATGGCACTGCGTGCAGATGCGAGACTTGGTGCTATCCAGTTGGGTTCAATACCGACGAATTTGTCAAGAAATGCGATAGCATATTCGGGCATTTCAGCGACATTCTCTCGATAGGACCACCATGTTCGCAAATCCTCGGCACATTTGTTGATCTCTGGTGCGGAGCCAAACTCCTGTTCGCAGATTGCGGCGATCGCCCCAACACAGTAATTGGTGTAGAGAAAACCCTCTGGCCAGAACGCCACAATTTCCCGCATCTCTGGTTGTGAAAAGGCATCATCACCGGCCTTGCCCGTGAGCTTTGCGGGGGGCTCTGCGATCAGTTCCTTAAGTGCAATTCCTGCTGCAAAGACAATGAAGTCCTTTCGATCAATATCAGCGTAAGACTTTTGCAGTTCAACCGTTTCAATCCAGTTGAGAAAGGCGCGGGTCAATTTGGTATCGTCGATAAGGAAGTGATAGCCGAAATGCTGGGTGATCAGCGCCGCATTCTTGCGAAATGCCATTCGAAACCAGCGCAATTGACGCAGACGGTGCCGCAAATCCGGTACGCGAACCAGTTCATCTTTGAAAATAAAGCTCATTTCCGTTCACCCGACTGCGTTTAAGTTCGACTTACGTATTATACATATTGACAGTTTAAAAAACAAATGTTCTATTTTTCATGTTCGCTGTTTGGCATTTTTGCTTGTTGCCATTACCGTTTGAAAAACTGGTGACGGTTTTTCTGATAATAGGCTAACCATAGCACATTGTTTGGCGAAGCAGGGAGGAGAATTGGCATGGTCATGTGGCAATGGGGGTTGCTTGCGCTCGGTCTTTTATGGGCTTTGCAATCGCTGGGCGTCTGGTATCAGATGCGCCACTATACCGACGTCATGAAGGGAATTACGTCGAAATATAATGATGGTTTCGTGGGGGCGGGCAATGTTCGTGGCCGCTTTGGCAAGGGCATGATCGTACTGATCGTGACAAATGCAGATCTGGCAATTCAACAATTTCTGGTTATGAGCGGCCGTTCTGTATTTGCAAAATTCAAGCGACGTCCAGAATTTGAAAACATGTCGATTGATGCTTTGCGAACGAGTTCATTGATGACGACCGAGGAAGATCGTGCGCTCGCCAAGGCGACAGGGGTTGCGATAGCTCAGATCGATCGAGCAAAAACAGAGCCGAAAGGCAAAGGCCTTACGGGAATCAGGGCCGTCAACACATAGGGATATGATCACTTCGAGGGGGTGATCAGGAGGAGGAGGGAACATGTCAATTCTAACGATATTGGCACAGCATGCGGATATTGCCGCCCACCATATATCTGTGGCCGGGTCGATGGTATCGGATGCGGCCTTGCATGGGAAACATGCAATCGATCATGCGGGAAATGATCTTGTCATTCTTGCACAGTCAACCGGCGATATTTCGGTCGAAGAATTCAAGCAGAAATTGCAGAATGTTCAGCAGGAAGAGCAACTTGGCTGGCTGACGAGTATCGGTAAATATTTTATCGGCATCTTCCAGAAGGGTGGCGAGGTTTTTGCCGGATTTGTCACGGGGATCATTCCTACTCTTGTTGTCCTGATGACAGCCTTCTACGCTTTGACGGAACTCGTTGGAGAAGAGCGGGTTCATGGCATTGCGCGTGGCGCGGGGCGCATTGCGTTAACCCGGTACACAATATTGCCGCTGCTTTCAGTGTTCTTTCTAACCAACCCAATGGCTTATACGTTTGGCTCCTTTCTGGAGGAAAAGCACAAGCCAGCGTTTTATGATGCTGCTGTTTCTTATGTTCACCCGCCGCTCGGGCTCTTTCCGCATATCAATCCTGGCGAATATTTCGTTTGGGGCGGTATTCTGGTGGCGCTTCTCGAGCTTGAGAAAAAGGGCGCTGTCCCCGCTGGTTATCACATCAATGTCGCGATCTGGTACGCAATCGTCGGCTTGGTTGTCATCTTGCTGAAGGGCATGCTGACTGAGCGGATCACAGCCATCATGGCGCGCCGTCAGGGCATTGAGCTTTAGTTCGGGGGAACAGATAATGTCTAAAACTTATACGCCAGTAAAAATCACCCGCGGCAAGAATGGGTGGGGTGGCCCACTCGTGATTCAGTTAACACCAGAGCGCAATAAGGTTGTCTCTGTTACCGGCGGCGGCATTCATCCGGTTGCGAGACGCATTGCAGAACTTACCGGCGGTGAAGCCGTCGATGGTTTCAAGGCTCCACCCGTTGAAGGTGAAATGGGTGTGGTCGTTGTGGATTGCGGTGGCACAGCGCGTTGCGGTGTCTATCCACGCAAACGCATTCCCACAGTCAATCTGACATCAGTTGGTCAGGCTGGGCCTTTGGCGCAGTTTATCACAGAAGACATCTATGTTTCGGGTGTGAAAGAAAGCGATATAGAGCTGGCTGATGGATCCCAGCCAAGCGCGGTTGCGGGCAGTTCCTCATCGCGTTCTGCGCCGCCAACCCCTGCCGAGCTTGCGGCATCAATGCGTACAGATGCGGGAGAGACGAGCGAAGGTGGCCTTATCGGCCTGATCAGTACGGTCGGGCGTGTTATGGGCCGTGTCGTTGGTATTTTCTTTAATGCCGGTCGCCGGACCATTGATCAGGTTGTTCGTAATGTTTTGCCTTTCATGGCGTTCGTTACGATGCTTATCGGTTTCATTCTGTACACCGGCATCGGCGATGTATTGGCGCAGCCAATGGGACCTCTTGCCAATAACATAGTGGGCTTGCTGATCCTTTCGGCAATTTGCGGTCTGCCGTTTCTGTCTCCAATTTTGGGGCCAGGTGCTGTTATTGCGCAAGTTATCGGGGTTGCGATTATCGGACCGCAGATCGCAAATGGCACGATTTCGCCTGCAATGGCTCTGCCAGCGCTCTTCGCCTATAATACACAGGTTGGTTGCGACTTTGTGCCAGTTGGCCTGGCATTGGGTGAAGCCAAACCAAAGACGATTGAAATTGGTGTACCCGCAGTTCTGATCAGCCGTCAGATCATGGGGCCCGTGTCGGTGCTGATCGCTTGGGTCGTCAGCCTGATCGTATTTTAAACGAAAAGCAGAGATAGGGATTCGCCATTATGTCAGTCCAATTCAAAACACGGATCACAGCCGTTGGGCCTGAGGTGGCGGACCTCGCAGAAGGAGGCGTCATCATTCTTTTTGCCGATGGCGCTCCTCCGGAGTTGGCCGAGGTTTCCGTTCTCCATCTCACGGAGAGCGATCCTTCCGATACAAGTCCTCCTATCGGCTCGGTTATTCAGATTGGCGAAGTTTCAGCCAAAATAACCGGGATGGGGGATTATGCGTGGCAGAAGGTCAAGGAAATCGGCCATGTGGTCATCACATTCAACGGAGCCAGCACGGTTGAGCGGCCCGGTGAGATATGCGCCACTGAAATATCGCCTGACAGGCTCGTATCAGCACTTAAAGTTGGAGCCGTGATTACCATCGGGTAATCAGCGGAAACACATCGAATACCGAAGAGAGAATTGAATGGAACGCTCGACTATTGTGCGGGTGCATGACGGATTGCATGCGCGGCCAGCCACCCGTTTTGTAAGCCTTGCCAAAGGTTTTGAATGCGATATCGAGTTGGTCAAGGCTGACAAGTCGATCAATGCCAAAAGCTCGGTGAAGCTGATGCTTCTTGGCGTCAAGGAAAATGAAGAAGTAACTGTCCGCGCTGCCGGAGCAGATGCGGTGGAAGCTGTCGAGGCGCTTATCGGCTTTCTGGAAAATCCTCATTCGGGTACAGCCGAAAGCAAAGCTGTTGAGCACCCGGCACAATCAATGCCAGCAATCCTGGAGGGCAGGCCAGAAATATCCGCGCAATTGCGTGGTGTTCCGGCCAGCGAAGGCATGGCAATCGGGCCAGCCTTTGGCTTCTTTCCTGCGGTAATTGATCAAGAAAACCGAGTCATTGCGAAAGACGCTATCCCAGAAGAACTGATCCGGGTGAAACAGGCTTTTGCCACAGTGCAGGATCGTATGAACGCTTCTCTTGACGCAGCGGACCTTGCGACAAGTGATAGAGGCATCATAGCTGCACTGAAAGATATTGCCTGTGATGATGATCTCGTTGACGGAGCGAGAAAGCTGGTTGAGGGTGGTATGGATGCCGTATCAGCAGTCATTGCTACGACATCACGAATTGCCTCTGATTTTGCATTGCTTGACGATCCTTATTTGAATGCGCGTGCCGATGACATCAATGCGGTCGGGCGGCAGATTTGCCTGGCTTTGCTCGGACAAAATGATGTCAATCTGGATGCCATTTCAGAGGGATCGATTTTAATTGCCGAAGATATCGGCGCTTGGGATTTGGCGCGAGCGCCACTAAAGCGCATTGCTGGCATTATATGCGGTCGTGGCGGTGCTACATCGCATGTTGCCATAATTGCACGTGGACACGGAATTCCTGCCGTGCTTGGGCTTGGGGCGGATGTACAGCGTCTAAAGAATATCGATATTGTTGCGCTCGATGGTCATAGTGGTGAAGTATTCGATAATCCGAATCCGGATATTGTCGCAAGGTTTGAAAGAAAAATCGCGGAAGCGGCGATTGAGAAACAAACGCTGACGGCGTTCAAAGACTTCATTCCAAGACGTAAAGACGGGACGACCATTGAAATTGCCGCCAATATCGGGTCCCTTGAAGAAATCGAAGTAGCGCAGGAAGCCGGCGCAATGGGTATCGGTCTCTTTCGAACCGAACTTTTATTCATGCGGCATATGCATCTCCCGTCAGAGGATTTTCAGACAGAAACCTATGCGGCTCTGGCATCCGCTTTCGCGCCCTATTCCGTTATTGTTCGCACGCTTGATATTGGCGGCGACAAGGCCATTTCAGGTGTTGAGTTTCCTGACGAGGACAATCCATTTTTGGGTTGGCGTGGCATTCGCATGTGCCTTGATCGGCCAGATGTTTTTAAACCTCAGCTACGTGCGCTTTTGCGCGCTTCTGTCAAAGGAACCATCAAGGTCATGTTGCCGATGGTTTCGAGCGTTGAGGAAGTACGCGCAACGCGTGCCCTGATTGATGAATGCGTCTCTGAGCTGGATGCAGAGGGTAAAGACTACGCGCTGTTCGATTTGGGTGTCATGATTGAAACTCCTGCGGCGGTATTGATTGCCCCGATGCTGGCACGGGAAGTGTCATTCTTTTCCATAGGAACGAATGATCTTACGCAATATATTATGGCGGCAGACCGGCTCAATCCAACCGTTGCCAAGCTAAATGATGTAACGCATCCGGCGGTTATGACCGCAATTGAGATGACAACAGCGGCAGGTGTTGAGGCTGGAATCATGGTTGGCATGTGCGGTGAAGCAGCGGGACGTCCCGATTTGATACCGGCATTTATTAAAATGGGGCTGACCGAACTAAGCATGAGCCCTTCTTCAATACAGCGCGCCAAAAAATGTGTCCAAGACTTAACTCTAGCGGAGTGAAGTGGGTATTTGCGCCTCCTACGAGCGCAGCAATTGTTAGAAAGCGAGCAAGTCAGGGCAAATGCGGTATTAGAAAGGCGAATAGGCTGGACAAACTCTGAAGATTATCCGGATCAACAATTGCTTGCGCAAATTTTTCAGGGCGAGCCTGCAAAGCCAAGAGGGTCGTCTCTACCAGCCTTTCTCCATCAGGCTTCTGATCGGAACATGTCGCAACACCTATGGCGAGAGCAAGAGCCGAAAAACACAAAAATGTTGTTTTCTCGTCAGGGGAGTGCGGGCCAAACAGCGTTGAGTTGCGGTAGTGCGATTGCAACTCTGTAGCCAAGGCCGCACATGCACCGGCAATTGCCTTCTGATCGCCGTCTTTAGTCGCTGTCAGCAAGATCAAATGCCGGCGAATCATGGCAGCATGGACAAATGCGAAACCTGCTTCATGAACCAGTGCATTTGGTTCATCCAATATTTTGAAAAGGTGTTTTGTGAGGTAATACATATCGCGGCAAAATTGCGCCTCACTTGAATTACGATCCCCAAAGAAATAGGCAACTATGCTACGCGCTTCGAGAGCGCCAGAGTGAGCTGCCGGATCTTGCGAGATGAGCGAAATCGACACTGTTTCCACTGAAGTGAATGCTTTATCTAAAACACGCGCGACCTTATCCAACATGAATTCGGGCAATTCGTGTGTCGTCAATGCAGTATCCTGCCGACTGGCCCTGATCAGGTGGCGTACATCCCGGAGCCGGTCTTTCAGATTAACGACAATGTCGTTTGGAATATCCCTTGGCATATTGGCGTCCCATCGCAGGAAAGTGGATAAGACTTTGTATCTTTTTTTCTTGGCTTGCTAAATAACATTCTGGTGGAGTTGTATAATAATGACCACGCAGGCGATTTGTCGGCGCGCTAAGGCATAGGGGGGAGATGATTGACCGATCGACGCAAGCGACCGAATGGTGGCGATGGAAGCCAAAAAAAAGCTGCATTGGATATTGGCCAGCCTGATACGAAGATCAGCCGTATGCGTATGCGCGCTGCCTGGATGTATTACATCGAACAGATGACGCAAAATGAGATTGCCGAAGTTCTCGGTGTCGGGCGCGTAACGATCGTGCGGATGCTGGCAGAGGCGCGGGCGCGCAATGAGGTCAAGATTGGCATTCAAGGCTATCTTTCTGATCTTATCGCGCTAGAGCGTGAGGTGGAGCAGCAATTCGGTTTGGAAAAGGTGATTATCGCTCCTTTGTCTCAAGCGGGAAGTGACCCAATACCTGCCATTAGTGCAGCAACGGGTGCTTATCTCTCAGACGTTGTCAGCAATGGTATGCGTGTTGGTGTCGGTTGGGGGCGGACACTGCTGAACACACTGTCATTCATTGAGGCGCGGGCGCTTGAAGATTTCACAGTCATCTCGCTTCTGGGAGGGATCAGCCAGCCTCGCCGGTTTAATCCAGCTGAATTTGCTTGGCAATTTGCCCAGTTGTTTCAAGGCGAGGGCTATCTTATTCCCGCTCCGGCAATGGTTGACAGTATCGAGACCCGAACCGCGCTGATTGAGCGTTGCGGTTTGAAGAGCGTATTCGAAATGGCCGAAGATCTGGATATGGTGCTTCTTAGTGTCGGTGCAATCGAAACCGCATCCAGTACGCCATACCGCATCGGATTTCTAAATGAGGGGCATCAGGTGTCTCTAGCCGAAAGAGGTGCTGTCGGCGATCTACTGTTCCATTTTTATGACAAGCACGGAAATCTTGTTGATCATCCGGTTCATGATCTCGTCATGTCCGTGGGTATCGATACCATACAAAAGGTTCCTGTACGGGTACTCACATCGGGCGGTCGGGAAAAGATAAATGCCCTCTATGGTGCCATGAAGCTCATTCGGCCAACCGTTTTCATAACCGATGAAGAAAGCGCCAAAGAATTGCTCGCATTGGCCGATAGCAAAACACAGGGTGGCAAAGCTTCTTTGGGAAAAAGTTGAGGTAATTGGACTGTTTGGCGAGTCGGGGATTGCATTCAGGATTTTTCCCGTTATTGATCCCCGAACGGCTTTGCATTTCTTCGTCGAGGCTGTCTCAGGTGGGGCCTGTAGCTCAATTGGTTAGAGCCGGCGGCTCATAACCGCTTGGTTGGGGGTTCGAGTCCCTCCGGGCCCACCATTATTCTTTAAAATCAATCACTTAAATTAACTGAGCGTGGTGAAAATTAATGAAATGCAGATCGCGTTCATTTAAAGCAGTCAGAGGATAAGATTACCGCGGCACTGCTCTTTCGTCCACTATTGGCATTGTTGCTCTGCGTATCGACATCTGCATCAGGAAGAGCTTTCAATTTTGGTTCAGAATTATCACTGACGTTCTGGAAGAGATTGCACTTCTCACCATCGGCGACTGCAACAGTTGCGCCTTTTGGAATCTGCATATTTGATTATCTCCACATCATGCCCGGCCATATATATATCTGGGGGCAGGGTTGGGCATAGCAGTATTGCCAGCCTTAAAGAGACAACGCAGCAGACCGGATTTCGATGCACTCATCCTGATTGTACTACTTGCTTCTATACAGCGAGTAGCACCGCCGTTACCGCCAGCGCTCCGAATAAAATCATCGAGCACGTCATCCAGTTAGAAATATCGCCATTGTGTTTTATGGGCCGCATCATATCGACTCCTCCTGAGCGTAACTGATTAAATCAGTGCGTTCTCAATCATCACGTGACTCTCTTGGCTAGCGCCAATGTCGTTGGTCGATGTCGTGATCCCTGTCTGTGTCCAAGCCTGCGAAATTCCCTTCGCACTTGGTCACAAGAGATGCTCATTATAGCAATCAAGCTAATCTTATTCAATTTTTGCCAAGCATGGGCATTATCACATTTTGATGTGTGCTTCGAAACTTCGTGATGGATAGTTTATGTCGCGGAGGTTTCGATAAGTCTGGGAAAAACCATCCGCATCAATGCGCCGCGCCCACCATAAAAGTTTGCTGGTGCATCAAGCATTTCAAGATGTCCGCCGTGATCTTCGACAATCTTGTTGACGATTGCCAGTCCAAGGCCCGTGCCTTTGGCTCTCGTGGTGACATATGGTTCAAGCAATTGATGACGATTTTCTACAGGTAGTCCTTTGCCATTGTCGAGCACTTCTACGAGGATAGAAGAGCCGGAGCGTTTTGCACGGACGAGAATGTGTCCCTGATCGATAATTCCCTGCTCAAGCAATCCGTCAATTGATTCGGACGCATTCTTTATGATGTTTCCGAAGGCCTGGCCAAGCAGACGGTTGTCGAAATTGCCTAGAAGCGGTTCATCGCCGAAATCATGCTCGAACGTGATCCGGCTATTACTGATTTCAACCAGAAATGAAGCATCCTTGAGTACGTCTATGACATTCGTTGCTGCAAATTGTGGTTTTGGCATTCGCGCAAAATCCGAAAACTCATCAACCATGCGACCAATATCGCCGACTTGACGAATGATCGTATCGGTACATTGATCAAAAATTGCACGATCCTCCACAATGACCTTGCCATAGCGGCGGCGGATTCGTTCGGCGGACAATTGGATCGGCGTGAGGGGATTTTTGATTTCGTGTGCGATACGGCGAGCCACATCTGCCCAAGCCGATGAGCGATGGGCAGCAACGAGATCAGTAATATCATCAACAGTGACGACATAAGATGTGTTTTTGGCATCAGCATCTTCTCGGGTTATCTGAACATTGAGAGAGCGGGCGACGCCATTGCGCGTAATACTGATCTGTCTGCGGCTCGATGAGCGATCATTAGTGCTGGCAAGCGCAAAGATTTCACCAATCTCCGGCAATAATGAGATGAGAGGTTTGCCGATCGCGTCAGTCATGTTGAGGTCCAGCATGTTTTCTGCAGGACGATTCAAGCCCGCAATCTCTCCCTGTGCATTGACACTGATCACGCCCGCCGTAACGCCCGATAGCACCGCCTCGGTAAAGCGCCTCCGCTCGTCGATTTCATCCTTGGCGGAAGTGAGATCATGGTGTTGGGTTTTCAGCTGCCCAACCATATTATTAAAGGTCTGGGATAAGGCTCCAATATCACCGTCTGAACCTTTCACAGGCACCGATACATCGAAATTTCCGGTCGCCACCTCTTCTGCTGCCCCAATGAGCACGCGGATCGGTTGCACGACGCGATTTGCGACTGCGATGCCTGTCCAAACGGCCGTCAATAAAAGCAATAAGGTCAGTTCGGTGTAGAGCAGTGCATAGGCGATTTGCGTGTTAGACCTGTTACTGGCAAGTAACTGATATTCCGTATTATTATCGGTCATAATACGCATATTGTTGAGCGCCGATGCATCGACGGAGCGAATTGTGTAAAGATAAAGATCGGGAAGTGCTTGAGTTTTGATAACTGCGCCGACCAGATTGGTTGCTCCCGGTGGTATCAAAACAGGACGGTCGCCAGCGGCACCGCTTATCGCTTTGAGAGGAACTGCGGGCAATACAAGATCGTTAAACAGACGCGCGCTAACAACCACTTCTCCATTGGATTTGACCAGAAAGGCGCCAAGCAGATTGTTGCGGTCCGCATCATAGGTCAGCCAATCGGAAAAAGCGCTCCTGTCGAGATTGTAGAGGAGCCTGCGCTGGTCGAGTTCGATAACCATTGACAGTGTCGTCGACAAAAGGCTTTGCGCATTATCTTCCGTGTAAGACTGGGCTGCCTTGATCGACATGTCGATAATCTGATTATTTTCGGCATTGATCCACGAATTCAATCGATTATCGAGGACGATCAGTGAGAAACAAGCCACTATGATTGAGGGGATCGAGGCGATCAGAGCAAAGATGATAGCGATGCTGGTGTGCAGATCTCGGTTCTTCTCTTTGCTCTTGAAGAAAATCAATTTTCTTAAGGTCGCATAAGACAGATAGATCAGAATGAGAATGGAGACGGCATTTGCTCCGATAATGACCTGTGTGACGGTCTTTGTCGGCGAAATCCCCGTTATGCCCATCATGACGACAAAGGAAACGATTGTGGTCGCCAGAACCAGCAGCGTCATCCCTAACGCGCCCTTGGGTAAAACCTGCGGTTTAACTATATTCTTGTTGTCCGGCATTCATTAGCCTCTTTGTGCCGCTTCAATCTGTGGAGCAACACCATAGGATAGTTCGATTATCGTTCTGAACCCACCTTGTAAAGCGAGCGTCGTTTGGGACATTAGGCTAAAGCCGAACAAGACGCTTGTTCATCAAACATTCCGGCTGTCTGCTTAATGGAGAATTGCGTTGGCAAGAAGAAAGATATTGACGTTCCCAGATGCCGGTTTGAGAGCTGTGGCGCAGCCTGTGACGGAATTTAATGTTCAGTTGCAGGAATTGGCGGATGATCTTTTGGAAACAATGCGCGCAGCTTCTGGAATTGGTATTGCTGCACCTCACATTGGTGTGCTTGAGCGTATCATTGTAATCGAAATTCCTGGGGAGGCAGGCGGCCCTTCAGTCTACGTCAATCCTTCAGTAGAATGGTCCTCCATCGAAACGCTGCGACACGATGAAGGGAGCATATCAATGCCGGGCGTTGTGGAATCCATAGAGCGACCCGGCACTGTTCGTGTACGTTATCAGGACTTAGCCGGTTTGGAGAAAGTTCAAACTGCAGACGGCCTTCTCGCAGTATGCCTGCAACACGAGATTGATCAACTTGACGGAATCTTCTGGATCTCTCAATTATCCAAATTGCGACGTGACCGAATCATCAAACGCTTTGGCAAAATTCGAAGCACTGTCGAATAAACTGTTTTCCGCATAATCGTATTAGGGTTTAGATACTGGGTAAATCGTTTGATCCAGGACAAATCATTTGCCTAATCAAATAGTATTCTCCTTGACTGCACCTTTCTTCCTTCGGCAATGTAGGATTGCACAGTGGAAGTAGAGTCATGCCAATCAGCAAGTCACGACAATCACCCTTCAATACAGCAAATGAGAGTGGTGGCGATCGTTTACTTCAGATTGAAGCCGTCTATGACAAAGTGCCAGTTGGCCTTTGCTACCTTAATAAGGATGGATTAGTCGTTACAATTAATGACCAACTTTCTCGTTTGCTGGGCGTAGAAAGTGAAAAGGCTGTTGGACGGAATATCGAGGATATTGTTCCGCATCATGCACAGCTCTTGCGCAAGGCGCTGGAAGCCGCCCGTCGTGGCGAAGTCGTTCCGGATGGAGAGGTCGAGATTGCTGAAGAAAGTTTCATGGTTTCTGCCGCCGGGGTAATGAATGATCTGGGGCAGTTTTCAGGAATTTCAGTGGCCTATACCAATATTACGGATCTGCGTCAGACTACTCGTAAGTTGCAGGAGACCGAACAACGAACAGCCTATGCCCTTGAAAGTGCTGGTCAATGGATATGGGATTTGAACATTCCGGCCAATCAGGTGTGGCGGTCACCACAATATCGCGTTTTGTTAGGGCTTGATCCGAACGCTGCCGAAAAACCAAGCGTTGCATGGGATATTCTGCATCCTGATGACAGGGCGCATACGCTTCAGGCGTTCGATGATGCATTGAGTGGCAGGAACCCGTTCTTTGAGGCGATTTACCGTGTGAAGCGGCCCGATGGCGGCGATACGTGGATTTTAAGCCGCGGTAAGATTGTTGAATATGGACCCGATGGTGCTCCTATGCGCCTATTGGCAACCAGTGTCGATATCAGCATGCAAAAGCGTATTGAAGAGCAGCTTTCAAGCACTGTCGAGCTGAGGTTGAAGCTGGAAGAGAAGTTATTAGCTGCCAACCGGAAGCTTAAAAACCTTTCTGAAAGGGATCATCTTACCAATTTGCCTAACCGGCGAAAGTTCAGTCATCTTCTGCGGCAAGCATTTGCACAGGCGCGGGAGCTTCACAAAAGCCTTGCCGTGATAATGGTCGATATTGATTACTTCAAAACCTATAATGATTTTTACGGGCATCTCGGCGGTGATGATTGCCTGGTGCAGGTCGGCCGTATCCTGAATAAGGTGATGAAGCAGACAGGAGGGTCGCTCGCACGTTTTGGTGGTGAGGAATTCGCCGCGCTTCTCTTCGAGGTTCCAGAGCATGATGTCATGAAGACTGCGAAACAGATGCTTGATGCTGTTGCGGCAATGAAGCTCAAGCATGAAGCCAGCCCAAGCGGGTTCGTATCTGTCAGCATCGGCATGGCAATATTCGATGAGAGTAACCGGTCAACAATTGCTGGACCGGACGATCTTTTGAATCTGGCAGATACTGCGCTCTATCAGTCTAAACGCGAGGGACGTGGAAGGGCCAGTCTTTGGGGTGCATTCCGCTAAAGCATTTCTGGCGAAAACGGAGTCGCCTTCGATACTCTATCTCATTGTTTACGCAATTCCGGACGCAAAATCGGTTCCCACTTTTGCTGGAATTGCTCTAAGAGGCTGGTGATTGCCCCGTATTGTCTTTCGCCAAACAAGTGGCGCATTGAAAGTCATGGACTTAACATTTTGATTGCCAGGCGCATCACCAAGCCAGAACAGGCTTGCCTCAACAATTTGTTTGATCGGCTGCGCAAAGGTCGTCAACTCATAGGATGACCACCCAGCCTGTTCAATGTCATCGAAACCGATCAAGCATAGGTCTTCGGGTATTCGAATGCCGAAATCCTGTCGGGCACTGTCCATAAATCCGAGCGCCATCAAATCATTGACGCAGAACACAGCATCCGGTCGATTTAAACTGGTCAGAAGGGTGTGCGCTGCCTGCCTGCCACTCTCATAAACAGTATTGCCATGGCGCGTCGTCGTTGCATCAAGGCCAAAGCTCGCTGCAGCAGCCAGAAAACCCTTTTCGCGGGCCATCAGGCTTGGGGTTCCCACCTGCGAATTAACAAATGCCAATGAACGGCAACCGGCCCGCAAAAATGCGCTCACTGCTATTTTGGCCGCCTGATGATCGTCAAGATTGATATGAAATGGCCCGCTGATTTCATCGTCGCGATTGATCAGTACAATGCGCTGCCCGCTGTCGAGGCATAATTTTGTAATTGCTTTATCGGGAAGACCGGAAAGCAATATTGATGCATCAGCACGATAATTCAGGGTCTGTCGCAAGGCAGAATCAACGCCACCATCCGATCGGTCTGTGTTTATGAGCATTGCTATTTTCCCGGCTTTTTGCAGCTCATGGGAAAGGGCTCTCACAAGCCTCGCTCGGTATGGAGTGTCCATTTCAGAAACGACGAGGCAGACAATGCCGCTTTCGCTCCGCATCAAGCCGCGTGCAAGCTGGTTGACGTGGTATCCAAGCGTTTGCGCTGAATTCATGACACGTTTGCGTGTCTCTTCCGAGATGCTGGCCCCGGGCGTAAACGCTCGTGAAACAGCAGACCGTGATACGCCCGCGTGTCGCGCGACATCATCGGCGCTGACAAATGACTTGCTCAAGCAGTTCTCCCATTGTTTCGATTGCACGCGCTTGCGATCATATTCTCTATGCTTATATGCAATTTTGTTGGCTTTTATCAAGTTCCTTCTTGACAAGGCAATCTTGCATATGAAAAATTTGCACACGCTTGCAAAATGCGTGCGGCATGGAGGTGCCGTGTTATCCAGGGAGGAATAAAATGCGCTCAGTATTCGCAATTGCCGCTGCTTTTGCCTTTGGCATTCAGATGGTGCCACATGAAGCCAAGGCCGCCGGAAATCTTAATTTGATCTGTTCTGCCGATGTCGTCATCTGTGAAATGATGAAAGACATGTTCGAGAAAGAAAAAGGGATTTCGGTAAATATGGTGAGGCTCTCATCCGGTGAGACCTATGCTAAAATCCGTGCGGAGGCACGCAATCCAAAAACCGATATTTGGTGGGCAGGAACTGGAGATCCACATCTTCAGGCTGCGTCAGAAGGCCTGACACAGGAGTATAAATCGCCATTGCTCGACCAATTGCAGGATTGGGCCAAGAAGCAGGCCGAAAGCGCCAATTACAGAACTGTCGGGGTATATGCCGGTGCGCTCGGTTGGGGATACAACACCGACATCGTAAAGAAAAAGGGTTTGAAAGAAGCCAAATGTTGGGCCGATCTCGTTGATCCTGCCTATAAGGGTGAAATTCAGATGGCAAACCCCAATTCGTCGGGTACGGCCTATACCGCCTTGGCGTCTCTCGTACAGATCATGGGCGAAGATAAAGCCTACGAATATTTAAAGCAGCTTAATGCCAATGTCTCGCAATATACCAAGTCTGGTTCGGCGCCAGTAAAGGCCGCTGCTCGCGGTGAAACTGCGCTCGGTATCGTATTCATGCACGACGCTGTCGCGCAGATTTCCGAAGGATTCCCGGTAAAGGCCGTCGCGCCATGTGAGGGAACGGGCTATGAAATTGGTTCTATGTCGATCATCAAGGGCGCTCGAAATCTTGATGAAGCCAAGCAATGGTATGATTGGGCGCTAAGCGCCGAAGTTCAGTCCCATATGAAGGACGCCAAATCTTTCCAGTTGCCATCAAACAAGTCTGCGACTGTTCCGCCGGAAGCTCCCAAGTTTGAGGATATCAAGCTTATCGATTACGACTTCAAGACCTATGGTGATCCCGCCAAGCGTAAGGAATTGCTTGAGCGTTGGGACAAAGAAATCGGCGCAAGCGCTAACTGATTGTCCAATTCATCCTGTGCCTGCCCGGATGAATTGCCGGGCAGGCACTCCATATTCTCAGACAATATGCGGAAAACCCTATGGAACGCAGTGACCGGAGATTGAACATCGCTCTCGGTATCGGACTTGCGGGTCTGGTTCTGGTGCCTTGGTACCGAATTGAAACAGGCTTTTACAGTTTTGACTGGCTTGGCGGTTTTCCTGCCGGGGTTGCAGAGGCGCCTGGGCTTGTCCAGATTTTTGCCTATAGCCGTTGGACCATTGCGATTATCGCGCTTTTCTTTGCAATTGGCCTTGTTGCCCGTAGTCTGCCCGTATCCAGACTGCGCTCAGGTCTTCTGGTCACGGCAGGGGCGGCGGGCCTGATATTTCTGGTTTTTCAGGGGCTTGCCGTTGGCTTTACCGGGTGGACCTGGCTCATTAGTGAGCATTTGTTTGGCCCGCTTTCAGACGGGCAACCATCCATGGGAGCTGGGGCGGGTCTGCTTGCTCTTTCTCTTGTCTTGCTCTTCTCCTTCGGCCTTGCGGAAAGAGGCGTGTTGAGAGGCGACGCCTTCGTTGTCGCTTCGATAGCACTGCTCATTTTCCTTGTAGCGATCTTCGTGTTCTATCCGGTTGGAAGCATGCTCGTCGGGGCATTTCAAAGTTTTGATGGTTCATTTGATCCCTCCGGCTTCATTCGTAATATTCAAGACCCTTCAATCTGGAGCCTTGATTGCGTCATAGGGGGAAATCGCTGCGGCATTGCTTGGCGCACGCTTCTGCTGGCAATATTGGCGACATTCGGATCGACGATGCTCGGGCTTTGTTTTGCGTTGGTTGCAACGCGAACGCGCTTTCCCTTCAAGAAGGGGCTTCGTCTTCTCACTATCTTGCCAATCATCACACCGCCCTTCGTCATTGGCCTCGCTTTAATTCTTCTTTTTGGCCGCGCAGGTGTTGTTACTCAGCAATTATCAAGTCTTTTTGGAGTTGAGCCGGGCCGCTGGCTTTATGGGCTGACAGGGATATGGATTGCGCAGGTCCTGTCATTCACGCCAATTTCATTTCTTGTTCTTATCGGCGTGGTTGAGGGAGTAAGCCCTTCAATGGAAGAAGCCTCGCAAACGCTTCGCGCAGATCGCTGGCGCACATTCTGGAAAGTGTCACTTCCCTTGATGAAGCCGGGTCTGGCAAATGCCTTCCTCATCGGATTCATTGAAAGCATGGCTGATTTTGGCAACCCCCTTGTTCTGGGAGGCAGTCACGGCGTTCTTTCAACCGAGATATTCTTTGCCGTTGTCGGTTCACAAAACGACCCGTCACGCGCTGCCGTCCTCGCTATTATTCTTCTGTTCTTTACATTGTCGGCATTTCTGGCCCAGCGTCTGTGGCTGTCAGGAAAGAGTTTTGCGACGGTAACTGGCAAGGGCGATTCCGGCGCTCATATCGCCCTTCCAAAATCCCTGTCGATCGGTGTTCATGCGGTGGTTATTCCATGGATCATTTTCACGCTGGTTATCTACGGAATGATCTTCTTCGGTGGTTTTGTCCGTACATGGGGCCTTGATAATACCCTGACTTTTGAACACTACGAGCGCGCCTTTTCGTTCACCTTTGCTGATGGAGCCATCGCCTGGACGGGTGTTGCCTGGAACTCGTTCTGGACGACCATCAAAATTGCCTTGATAGCTGCACCTTTAACGGCCGCTGTTGGCTTGCTGACAGCTTACCTCATCGTCCGGCAGCGTTTTGTTGGACGCAATGTGTTTGAATTTGCACTTATGATGAGCTTTGCCATTCCCGGTACGGTTATCGGCATCAGCTACATCATGGCGTTCAATCTTCCGCCGTTGGAAATGACCGGTACTGCCTTGATCCTTGTTGCATGCTTTGTCTTCCGCAATATGCCTGTCGGCGTGCGCGGTGGCATCGCCGCCATGAGCCAACTCGACAAGAGCCTGGATGAAGCTTCGCTGACTTTGCGCGTGGCCAGTTTCCGCACAATCCGCAAAGTGATTTTGCCCTTGTTGCGTCCGGCGATTGTTGCTGCCCTTGTCTATTCATTCGTTCGGGCAATTACATCAATCAGTGCTGTCATCTTCCTTGTCAGTGCCGAGTACAATATGGCGACGGCCTATATTGTCGGTCTTGTCGAGAATGGCGAGTATGGCGTGGCGATTGCTTATTCATCCATGCTCATCATCGTTATGATTATTATCATCACCTGTTTCCAGCTTCTGGTGGGGGAAAGGAAATTGCGCCGCGAAAACCGTGTCGCAACTGCTTTCGTACCATCCGCATCTCCAGAGAAGGCCGCGTAATGGCACCAAACCTCACAGGATCAGTCGTATTCTCCAATGTCAAAAAGCAATTTGGCACTTTCACTGCCATACATGATCTGTCACTCAATATAGAACCCGGTACGCTGGTGACCCTTCTCGGACCATCCGGTTGTGGGAAGACAACGACATTGCGCATGCTTGCCGGCCTTGAGCACCCGACCGCTGGGCGGATCATGATTGGCGGCAAGGATGTGACCATGCTCCCTGCCAATGAGCGGGATGTGTCAATGGTGTTCCAATCCTATGCATTATTTCCACATATGTCTGTTTTGGAAAATGTGGTCTATGGCCTTGAATCTTCGAAGATGAAGAAACCGGAGGCGAGGGAACGGGCAGAAGAGGGGCTGAATCAGGTTGGGCTTGGCGGCTATGGGCAAAGACTTCCCGCAGAACTTTCAGGTGGGCAGCAACAGCGCGTTGCCGTTGCCCGCGCCTTGGTTCTGGAGCCTCAGGTTTTGCTGCTTGATGAGCCATTGTCTAATCTTGATGCGCGATTGCGCCGCCGCGTAAGAACCGAGATTCGTGAACTTCAACAACGCCTTGGTTTTACAGCGGTCTATGTGACGCACGATCAGGAAGAAGCTTTGGCTGTATCTGATCGCATTATTGTCATGCAGGATGGTGTCGTGGCGCAGCAAGGCTCGCCCCGCGAACTTTACGAAGCGCCAGTCTCGTCTTTCATTGCGGACTTCATTGGCGAAGCAAATGTAGTGCCCTGTGAAGTGCTGCGAAGCAATGGGGGACAGGCGATTGTTCGGGTTGGAAAACTTGAGCATGCCGTTCCGGCGCGAAGCCACTCAGAGCCTGGCCCGGCAAAGCTCGCAGTGAGACCAAACGCTATCACTTTGCAGGTGGCGGAGAATGCTGCATTTCCCGGTAAAATCAAATTTGCAGCTTATCTTGGCGACCATGTGGAGTACGAAGTAGAGACAGAAGCCGGAGCGCTCTTTGTTGTCGATCCGGCGGTTGATCAGCAAATTGCGCCAGGTACCAATGTCGGTATCGGGTTTCATCATCGCGGCATTGCGCTCATCAATAATTGACTCACCAATTTTATCAGGGGAACAGACTATGACAGTGCATGCCGCCCATCTTGAGGAACGCTTTGGCTTGGCTGAAAAGATGGCAATTGAGGCTGGGGCTTTGGCTCTCAAATATTTCAACACGCGAGAGCAACTGATTGTCGAGACAAAAGCTGACCCTCAAGATGTCGTATCCATTGCTGATAGGGAAGTGGAGGGGCTTATTCGCTCCCGGATCAACGAGAGCTTTCCAGACGATGCCATACTTGGAGAAGAATATGGGGTAAGTTCCGGCACGTCAGATTATACGTGGGTTATTGATCCCATCGACGGTACCAGCCCCTTCGTCAATGGTATGCCCAGCTGGTGTATTTCAATCGCTGCACTTTTCGGCGAAGAGATTGCCATTGGTGTCATTTATGCTCCCTGCAATGATGAATTATACGCGTCTGCAATGGGAAAAGGTGCGACGTTAAATGGAAGGGTACTGAAACTTGATGGCACACGGACCATTCGCAATGCGGTAACAGGGATCGGTGCAAACCATCACGTGAGCCCGGCAAGTGTGGCCCTCATCGTGGAAAAATTGCTTGATGCGGGCGGGAATTTTATCCGTAACGGCTCGGGCGCCTTGATGCTTGCCTATGTGGCGGCTGGTAGATTGGTCGGCTATTATGAACCCTATATGCATGCTTGGGATTGCATGGCGGGATATTGCCTCGTCAAAGAGGCAGGTGGCTGGCATCATCCCTTTCCGGTGAAGGGCGACGGCCTAACGAAAGGCGCTCCCGTGCTTGCCGCTGCCACAGGCGCAGTGAGTGACCTGCGCATCATCGCCAATCTTTAAAAATTTTATCGGGAGTGGAGCACTCCACATGGAAATGCCCCACTCTTTTTATGTCATTCCAGAGGGGAAATGGCTCCGGTTTTCACCGGAATGGTTCTAGTTTTCCTTGATGGAAACGCCGCCCTCACCAATTTTGAGTTCGATACCATCGGGCTTTGATTCTTTATCGTAAATATAAAATCCCAAACCTGCGACCAGCACAATTAGACCGCCAATGATCAGAAAAAGCATATTACGATTCATAGTTATTCCTTCCCAACACTATCCATTTTTAAAGTTATAGATCATCTGGTCGCTTTGCTGGCAATAGTGTATGACGCTAAACTCAAATTTAAGATTATTTATTGAGATATGTTATTGGTCTGATGTCTGTATTGATGGTACATATAATAAGCGTACGCAACCCATTGGGTGATCAGCGCTTTTTTTTAAAATGAGCGCATCAAAAAGTACGATTTCCCTAGGGGGGCGCTAGACGCAGATCATTGACTTATCACGGCGAATAACATCGATTAATGTTGGTGTGGGCACCGGTTCGGGAAAAGCTGGATATCATGAAATTTGTGCGGGATTTAATGTGGGCGCCGACAATAGGCCTGTCTTGGCTTTGGGGTCTTGGCTTCTTTTATTCCATCCATGTCACGCTGACATATGGCTGGCTGGGGTTCTTTGGATTTGCGATAGCGAATGTCGGGGGGCTTTGGTTATTTGGCTATATTCTGGGGCGCACAAAACGTTCTCCTGATCAGATTATCAAAGACATTGAAGGCCGCTATGCGGGCGTCTTCCTGCTTTTTCAAATGGCGGCGCTGGTCGTCACGATTTTTGGATTTGTCGCCTATCTTTGGCAGCCCATTGTCGGTGAAGGTTCGGGCTTAGGTGTCGCGCTCCTGCTTCTTTTCGCCTGCGCCATTGGTCACGCGCTTCCTCTCCAACAACTCAAATTGCTGCACATTGTCTATACAATCATAGGTGTGACCGCGGCTGTTGTGCTCTATCTGGGGCTTGCAAAAACATCGACTTATCCTGGAGTGCCATTGCAGAGCTTTGATGCCCGGTTCTATGGGTTGATAATGCCAACGCTGATCGGCTTTTTGCTTGGCCCATGGCTGGATATACAGCATTGGCAGCGTGCCGTGACCATCAAACGCGAAGGCGGAAATGTTGGTCTGGCTTACGGGATGGGAGCCTTGCTCTTTTTCAGTTTTCTGTTCTTGAATGCCCTAACTGCCTCGGCGGTGGGGCCTATTGGTAGCATTCTTTCGATTGATGGCTTGCCAAGCGCGCAGGGTGCCGTTTCGGCAGCAACCGTATTGGCAGCTGAAAATGGCCAGCCCTATCTTGCGATAGCCTTTGTCATTTGGACAACGATTGCCATGGCTTCTACCGTCGATAGCTTCTATTGCGCAACTTCGTGGTTTCTAAAGGGAAAGAATCTACGCAGCAATAGCCCCCTCCTTGCCCTGATCCCTGATAATATTGCGTCCTCGCCGCTGTGGCTATTGGCAGGAGCAACCTGGGTTTCTTACGCCGCTGTGCCGGCGAATTTTTCGCTTATGTATTTTATGATGCCTTTTGCGACGCTTTTTGTCAGTGCATCGGCAAATCTGGTCTGTGAGTCCTTGGGGGCAAAAGCGCGTTTTGATCCTGTTTTGAGTTTCATGATTGGATGCGGCTCATCGCTGATTTTCATAATTGGCTATATAGAGCCAATTCCGGGTTTCTTGGTGATATCGCCGCTCATTGGCCTTATCGGTGCGTTGCCGGTCATCATCGAACTGATCGGACCGCGATCAAAAGCGATCCCCGTAGATATTGTCGATCAACCTGTGCGGATGATGACGTCAACACCCTTGATGTCGGCGACAGGCCGGGAGGAAACTGCACCCTCTCATGGCTTTGACGGCGAATGGTTCGTCATGCAACTCGTTCCGACCTATGATGATACAAACTCTGTCGGCAACGTATATTTTGCAAATTATGTCCGGTGGGTTGGAAAGGCGCGCGAACTGTTCTTCAACGTTTGTATGCCTGATTTTGATCTTGCGACAACACGGTTTTATATCCTTACCCGTTCCTTCACGCATGATTATCGACGCGAGTCGAAAGAGTTCGAACAGGTCAGCGTCAGAATTAAAATTGCTCGCCACAACCGAAAGTTTGTGACTCTAAGTCATGAGATTCACAGTAGTTCTCAAGGTCTTCTGGGACATGGCGAACAGTCTTTGATGTTCGTTGACAGGGATAATTATAATCCGCTCGATATACCCGGTGAAGTCATCAAGGGCTTTTTGCCATACTGGCCAAAAGACTCGCGCCTGTCGCCAACCTATCGTCCACAGACAATCGAGCAATCAAAGCGTCAGGCCTAGAGTTCGGTTTGAGCACGGGATTCTCTTTTGCGACCAGCGATGTAACGTGCGGTGCTATAGAATCCAAGTCGACGAAGTTTCTTAGCTTGCGACCTGATATCGCTCACGATCAAATTCAAGCAGGCTGAACGTTTTCTCTACCGGCTCGGCCGGGCTGAAAAGGAAGCCTTGTACTTGATCGCAACCCTCTTTCTGAAGACATGCAAGCTGTTCGCGTGTCTCTACGCCTTCCGCCGTGATCTTCATCCCCATGCTTGCGCCAAGACCCATAACCGCCCTGATAATGGCAAGGCTCCCACGATTGTGTGGAAGATCGCGGACAAACGACTGATCGATCTTTATTTTGTCAAAAGGCATTTTTCGCAGATAACTTAGACTGGAATATCCTGTGCCAAAATCATCAAGCGCGACGCTGACGCCCATAGCGCGGAACTGGCGAAGCAGTGAGATTGCCGCAACATTCGCCTCAAGGAAAACAGATTCGGTTATCTCAAGCTCTAGCCTGTTTGGATTGAGTTTATTCTTTGTCAGAGCATCGCGCACAATTGAAGCAAGGTCGGAATGGCGGAACTGGATCGCCGATATATTGATTGCGACGTTTATATCTGCTGGCCAATTAACCGCTGTGCGGCATGCTTCCTGAATGATCCATTCGCCAAGCGGAATGATATTGCCGGTTTCTTCCGCAATAGGAATGAAAATGGTTGGTGAGATAAAGCCATGAACGGGGTGCTTCCAGCGCAAAAGCGTTTCGAAACCAACAGTCTTAAGTGTTGAAGCAGAAACAATCGGTTGGAAATGCAAGATGAACTCGTCGCGGGCCAAGGCGCCGCGCAAGTCCATTGCAAGGGCACGCTTGGCTTCTATTCTCGCATCCATTTCAACTTCATAGAACCGATAACTATTGCGGCCTTCATTCTTGGTACGGTAGAGCGCAAGATCAGCACAACGCATGATATCATTGACACTATCCGTCGGCGCAATAGCGATACCGATGCTTATGTGAATGTTGATCTGGATACCGTCAATCCAAAATGGCTGCGAAACATTCTGCACCAATTGTTGTGCAAGCTCTGACGCCTCCGCATGGTCGGCCCCCTTTGCCAAGATGGCAAACTCATCACCCGATAGGCGAGCCACAATATAGGTGGGTGGGGAGCTACCCCGAAGGCGATCTGCGACCTGTTTCAGCAATTGGTCACCAATGCCGTGACCAAAGCTGTCATTTACAGTCTTGAATTCATCAAGATCGATACAAAATACTGCAAAGCTGCGCAGACCGTGTTCCAGATTTTTTGTTGCTTCGCTCAACTGGTCGTTGAACAATGTACGGTTAGGTAGATCGGTCAGCACATCGTAGCGTGCCAGATAAGACAGTTGATCATCCGACTGCTTGGCTGCAGTGACGTCTGATCCGACACCGCGATAACCGACGAATTGCCCGGCATTATCAAAGATCGCTTTGCCGGTGAGTGACCACCATCGCGTCTCGCCCTTAATATTGACCGGCAAGATATGGTTCCGGAAAGTTGTCCGGTTTTCTATCGCCTGCCAGATCGAACCAACCTTCAACGCTGCATCCGCGTGTGATTGATCAATCTTGAACAGCTGGGCGAAGGGCATGCCTTGCAGTTCACGCATGGTTTTTGCAGAGATCTGGGCGAGGCGTGGCGATGTGTGCTGTAATTTCAGGTCAGCATCAGTTTCCCAAATCCAGTCACTGGCATTTTCTTCAAAATCATAGAGAAGCAGGCTGATAACTTCCTTTTGCTGCTCCACCTTGATTTGATCGAGTGTTCTCATAACGATCAGATTGCTCATATGAACAATCGTGAACAAAATGAAGAGGGCGTAGAAAGCCAGCAAAATTGCGATGAAAAGGAAAAAATCTTCGCCGGTAGATGCCAGTGCGAAAAATGAGCCAGTAATAATTGTACCGGAATAGGCAATTGCGGCGAGAGGCACAACCGCTACGCCAATACCTGTCGCCATCAGCCCAGCCGCGGTGCAGGCAATCAAAAGGCGATGATAGGCGTCGGCATTCAAGAAAAGCATCAAAGGTATGCTGCCAAGGCATATGCCATAAAAAGCAGATACAATGATGAGGTATTTTATTGCTTCAAAACCCAATTCCTTGACTTTGGGAACATTATACCATTGCCAGCAGGCGAGCAGGGAAATGGCCGTCATGAAAGCGACGACAGTTGCGAGGCCAGCCAGATAGGGGCGGGGTCCGATATCCCAGAAAACGTAAGTGACAACGAACACAACGCACATCGCTACAAGAACAGTGAAGGGTGCCAGTCTAAGTGCAACATCCATCTGCTCCGCGTAGACGCGGCGTTTGACAGCAGGGTTTATATTTCCGCGCATGCCGAACATGGATCGGACAGCGTCAAAAGTATGAAAGTTTGACAGTCGCACGCGGAGCCTCGGCAAGATAAATCGGTTCAGTCAGTTCTAGCTGCTTTGAGTTCTGTATTGGTTAAAATACTTCACATTTTCTATATTAGTTACCGATATCTTTAAGTCGGGAAAATCTAGATAATTGAGATTAGATGTCAAGTGCAACATATTTATCAGTCGAGTTGTTGTAATTATAGACGAGTTTGAATTATCAGCATAAATGTATTTTATCTACTATTCTGTACTATTAGTTGGATGTATTGTTTTGCATAATTAACCCTTGTTCGAACTGTCACAATGAGCGAGGAGCCGCCGTCAGCTTTACTTTTTACCGCTCATCTATCCATAAAAGGGAGCGATGGTTCAAACGGTAAGTGTCGCATTAAGAATCGCCGTCAGTAAGCCTGGGAAAACCTTGTCCAAATCCTGTGCGCGAAGCTCATTCATATGAGACGTGCCCTCATTACGAGTTTTCACCAGACCCGACTCGCGCAAAATACGAAAATGATGAGACATGCTTGATTTGGGACGGCCACCATCAAGAGCCGCACAAGTTGCCTCACCTTCGCGTGCCAATTGTCGAATTATTGAAAGCCGAACAGGATCGCTCAAGGCATGAAGTACCGCCTCAAGACGAAAATCTGATGGTGATGGGTGCATGAACTGTCTCATGAATCTTGGATACCACAAATTTTTGTGTATTGCTATTGTTCGAATAATATCGAACAATCGAACAATAGAAAATTCTGGAGAAAACGCATGACCACACTTTTCGAACCTTTCACATTAAAGGGCGTAACTTTACGCAACCGCATCGCGGTATCCCCCATGTGCCAATACTCAGCTGTTGATGGTGTGATCAATGATTGGCACCATATTCATCTAGGGGGATTGGCCAGAGGCGGTGCCGGTCTGGTGATAGTGGAAGCAACAGCAGTTACCCCAGAAGGGCGGATCACTCCCGCTTGCGTTGGATTATGGAATGAGGAGCAGGCCACGGAACTGGCCAAGGCCGTTAAGCTCATCAAAGAAGCGGGAGCAGTTGCGGGCATTCAGATCGGTCATGCCGGGCGAAAGGCGAGCGCTAATCGTCCATGGGAAGGTGATGATCATATTGCTGTTGACGATCCGCGCGGTTGGGAAACGATTGCTCCTTCTGCAATAGCTTATGGAGGTGGCTTGCCAAAAGTACCTCGTGAAATGACAATTGCTGATATAGAGCGGATAAAAAAGGCCTTTGTGGACAGTGCAAAACGCGCGCTTGCCAGTGGTTTTGAGTGGTTGGAGCTGCATTTTGCCCATGGCTATCTTGGTCAAAGCTTCCTGTCCAAACATTCTAATCATCGCACAGATGAATATGGTGGCAGCTTTGAAAATCGCTCGCGTTTTCTTCGTGAAACGCTGCAGGCAGTCCGTGCAATTTGGCCGCAGAGCTTGCCTTTGGCAATGCGCCTTGGCGTAATTGAATATGATGGGAATGATGAAGAGACGGTGAAAGAAGCTATCGAGCTGATAAGGTTATTGAAGGCTGATGGATTGGATTTTATTGATGTCAGCATGGGATTCTCCACCGGCAAGGCCAATATTCCTTGGGGCCCCGCCTTTCTTGGCCCTCTTGCTGCCCGTGTAAAGAGTGAAACAGGCCTCCCGGCATCGACATCATGGTACATCAGCACCCCGCAGCAAGCTGAGGCAATCTTGCGTGACGGATCAGTCGATCTTGTAATGCTCGGTCGCCCTCTGCTTGATGAGCCGCATTGGCCCTATCGTGCGGCGAGAGAACTCGGCGTTGAAAAGCCCTCATGGGTTCTCCCGGCACCCTATGCTCATTGGCTGGAGCGATATCGTGCAGCAGCATAATAAACCCGTCTTGCTACTGAAATTGGCCCAATAGTCGGAATCTTTAGAACAGGATTCCGACTATAGTCGGGATTGGGAAATATATTGTGTGTCTGTTCTCACAGGCGTCACTTATGTTGATGGCAACAATCGCTGCCATCCACAATCCAAAGCTGAAATGTTCATGTCTGTTGCCAAAGTCTATCGAAAGTCGCAGATGGTCTATATAGACCATCGCAAACAGACAGCAGGGCGGTCGTGCGAGCGCCGCAAATGAATATGGCAGTTATGCATAGCAGGGCACAAAGCCAAATTGAACCGCAGCCAGGTACCGGTGTACCCACAACACCAATGGTTGAGTTTCAAAATGTCTCGAAACGTTTTGGCGCTGGTGGCACCGGGACGGAAGTTGTTGCCCTTGAGGCAGTAAACCTGATCGTTCCGCGTGGCTCGGTGACCGGCATTATCGGTCGCTCTGGCGCAGGAAAATCAACGCTCATTCGTTTGGTCAATGGACTCGAAAAACCAACATCCGGTCATGTTCTGGTTGATGGGACAGATGTTGCTGTGCTGGATGAAAAGAATCTGCGTTCCGTGCGTCGCTCGATTGGTATGATTTTTCAGCATTTTAATCTCCTCTCCTCCAGAACTGCCTTTGATAATATCGCTTTGCCTCTGGAAATTGCTGGTATCGACAAGCAAACAATCGAGAAGAGAGTTACTCCTCTGCTCGATTTAGTTGGACTTTCCGACAAGCGGAATCGCTACCCTTCAGAGCTTTCTGGCGGACAAAAGCAGCGTATCGGTATTGCTCGCGCCTTGGCAACGGAACCGAAATTATTGTTGTCGGATGAAGCGACATCCGCACTCGATCCGGAAACAACGCGGTCAATCCTTGCGCTCCTGCAAAAAATCAATCGTGAGCTTGGGCTAACAGTACTTCTGATTACTCACGAAATGGAAGTGATCAAGACGATTGCGCACCATGTAGCGGTTATCGATGGAGGGCGCATCGTCGAACAGGGGCCAACCTTCGACGTGTTTACGGGGCATAAGCATGAGACAACACAGGCGCTTTTGAGCGGTCTGGCTGGCATGCATCTGCCAGAGTTTCTAATGAGCCGTATGACAGACGTTGCTGCGCCCGGCTCTCGGGTAATCCTGCGAGTTGTTTTCAAGGGAGAGAATGCAACGGAGCCGATGCTTGCGCGGCTTGGCAGCGATCTTGGAATTGAGGTCAATATTATGGCTGGAGCGGTTGATGAAATCGCAGGCAGGCCATTCGGGATGTTGGTTGTCTCTTTATTGGCTGATGGTGACCAATTAAAACGCGCACGTGATTTCCTCGCGGATCATGGTCTCTCATCGGAGGTGCTGGGTTATGTCCGCTGATATTTTCTCGTTACTATTAAAAGCCACTGGGCAGACACTTTATATGGTCGCTGTCGCGGGCCTTATAGGATCACTATTTGGGATTCCACTTGGCGTATTTCTGGCGACGAGTGGGCGCGGCGAACTATTTCCCGCTCCAACAGCAAACAGAGTGCTGGGGCTCATCGTGAATGCAGCTCGATCCACGCCATTCATCATTCTTGTTGTGGCAATCATTCCGTTCACAAGAGCTATTGCCGGCACCTCCATCGGAACGACGGCTGCGATTGTCCCGCTGACAATTGCAACCATACCCTTCATAGCCCGCCTCGTCGAAACAGCAATCCGGGAAGTCGATCCGGGCCTTACCGAAGCTGCGCGCGCGATGGGCGCAAGCCCGATGCAGATCGTTTTCAAGGTGCTGCTTGCCGAAGCCCGGCCCGGTATCGCTTCGGCATTAACGCTTACCATTGTCAGTCTGATTGGATATGCCGCCATGGTTGGCGCAATTGGTGGGGGCGGACTTGGGGATCTTGGTATCCGATACGGTTACCAACGTTTCATGCCTGATGTGATGGCTATTGTCGTGGTGGTGCTCATCGTTCTTGTGCAACTGGTTCAAAGTGCCGGAGACAGGTTGGCTCGGCAATTCGACAAGCGTAATCGACCAAAATAATCATTCTTAAACAGGAGTATAAAAATGCTGAAGAAGATACTTGGCGTTGCCGTTCTGGCAGCAAGCCTTAGCGCGACTGTGGCCTTTGCAGAAACAATCAAAATCGGCGTAACTCCCGGTGAGCACGCGCAGATTTTGGAAAAGGTTGCGGAAGTTGCCAAGCCAAAGGGACTTGATATCGAAATCCTGGAGTTTTCCGATTATGTCGTGCCAAATCAGGCGTTGAATGATGGCGAACTGGATGCCAATTCATTCCAGCATAAACCATATCTCGAAAACCAGATCGCCGATCGCAAATATGATCTCGTCGATGTTGCCTATACCGTCAATTTCCCAATGGGCATCTATTCGAAAAAAGTGAAGAATTTCGATGAGTTGGCGGACGGAGCTACCATTGCGATTCCGAATGATCCGACAAATGGCGGACGCGCCTTGCTTATTCTGGCAGACAAGGGTGCAATCAAGCTGAAAGATGGTGTCGGCCTGAAAGTGACGCCAGCCGACGTGACGGAAAATACCAAGAATTTCAAATTCGTTGAGCTTGATGCAGCCCAGTTGCCACGTTCAATTGATGATGTTGATGCCGCTGCAATCAACACCAATTATGCGCTTGAGGCGGGCCTTGATCCAATGAAAGATACGATCCTGAAAGAAGGTGAAAAAGCGCCTTATATCAATCTTATCGCCGTTCGTACTGCGGATAAGGACAAGCCTTGGGTAAAGACACTTGTCGAGTCCTATCACTCAGAGCCGGTAAAGCAGTTTATTTTGGATAAGTACAAGGGCGCTGCCGTTCCAAGCTGGTAATCGATATTCTCAGCCCGAATGAAAACCTCCCCCGGAAATGGGGGAGGTTTTGCTTTTAGATGCGTTTTCCTGCCTCGTTGAAGAGGTGCAGTTTTTCCTTTGGAATAATCACGCGCAGATGATCTTCAGTCTGCGAAGTTGAGCGTCCGGCAACGCGTACGACGACACGTTCCCCGCCGATAATGCCATAGACATAACTCTCGGCACCAACGGGTTCGACACCGAGTACTTTCAGATCAAGCTCCAAACCGCCTATATGGGTATCGGTCCCGGCCGATACTTCCAGATCTTCAGGACGGAAGCCGATGACAGCGCCTGATGTTGGAACCGCCAGACCTTGAGCGCCAATATGCGTGCCGTCCTTGAGGATAAGCCCCGAACCATCGGCGGTGACAGGAACAAGGTTCATGGGCGGCGCGCCGATGAAGCTTGCGACAAACGTGCTTGCGGGTTTCTCATATATATCCAGCGGCGCACCAATCTGCTCCACAACACCGCCATTCATGACGACGAGAATGTCAGCCAGCGTCATGGCCTCCAGCTGATCATGGGTAACGTAAACGCTGGTAACCCCAAGCTGACGTTGCAGGTTTTTAATTTCCACCCGCATCTGGCCACGAAGTTTTGCATCAAGATTGGAAAGCGGCTCATCAAAGAGAAATACTTTCGGGCTGCGAACAATGGCACGGCCCATCGCAACACGCTGGCGCTGACCACCGGAAAGCTCTTTGGGGCGTCGTTCCAGAAGCTGAGTCAATTCAAGGATTTGTGCTGCATCCCTAACGCGTTTGTCGATCTCGTCCTTGGGCATGCCGCGGTTGCGCAGCCCATAGGCCATATTGTCATAAACCTTCATATGCGGATAAAGCGCATAATTCTGGAAAACCATGGCAATGTCCCTTTCGGCGGGACCAAGATTGTTGACGACTGTGCTGTCGATTTTCACAGTGCCGTCCGTGATGGATTCCAAGCCGGCGATCATTCGAAGCAGGGTAGATTTTCCGCAGCCCGACGGGCCAACCAGCACGCATAGCGCACCATCATTGATAGAAATATTGACGCCCTTTACCGCTTCAACAGCGCTTCCATAGACTTTGCGGACATCGGTTAGTTCTAAACTTGCCATATTATTTCTCCGTTTCAACCAGTCCGCGCACAAACCAGCGTTGCATCAGAACAACGACCAGTATCGGGGGCAGGATGGCAAGAATGCAGGTGACCATCACCAGATGCCATTGCGTGGTGGCGTCAGTGAAGTCGATCATTTTGCGCAGTCCAATGACGATGGTCGCCATATCGTTGCGATTGGTCATAAGCAATGGCCAGAGATATTGTGTCCAGCCATAGATGAAGAGGATTACAAACAGGGCCGCGATGTTGGTCTTCGATAGCGGCAAGACAATATCCTTGAAGAATCGCAATGGTCCTGCCCCGTCAACCCGGGCTGCCTCAACCAGCTCGCCTGGAATTGTCATGAAGAATTGTCTGAATAACAGCGTTGCCGTGGCTGAGGCCATAAGCGGAAGAATTAGACCCGTATAGGTGTCAATCAGGCCAAGGTCGACCATGATCTTATAAGTAGGCAAAATGCGTACTTCGACGGGCAGCATCAGCGTTATAAAGATGAACCAGAAGAAAAACATGCGTCCCGGAAAGCGGAAAAACACGATCGCATAGGCCGACAGGATGGAAATGATGATTTTGCCGATGGCAATGCCGAGCGCCATGACAAGCGTGTTGAGCAAAAGACGGTCAACGCCAACGCCGCCGATCTTGCTGATGCCACCGAAAAGAGCGCTGGAATAATTCTCCCAGAAATGACCTCCCGGCAGCAAGGATAGTGGCGGACGGATAATGTCTTGCAATGTCTGGGTTGACGCGACAAAGGTATAGTAGATCGGAAAGGCAACGATCAAAATGCCGACGATCAAAATGATGTGGGCGATGATGCGGCCTATGGGGTTGTTTTGAATCATGATTCTGGTTCCCCTCAGCCGTAATGGACTTTGCGCTCGACATAGCGGAATTGTACCGCTGTCATAGCAATGACAATTACCATCAGAATAACGGATTGCGCCGCCGAGTCGCCAAGGATGAGATTGACGAACCCGTCATTATAGACCTTGTAGACCAGAGTTTCTGTTGCTTTTCCCGGACCGCCTCTTGTAACGGCATGAATGATGCCGAACGTATCGAAGAAAGCGTAAACCGTATTAACGACCAACAAGAAGAATGTGGTTGGCGCTAGAAGCGGGAATATAATGGTCCAAAAACGCTTCGTTTCTCCGGCGCCATCAATGGCCGCAGCTTCAATCAACGACTTAGGGATGGACTGCAGGCCCGCGACGAAAAACAGAAAATTGTAACTGATCTGTTTCCAGGAAGCCGCGGCAACGACGAGCACCATCGCTTGATCGCTATTGAGCAGCGGATCCCAATTATATCCGGTCGAGCGCAAGAGGTATGCCAATGTACCCATTGAAGGATTGAACAGAAACAGCCAGAGCATGCCTGCAATCGCTGGGGCTACAGCATAGGGCCATATCAGCAATGTCCGGTACACGCCTTTGCCCCGTATGACCTTGTCCGCCATTACGGCGAGCAACAGTGCAAAGGCCATGGCAATCAAAGCTGTGGCAATTGAAAATATGACAGTCACCTGAAGGGAGTTCAGGTAATTGGCATCGTTTAGAACGTGTTTGAAATTGGCAAGCCCAACAAATTGCGTCGACAATCCAAATGGATCTTCCCGTAATACAGACTGCTGAATGGCTTGCGATGCAGGCCAATAAAAAAAGACGGCCGTGATTGCCAATTGAGGCGCCAGCAGAAGATAGGGCAGAAACTTGTTGGGGAAAGTGACATGCTTTGACGATGCCATGAATGCCTCGCTTGAAACAAAGCCCGCCCGTATGAGGTTATACGGGCGGGTATCTTTGACGGTTTGATTACTGACTGAGAGCCTGCTTGATTGCTGCATTGCCGCGCTCGACAATTTTATCAAGTGTCTCCTGAGCGGTTTGCTTGCCAGCGAGCATGTTCTCAAATTCTTCATTCTCGATGTCGCGGACCTGGGGCAGATTTACAAGGCGAACGCCTTTGGAATTCTCGGTCGGTGCCTTACCCATCATTTGCTTGATCGGAATCTCGCGGGCAGGGTTCTTTTCATAGAAGCCGGATTTCTTCGTGTCTTCATAGGCAGCCAGCGTAACGGGCAGGTAGCCCGACACCTGATGCAGACGCGACTGGATTTCAGTCTTGGAAAGGAAGTTGAAGAAGGCAGCTATGCCCTTATACTTCTCGTCGGTCTTTCCGGCAAATACCCAAAGGCTGGCACCGCCAGGTATAGTATTTTGGGGCGCATTCTTTGCTTCCGGTTCATATGGAAGCTGGCCCGTACCAAAATTCATGCCTGACTTTACAATATCGCCAAGACCACCGGATGATTCATTCAAAATGCCGCATTCGCCCGACAGGAACAATTGCTTGCCTTCGGAGACACGGCCGCCGTAACGGAAAGTTCCATCTTTGGCGAGGTCGGCAATATCCTGAAAATGCTTGACAAAGATTGGTGCATTGATTTTCAGCTCGACATCCGTTCCGGCAATACCGTTTTCGTTGCTGCCCCAGCTCACGTCATTCCATGCGGCAAAGTTTTCGGTTTGAATCCATGTCATCCAAGTGGAAGTAAAACCGCAATTGGCTGCGCCACTTGTTTTGATCTTCTTTGCAGCTTCCCAAACTTCCGGCCAAGTCTTCGGAGGTGTGTTTTCATCGAGACCGGCTTTCTTGAAAACATCTTTGTTATAATAAAGGATGGGTGAGGAGCTGTTATAGGGAAATGACAGCATAGTGCCATCCGGCTTCGAATAATAGGCAACGATGCCCGGTAAATAGAGGCTCTTGTCGAATTTTTTCCCACCCATCGACAGGATGTCGGCAACGGGTTTAACCGCGCCTTCTGCTGCCATCATTACGCCGGTGCCAGCATCAAAAACTTGAAGAATATCCGGAGCTTGCTTTGCGCGGAACGCTGCAATGCCTGCATTGAGTGCTTCAGGATAGGAGCCTTTGAACACAGGTACAACCTTGTATTCGCTCTGACCTTCATTGAATTCTTTTGCCAATGTCTCAATAACTTCGTTATTGGCACCGGTCATGGCATGCCACCAGCTGATTTCGGTAACAGCAAACGATGCAGATGATGAGGCCAACAAAATGCCGAAGGCCACGGTGAGTTTGGTGCCGTGATTAGTCATTAAAATCTCCCATGATGAGGCGTCGTCTTAAGCGCGCTTGGGCTAAGTATCCTCATTATGTGACAGAGAAACAACAGTTATTTGACTTTAAGCTAATAAGGTTTACGCAGTCTTGTGGAAAATGCGCAGCTGTTCACTTTTTAAGTCTCAAATGAGCGTAACACCGGCCTTGCGCATTTTGATTGTCATCGCCGCCAGCGAACCACCAAGATCGATTGCGCGGCACGCATCGAGAAGCACCTCTGCGGTAAAACCTTGAGCTGCGGCATCAAGGGCTGAGTAGGCAACGCAAAAATCAGTTGCCAGCCCAACAAAAGTAACGTGTGTTATGCCACGCTCTCTCAGATAGCCAGCGAGGCCGGTCGGCGTTACACGGTCGTTTTCATAAAATGCCGAATAGCTGTCAATGTGTGGGCGAAAGCCTTTGCGAATAACCAGTTCGGCTTTCGTCCATTCCAGATCAGGATGAAAGTCGGCGCCGGTTGTGCCCTGCACGCAATGATCCGGCCAAAGCGTCTGCTCGCCATAGGGCATCATAACCGTTTGAAAGGGAGTTTTGCCTGCATGGCTGGAGGCAAAGCTCGAATGGGCCGGTGTGTGCCAGTCTTGCGTTAAAATAACACGGTCAAAGCGGAGTATCAGCTTGTTGATGATCGGAACGATCTCATTGCCACCAGACACGCCGAGGGCACCGCCTTCGCAAAAATCGTTCTGAACATCGATAACAATCAATGCGTCCTTGGCCATGATGAAATCTCCTGCGGAATAATCCGGAGTCTATGGCCAATTACATACAGGCGTCAACGCGCATAGTGGACGTCGCCGTCGATCCAGACATGATCCACTTCGAGACAATCAGTCAGATGGACGATGTTCGCCACATAGCCGGATAATAGGCGGCCATGGGTATGGTCAATGCGGATGCTTTGCGCCGGGTAAAGCGAAGCCATGCGCAATGATTCATCAAGGGTGAGGCCCAATTGTTGATGCACGAAGCGAACGGCCGAAATCATATCAAGGTCCGCACCGGCAAGAGTGCCGTCATCGAGGGTCAGACGGCCACCAGCGCGCGTTATCGTTCTGCCGTTCAAGGTGAATGACGTGATATCCGTGCCTATAGTAGACATTGCATCAGTCACCAGAAATATCTTTGCGGGGCCTTGTTTGGCTCGCAGTGCAATCGACATGGAAGCCTTGTCGACATGAAAGCCGTCCGCAATCAGGCCAGCCGAAAGCTCTCCCGATTGTAAAGCTGCACCAACTACGCCGGGACTACGATGGCCAAGCTGGCTCATTGCATTAAAGAGATGTGTGACCATGGATGCACCGGCATCCCGGGCAGCCAGGACGGTCTCATAGGATGCACCGCTGTGACCAAGACTGACGATGACACCGGCATTGACCAGTGCCTTGATCTTTTCCGGCGGAACAGTATCCGGGGCGAGCGTGGTGAGGAGAACCGGGATTTCTTGAGCAGCTTCGATAATTGCAAGCAAGTCCGCATCATCCATGGGGCGGATCAGTTTGGGGTCATGCGTGCCCTTGTGGCTTAAGGAGAGGTGCGGTCCTTCAAGGTGCAGTCCAATGAAACCCGTAACTTTTTCCTGTGCTGCCGCCTTACCTGCTGCTATCGCCGCGGCCGTTATTTCGGGCGTATCTGTAATGAGCGTCGGGAGCAGGGCGGTTGTTCCAAAAGCAAAATGCGCATTGCAGATGGTACGGATAGCGTCGATACTCGGCCCGTCATTGAGCAATACCCCCCCACCGCCATTCACCTGAACGTCGATGAATCCGGGCACAAGTTTCCCGCCATTCATCTCGACGCGGCGTATATCCGCAGCCAAGTCGCCCGCAGTGTCGATGCGTTTGATCACACCCTGCTCTACGACCAGTGCAGATTTTTCGTGCCAGTTTTCACCATCAAAAATGGCAGCGCCGGTAATTGCGTAGACGGTACTCATATGGTCTCGGTCACTTTTCGTAAGTGAGGTGGTTCGTCCGGATTAAAACCGCGGCTTCGGGCGAATGCTTCGACAAATGCGTAGAATGAAACGAGCAGAGCCAGCGGATCGGTGAGCGGATGCGATGTGGCCACGAAGGGCAGGGCAGTTGCCTTTGACGGCTTGTTTGATGTCAGAAACACAGCTGCGCCCTGATCGGCAAGGTGATCAGCAGCTTCAACCAGCGATGTTTCAGCAGCATCCCGTGCAGCCAACACAAGAATCGGGAAGCTTTTGCCGACAATTGCCTTTGGCCCATGCATCACTTCTGCCGCGCTGTATGATTCCGCGTGAACGCCGCTGGTTTCTTTGAATTTTAAGGCAATCTCATTGGAAATGGCAAGCGAAGGTCCGCGCCCTAGAATAAAGAGCGAATTCTCATCCTCCAATGCCGTCGCAAATGCTGACCAGTCGCATGCCACCGCCTTCGCCAGCGCCGAGGGAAGGTCATCAATGGCAGCAAGCAGCTTTTGGTCGTTGGTCCAATGCCCAATCAAAGCCAGGCCAGCTACTGCGGAACTTACAAAGGATTTTGTCGCCGCAACACTGCGCTCTGGCCCCGCAAGAATATCAATCGGCAGATCACTTACATGAGCCAGGTCGGAATTAAATACATTTGTAATTGCGATGGTCAGTGCACCGCTTTCGCGCGCTGCCTTTGTCATGCTGACGATATCCGGGCTTTTGCCCGATTGCGAGATGGATAGGGTCGCTGCGCTACCGAGTTTCAGATTAACGCCATAAATGGACGCGACAGATGGACCAAGCGATGCAACTGGAATACCCGCAGTTAACTCGCAGGAATATTTCAGAAATGCCGTCACATGGTCCGACGAGCCTCGTGCAATGGATGCGAGAAATGGCGGATTCTTTTCGCGCAGCCTTGCACCGGCAGCGGCAAGAGTAGCGCGGGAGCTATCGAGAAAACGTGTCGTTACGTCGGGAATGGACAGGATTTCATCCCGCATCAAAGTTGTCTTGCTCAAAGTACTGCTCCTGATATTTCCGAACTGTCACCAAGTTTCAGCTCAGCGACAAATTCATAGGCGTCTGCGCGATAAATGGATCTGGTGAACTCAATTACTTTTCCTGAATCGAGATAGGAAATTCTTTCAATGTTCAAACTGGCCGACCCAGCGGGAACCTGAAGAAGTTTTGCATCATTCTCTTTTAGTATTGCAGCTGAGATACGCTGTATCGCCCGAACGGGTCGATTGCCGTTGGCAGCCAATACCGCATAGAGCGATAGTGTCACCAATTCCGGATTAGGCAGTACATGCACGGATAGTGCTGCTCTCTCAATTGCCATCGGCATATCATTGGCAACGCGTAAACGGCTGATCCGTGAAACCCGTTCGCCTGAGGTTAAGCCCAAGGTCACCATTTCCTCAGGAGAGGGCGCATAGATTCCCCGATCAAGCCAGGTTGAGCGAACAACCATGCCGCGCCGCGCCATATCTTCTGTAAATGATGTCAGATGTGTCAGCGATTGCTCCACCCGAGCAGAGCGAGGCGCGACGAATGTACCAGAGCCGTGACGCTGGACAAGCAAGCCATCATTGACCAGACCCTGCACTGCCTTGCGAACAGTAACACGGGAAATATCTGCGATTGCGGCAAGCTCGCGTTCCGGCGGTAATGCATCTCCGGGCTTGAGCAAGCCGTCGAGCACTGCATTTTCAATCAATCTTTGCAGCTTTACGTAAAGAGGACCGCCTGCATTTGATCCATCATTAAGGGTCGGGAGAATATCAATCAGGCCATCAGACATGAGTGTGCTCCGCTGCCTTTGAAGCGAAATTTGAAACTGCGAGCTGTACTGCGCCTGTCAGGGCGTCATTCAACGGTTTTTGCAGCTTTTCCTGATAGCGCGGTGAGAGACGCTTTTCATAAAGCGGACCAAGCCCCCCGAGAAGAGAAAGACGGGTCTGCCCTGCGGACATGATGGCGTCGAGCCCCTTTTCGATTTGATCGACAGCGGTTTGCAGGATTGCAAGCGCGACCGCATCGTTTTGGGCGGCATAGTTGAAAATCATCGGCACCAATGTCCCGAAGTCACTCGGAGTTGCTGAATGTGCAAACTGCACAATCTTGTGCGGGTTGTTTTCATAATGCTGCATGACAGCATCGGTGAGTGGAGATGAAGGGTGGAAATGATCATAGGCCAGAAGTGTTTCTTCAAGCAAATGCTGGCCGAGGCGAGCACCGCCGCCCAGATCGCCGACTTTGAATCCCCAACCTCCGGCGAAGCGAACCTTATCTCCGCTGCGGGTTATGAAAACCGAACCTGTTCCTAAAATGACGACTGTGCCGTCATTATTGCCGATTGCACCCTGAAGCGCGATCAGGCCATCGGAGAACACCATAGCATTCTTGAAGGGGAGGGAGGCTTTCAGATTCGCTGCATTATTTCCGACATTTGCCCCGGCTAGCCCAAGAACTGCCGATGAGGAATTGATAAAGGATTTGTCGATGCCAGCACTGGTGAATGCCGCTTCAACTGCATCAAGTATATTGTGCTTGGCCTTGTTCATATCGGTCATGATATTGGCTGAGCCGCTTTTTCCAATGCCGAGGATGCGGCCGTCCAGATCGGCCAATGCCGCCCTGCAACCCGTTCCACCGCCATCGATTCCAAGGAGATAAGTCACGACAAATTGCCCTCCGCCAATAGAATACCAATAAAGTACCAATATCCAAGCGTTAATTTATGCATTTTGAAATTTTCCTGTAATATGCTGTTATATATACATAAAATTCAATACTGATAAATCACTTCAGGATTTTTTTAAGATTTGCTGGACAAGTGGTATTTTTTTGGCATTAATTATAAAAACGAGGAGAGCAGAGTGGACCTTACCCGCACCGAGCAACGCAACGACAGGGCGACCGGACTTGACGAGAAGTCACCGGATGCTGTTTTACGCTTGTTGCTTGATGCGCAAATGGATGCTGCCAATGCTGTCTCCAATCAGATGGAATCGATTGCCGACGCAGCCCAAATAGCTGCTGAAACAATCGCAGCTGGTGGAAAGTTGGCCTATGCCGCTGCCGGAAGTTCAGGTCTTATGGCCTTGGCTGACGCGCTGGAAATTCCAGGCACTTATGGAATCCCGCCAGATAAGGTTATCATTTTGATCGCCGGTGGCATTGCCAGTCTTCATCGCCTCGCCGGAACCTATGAGGATGATGCCAGTCAAGCCGCAAGAGATGTCGCCGATGTAGGCTTGGATGAGAGCGATTGCCTGATCGCGGTTTCAGCAAGTGGTACGACGCCTTACGCCCTGGCTGCGATTGATGAAGCGAAGAAGCGCGGACTGAAAATCATTTCGATTGCGAATAACCGCGACGTTCCGATTTTTGATAATGCCGATGTGGCCATTACACTTGAAACTCCAGCGGAAATGGTCGCTGGCTCCACTCGTATGGGGGCTGGCACGGCTCAGAAAATCGCGCTCAACCTTTTGTCCACATTAATGGCGATCCATCTTGGGCACGTGCATGATGGCTATATGGTCAATCTGGTGGCCGACAATATCAAATTACGTGAGCGCGCTGCCCGTATCGTATCGGCAATAAGCCGATGCGATCTCAAGGAGGCAGCGCAATTTCTGCATGCAAGCGGCGGATCAGTGAAGTCAGCAATTTTGCTCGCCGCCGGTGCAAAAGACGCGGAAGAAGCAAGAAGAATTCTCGAAAGCAATCAACAGAGGCTTCGCCCGGCGCTTTCGGAACTGAAAGAGGGCCTTGGTTCTCGCTAGGAGCCAAGATTCTCATTAACGGCACTGCTCATGAGGGTGCAACAGGAGACTGAAAATGGGAAGCAAGACACTGAAATCACTGCTAATGGCGACAAGCATTCTGGCAACAGCCGGTTTCGCCCATGCCGCTGATACAGAGCTGACGATTGAAAGCTGGCGTACGGACGATCTTGCCATCTGGCAGGAAAAGCTGATCCCGGCCTTCGAAGCAAAGAATCCCGGCATCAAGGTCAAATTCGCGCCAACACCGCCAACTGAATATGATGCCGCTCTTGGTGCGCGTTTTGATGCAGGTAGCGCTGGCGATATCATCACCTGCCGCCCGTTTGACAAGTCATTGGAGCAGTTCAAACGCGGTAATCTTGCCAGCCTGACAGATTTGCCTGGTATGAAGAATTTCTCCGATGTGGCAAAGGCCGCCTGGACGACAGATGATGGCAAGGACGCCTTCTGCGTGCCGATGGCCTCGGTTATTCATGGTTTCATTTATAACAAGGATGCCTTTGACAAGCTCGGTATTGCTGTTCCAACGACGGAAGCTGAGTTCTTTGCAGCACTCGACAAGATCAAGGCGGATGGCACCTACATTCCAATGGCGATGGGCACCAAAGACCTTTGGGAAGCCGCGACCATGGGCTACCAGAATATCGGCCCGACATACTGGAAGGGTGAAGAAGGCCGCGCCAAGCTGATCAAAGGCGAGGAAAAGCTGACGGACGCCCCTTGGGTCGAGCCTTACAAGGTTCTGCTAAAGTGGAAAGATTATCTGGGCGATGGTTTTGAAGCTCAGACCTATCCGGACAGCCAGAATCTCTTCACATTGGGTCGTGCTGCAATCTATCCAGCTGGTTCATGGGAAATCGGTCTGTTCAATACACAGGCGCAATTCAAGATGGGTGCATTCCCTCCACCTGTGAAAAATGCTGGCGATGCATGCTACATTTCGGATCATAATGATATTGGCGCAGGTCTGAACGCCAAGAGCAAACATCCGGAAGAGGCCAAGAAGTTTCTTGATTGGGTTGCTTCGCCTGAATTCGCCGACATCTATGCCAATGCGTTGCCAGGCTTCTTCAGCCTGAATTCGACACCGGTAAAGATGCAGGACCCTTTGGCACAGGAATTCGTTTCCTGGCGCGAAAAGTGCAAGCCAACGATCCGCTCCACCTACCAGATATTGTCGCGCGGCACGCCTAACCTCGAAAACGAGACATGGGTAGAATCTGCTAACGTTATCAACGGTACGGATACGCCTGAAGTTGCTGCCAAGAAGCTGCAGGACGGTCTTGATAGCTGGTACAAGCCGGCCAAATAAGCACTGATCATGAACGGGGTGTCGTTTGATGCCCCGTTCATTTCTTTTATCCAGAGGTTCGGATAGCCGGGCGTAATGGATTCTGATCGGTAGCCGCACGCCGTTTTACGATGCGGCAAAAATCAAGCAGGGGTTCTGTTATCCATGAGCACAGTCGAGCAAGCATCGGCCGATCGCGGCAATGATAAGCGTCCATGGCGCTGGCATATAGCGGTGTTTTTGACACCAGCTTTGCTCGTCTATACGGCGGTGATGATCCTGCCACTCATCGAAACGCTTCGCCTTTCACTCTTCAATGTCAAAGATGGTCAAAGCGTCTTTGTTGGCTTTGACAATTTTGCTGTGCTGTTTGGAGATCCGCGTTGGGCGGCAAGCTTTTGGAATGCGCTGAAGAATAATTTCATCTTCTTTATCATTCATATGGTGGTGCAAAATCCGATTGGCGTTGCCTTGGCTGCACTGCTTTCGGTGCCCAAATTGCGCTTTGGTGCCTTCTACCGCACGGCCTTGTTTCTGCCGACACTGCTCTCATTTGTCATTGTTGGCTTCATCTGGAAGCTGATCCTCTCACCTATCTGGGGCGTCTCACCCTTTTTGCTCGATCTGGTCGGACTTAAATCAATTTTCTCTCCATGGCTTGGCAAGCCGGGCTCAGCCTTGATTGCCGTGTCGCTGATCTCGGTATGGCAATATGTCGGTATTCCAATGATGCTGATTTATGCGGCCATGCTCAATATTCCGGACGAAGTTCTGGAAGCAGCAGAGTGCGACGGCGTTACCGGATGGAGCCAATTCTGGAAGATCAAACTTCCGCTGATATTGCCATCGATCGGCATCATCTCGATCCTTACTTTTGTCGGCAATTTCAACGCGTTCGATCTGGTCTATACCGTACAAGGTGCGTTGGCCGGGCCGGATGGAGCGACCGATATTCTCGGAACGCTGCTTTATCGGACATTTTTCGGCTTTCAGTTGCAGATCGGCGATAAATCCATGGGCGCGACCATTGCGACGGTGATGTTCCTCATCATCCTATCCGGTGTTTGCCTCTATTTGTTTGCCATTCAGCGGCGCATGCGCCGATACCAGTTCTAGGATCACGATCATGGCAAAAACAACAACATCCCCAGTTCGGACCGGCTTGGTACATCTTGCGCTGCTAAGCTATACGCTCATCGCTTTATTTCCGGTGTTCTTGACAGTCATTAATTCGTTCAAGGATCGTGCATCGATCTTCCGCGATCCTTTAGGATTGCCGACTCCATCGGTGTTCAGCCTTGTAGGTTATGAGACAGTGCTGAAGCAGGGCGATTTCATGCTCTACTTCCAAAACAGTTTTATCGTCACTGCCGTATCGATTTTTTTCGTTCTATTGTTTGGCGCGATGGCTGCCTTTGCATTGTCGGAATATCGTTTCCGCGGCAACACATTGATGGGGCTGTACCTTGCGCTTGGGATCATGATCCCGATCCGTCTTGGAACAGTCGCTATCCTGCAAGGGATGGTCGCTGCCGGCCTCGTCAATACGCTGACCGCGCTCATTCTGGTTTATACTGCACAGGGATTGCCGCTTGCAGTCTTTATCCTCACTGAGTTCATGCGGACTGTGTCTGACGATCTGAAAAATGCCGGACGCATCGATGGTCTTTCCGAATATTCCATATTCTTCCGGCTTGTTCTGCCGCTGATCAGGCCAGCCATGGCAACTGTCGCTGTCTTTACCATGATACCGATCTGGAACGATCTCTGGTTCCCGCTGATCCTTGCGCCCAGCGACGCAACCAAGACGATTACGCTTGGCAGTCAGGTCTTTATCGGTCAGTTCGTGACTAACTGGAATGCTGTTCTTGCTGCACTCACTCTGGCGATCGTGCCGGTGCTTGTCCTTTACCTTATCTTCTCGCGGCAGTTGATCCGCGGCATAACTGCGGGAGCCGTGAAATGAGCGAACAAAAGCCGATCCGCGTTCTGGTTGCCGGGCTTGGTAATATGGGACGCAGCCATGCGCTTGCCTATCACAACAATCCAGGATTTGAGATTGTCGGGTTGGTGAACAGATCAATAGTAGACTTGCAGCCAGAGCTTGCTGGCTATACCATTTACCCATCCTATGAGGCTGCTCTCGTCGAACTGAAGCCGGAGTTGGTATCCATCAATACCTATTCTGATAGTCATGCGGATTATGCGGTTGCGGCAATGGAAGCGGGGGCGGATGTCTTCGTTGAAAAGCCACTTGCCACAACTGTTGCAGATGCGGAACGGGTTGTTGCAGCTGCAAAGAAGCATGGCCGAAAGCTGGTTATCGGCTATATATTGCGCCATCATCCATCATGGATAAGGCTGATCGAAGAGGCCAGAAAACTCGGCGGACCTTATGTTTTCCGGATGAACCTCAATCAGCAATCCAGTGGTGCAACCTGGAGTACGCATAAGGCGCTTATGCAGACAACGTCTCCAATTGTCGATTGCGGCGTGCACTACCTGGATGTGATGCTGCAAATCACCGATGCAAAGCCGGTTCAAGTGCGCGGCATGGGCGTGCGGCTATCGGATGAGATAGCACCAGACATGTATAATTATGGTCATCTCCAGGTTCTGTTCGATGACAGGACTGTGGGTTGGTACGAAGCTGGCTGGGGTCCGATGATTTCGGAAACCGCCTTCTTCGTGAAAGACGTCATATCTCCAAATGGCTGCGTATCCATTGTCATGGATCAGAATGCCAAGTCGGATGATATCGACTCGCACACCAAGACTTCAACGATCAAGTTGCATTCGGCGGCCATGGGTGCCGATGGGCGGTTTGCCAAGCCTGATGAGTTGTTGAATATGGCGGGTGAGCCTGGACATCAGGAGTTGTGTGATCTTGAGCAGGCCTATGTTCTCAAGGCCATCCGGGAAAATATTGATCTTACGCGTCACATGCAGGATGCGGTGCGCTCATTGAGCGTTTGTCTTGCAGCCGATGAAAGTGTTCGCACCGGTCAGCCAGTTAACCTGTAAATTTATCCAAGAAACGGGAACAAGACATTGGGTTCTTTGAAGATCGAAAATATCGTTAAATCCTTTGGCCAGGTGGACGTGCTGAAAGGTATTGACCTTGAGGTAAAGGATGGCGAGTTCGTCATTTTTGTCGGGCCATCGGGCTGCGGCAAGTCAACTCTGCTGCGCATCATCGCCGGTCTGGAAGATGCAACGTCTGGTGAAATTCTTATTGATGGCAAAAAGGTCAATAATACGCCGCCAGCCAAGCGCGGCATTGCGATGGTATTTCAGACCTATGCGCTTTATCCGCATCTCTCCGTTCGTGACAATATGGGACTTGGCTTGAAGCAAGCGGGAAAACCGGCAGAGGAAATCAAGGAGCGCACCAAAGTTGCATCCTCCATGCTGTCGCTTGATGATTATCTGGAGCGTCGCCCTTCGGAGCTTTCGGGTGGGCAACGCCAACGCGTAGCAATTGGGCGCGCTATTGTACGCGAACCAAAACTGTTTCTTTTTGACGAGCCATTGTCAAATCTTGATGCTGCGCTGCGTGTTAATACGCGGCTTGAGATCGCTCGTCTTCATCGCCAGCTAAACGCGACGATGATCTATGTGACGCATGATCAGGTTGAGGCAATGACGCTCGCCGACAAGATTGTCGTTCTCAACAAGGGCAAGATCGAACAGGTCGGCTCGCCAATGGAACTCTACAATGCTCCGCAGACCGTCTTTGTCGCTGGCTTCATCGGCTCACCTCAGATGAACCTGATTGATGCGGCCAAACTTGGTCAGAGCGATGCGAAGACAATAGGCATTCGCCCGGAGCATATTCAGGTCAGCCCGACATCAGGGGAGTGGAAGGGATCTGTCATTCACGTTGAACATCTTGGTGCCGACACGATAATCTACCTTCAGACAGATTTTGGACCTTTGACGGTGCGTCTGTTTGGCGAACATCAATATGAAGTAGACGGCATTCTTTATGCAACGCCTGATGCAGGGCGCACCTATCGCTTTGACAGCGAAGGGCAGGTCCTCAAATCGTGACGATTCATGTCATGACATGATAAATTGTTTGGGCCATAGTCATTGCCGCGTACAGAGTCGTCTCTGTGCGCGGCATGTGTATTGATAAGAACAGGATCGATCTTATGGGCTATATCCCGGAATCCAAACGCTACGACACCATGAAGTATAATCGCTGTGGTCGCAGCGGGTTGAAGATGCCAGCGATCTCACTTGGCCTTTGGCATAATTTCGGCGATGACACGCCCCATAACCTCAAGCAGGCAATATGCAGGCAGGCATTTGATCTTGGCATAACCCATTTTGACCTTGCCAATAATTACGGTCCGCCCCCCGGCTCTGCGGAGACTGCTTTTGGCGAAATTCTGCGAACAGATTTCAAAGGACACCGTGACGAGCTGATCATCTCTTCCAAGGCGGGGTATGGAATGTGGCCTGGCCCCTATGGTGAATGGGGTAGCCGGAAATATCTGATTGCCAGCTGCGACCAGAGCTTGAAGCGTCTGGGCCTCGATTATGTCGATATTTTCTATTCCCATCGTTTCGATCCAGATACGCCGCTTGAGGAAACGATGATGGCCTTGGACCATATTGTGCGATCTGGCCGCGCTCAATATGTTGGGCTTTCCTCGTATAACTCTCATCGCACGCGCGAAGCTGCGGCTATTCTTGAAGAGCTTGGCACGCCATGCCTCATTCATCAGCCAAGCTATTCCATGATCAATCGCTGGATTGAGGAAGATGGTCTTGTGGATACGTTGGAAGATTTGGGTATCGGCTCAATTGTGTTCTCGCCTTTGTCTCAAGGAATGCTGACGGATAAATATCTCAAGGGTGTCCCCGAACAGAGTCGTGCCGCGCAAGGCAAATCGCTCAACCCGAACTTTCTTAGTGATCAGAATATCGCCAATATTCGCTCATTGAACGACATTGCCTCGCGGCGCGGACAGACACTTGCCCAGATGGCTTTGGCATGGGTTTTGAGGAAAGGGCGCATTACGACGGCTTTGATAGGAGCCAGCAAGCCGCAGCAGGTTATTGATTGCGTGAAAGCACTCGACAATCTGGAGTTCAGCGATGCTGAACTTGCGGAGATCGATACCTATGCGAATGATGCTAATGTCAATCTATGGGCTGCTTCTGCGGAACGGAAGGGGCCGGAACGCAAGCCGGTCAAGTTGGATTAATCCATTTCAGACTGCTTAATGGCGGCAGAATATGCCGCCATTGAATGCAAGCGATTGGCATGAGGTGTCGTTTGTGCCAAACGTCTGTGCCAGCAACTGAAGCGGCCAAAACATGCAGAATGGAACTTTTCTATGAAGATTGCGATGATCGGGACCGGATATGTCGGTCTGGTATCAGGAGTTTGTTTTGCCGAGTTCGGCTTCTCCGTTACGTGCGTTGATAAAAATCCTGCAATAGTCAAACGATTGCAGGCGGGTGAAGTTACCATTTTTGAACCCGGGCTTGATGAGCTTTTGGCACGTAATGCGCGTGACGGTCGATTGACATTTACGACTGAGCTTGCCGAGACGGTTGCCGATGCCGATGTGATATTTGTCGCCGTCGGCACGCCGTCGAGACGCGGTGATGGCGAGGCAGACCTTCAATATATTCATGCGGCTGCTGACGAGATTGCTGCTGCGATGAAACCGAATGCAGTTATTGTCATCAAATCGACTGTTGTTGTTGGCACGAATGCGGATGTCCGGGATCGTATCGCCAAGGCGCGGCCTGGTGTGCCTTTCTCCATGGTCTCCAATCCTGAATTCCTGCGTGAAGGCTCTGCCGTAGAGGATTTCCTCCGGCCGGATCGCGTGGTGGTGGGCGTGCATGATGACGCTGGCGCTGCCGCTATGAAACGCGTTTACCGTCCGCTTTACCTGCGTGAGACGCCGATGATTGTGACCACTTTGGAAAATGCCGAGATTATCAAATATGCGGCCAATGCCTTTCTGGCGATGAAAGTCACCTTCATCAACGAAGTGGCTGATCTTTGCGAAAAGACTGGCGGGAACGTGCAGGATGTTGCGCGTGCCATCGGCATGGATAATCGCATTGGCTCAAAGTTCCTGCATGCCGGGCCGGGTTTCGGCGGTTCCTGTTTCCCGAAGGACACACGAGCTTACGCTGCAACCGGACGCAAGATGAACGCACCACAGACCTTGATCGAGCAGGTTGTTACCGTCAATGAGCAACGCAAGCACTCAATGGCGCAGCGTATTGTAGAAGCTGCCAAGAAGAGCGGCACCAAGTCTGTTGCCGTTCTTGGCATCGCGTTCAAACCCAATACGGATGATATTCGTGAATCCCCTGCCTTGGACATCATTCCTGCCTTGCAGAATGCGGGTCTGACGGTTCGCGCTCATGACCCGGAGGCGCGCAGCGCTGCTGAGCCGGTTCTGCCTGGTGTTATCTGGTGTGCATCGGCCTATGATGCCGTCGAAGGCACTGGTATCACTGTATTGCTGACAGAATGGAATGCCTATCGTGCGCTCAATCTGAAAAAAGTATCAGAGTTGATGAAAGGCAATATTCTGTTTGATCTACGCAACGTCTTCAATCAGCAGGAGCTGGAAGATTCGGGCCTTGAATATTATTCAGTCGGGCGTCCTCTTATTAAGTAGGCTGTTGCTTACATATCCTGGGTAAGAGCCCGTTTCTCATTGGCGATCAGCCAAAGGTTGCGGACATAGACAAATAGACCGAAGCCCTGGCCGGCTATAAATACGGGATCCTTGCGGACGATCGCATAAACAAAAAGCAGCGCGCCGCCAAAAAGCGAAAAAAACCAGAAGGCCACAGGCATTACGCTTTTCTTCGCTTTTTCGGATGCGAGCCACTGGACGACGAAGCGCATGGTAAAACATCCTTGAGCGAAAAAGCCCAGCAAAATCCAGGCGTCAAACTGTTCGATAAAAACCGTATGCAGCCAATTGGAAAATGCTTCAGCCATTACTGATCTCCATACTCTTCTGAAAGCCCGCTCCCGCGTGCGGGCTCATTATCACTGAACGGTGCTCTATACCATCTCGTTTATATGCGGTTGCGGATGTCACTCAATGATTTAGCAGGAGTGATTGCCTCCGGATCAAGACGGATTTCGATAATTGCTGGCTTTCCGCTTTGCAAGGCACGTTGCCACGCGCCCTCAAACTCGCCGGTGGTTTCCACAGTCTCACCATGACCGCCATAGGCCCTTGCCAGCATTGCAAAGTCGGGATTGGTCAAATCTGTGCCTGACACGCGGCCCGGATATTCACGCTCCTGATGCATGCGGATCGTGCCATAGATGCCATTATTGATGACGAGAACAATAATGGGCAATTGATACTTCACTGCGGTAGCAAAATCCTGACCATTCATGAGAAAGCAGCCATCACCGGCGAAACAGACGACCATGCGGTCAGGATAAAGCTGTTTTGCAGCAACAGCCGCAGGAAGGCCGTAGCCCATGGACCCTGATGTGGGCGCTGCTTGTGTCGCATAGCGACGAAAACGATGGAACCGATGCAGCCAGGTTGCATAATTCCCGGCACCATTGGTCATGATCGCATCATCAGGCAATATGGTTTCAAGATAGGACATGATTGGTCCCATTGCGACTTTGCCGGGGCCGCTTTGCGGGGGCGTGGACCAAGAAAGATAGGATTTATGCGCAGTTTCTGCTTCACCGGGCCATTTAATATGGGATGGCGGTGCCAGATGTTCGACCACCTCAGCAAATGCGTCTGGCGCCGAATTAATAGAAAGGGCGGGCCGGTAAACCCGACCCAACTCATTGGCATCCGGATGGATATGGATGAGGGTTTGCTTGGGATAGGGGCTGTCCATGAGTGTGTAGCCGGAAGAGGGCATTTCACCAAACCTTCCGCCAACAAGAAGCAAAACATCGGCTTCTTTCACCCGCTTGGCCAGCGCCGGATTAATGCCGATTCCAACATCGCCTGCATAATTGGGATGTAAATTATCGAACAACATCTGCCGCCTGAAGGAGCAACCAACCGGCAAATGCCATTTCTCGGCAAAATGGGTAATTGATCTGACCGCATTTGCATTCCACCGTGATCCACCCAGAATCATAAAGGGCTTGGTAGCGCCTTGAAGCATGTCAGCAAGCTTCTCAATGCTGGCGGCAGATGGACCGGTCTCCACGGGTTGCCAAGCCTGTGCCGTCACCGTTTCAACGATGTCAGTCAACATATCTTCCGGCAAAGCAAGGACAACTGGACCCGGCCTCCCGGAGGTGGCGATAGAAAATGCACGGGTTACGAATTCAGGAATTCGCCGGGCGTCGTCAATTTCTGCAACCCATTTGGCCGTGTCGGCAAAAAAGCGGCGGTACTCTACCTCCTGAAATGCTTCGCGCTCGCGGGCATCGCGTTGGACTTGTCCAATGAAGAGGATCATCGGAGTCGAATCCTGCATGGCGATATGTATGCCAGGCGAAGCGTTCGTTGCTCCGGGACCGCGCGTGACAAAACAGATTCCGGGTTTGCCGGTCAGTTTGCCCCAAGCTTCGGCCATCATGGCAGCGCCGCCTTCTGCACGGCAGATCGTTATGCCAATCTTCGCATCATAAAGCGCATCCAATACCGCCAGATAGCTTTCACCGGGGACACAAAAGAGACGTTCCGCACCATTGGCGGCCAAAGCTTCAACGATCAGTTCACCGCCCGTCTTCATTTGGATGCGTCCTTCAACTGTTGGAGAATTTCGGCAGTATGTTCACCCAGACGCGGCGAAGGCCGGGTGTAGGTCAAAGGCGTTTTCGACATAATGATCGGGGTTCGCACGGAAGGGATAGAGCTGCCATGAGTGTCTTCCAGATCAAGTCTTAACTGGCGTGCCACAATCTGCGGGTCCTCGAACATCTCGCCAATGGTGTTAATGGGCCCTGCTGGCACTGCGTTCGTTGCGCAAGCGTCGAGCAGCTGCGCGCGGGTTCTTTTTGATGTTTCGCCACTGATGAGCGCTGTTAGGATTGTGCGATTTTCAAGTCTGGATCGGTTTGTGAGAAACCGCTCATCGCTCGCCCATTCCGGATGCTCGATGATTGAACAGAATCTGGCGAATTGCCCATCATTGCCGACAGCAAGGATCATGTGGCCATCGGAAGTGGGCACCACTTCATAAGGCGAGATATTCGGGTGAGCGTTACCCATGCGGTTTGGGCTTTTCCCCGTAGCCAGATAGTTCATAGCCTGATTGGCCATTACCGCTGACTGCACATCGAAAAGTGCCATGTCCACCATTTGACCCTGACCGGTTTTGGCTACATGGGCGAGGGCCGCTTGAATAGCGATGACCGAGTAAAGCCCGGTAAAGACGTCTGCCACTGCCAGCCCCACTTTTTGTGGCTGTCCTGCGGGATCGCCAGTCACAGACATAAGGCCGGACATGCCCTGAATGATAAAATCATAACCCGCTTGTGATGCATAAGGGCCGGTCTGGCCGAAACCCGTTATTGAGCAGTAGACAAGACGCGGGTTTTCTGCGCTCAGGCTGGCATAGTCCAAGCCATATTTTGCCAAGCCTCCAACCTTGAAATTTTCAAGTACAACATCGGCGGATCGACAAAGTTCTTTTACGGTTTCCTGTCCCTCGACAGTTGTAAAATCGACAGTGATTGAACGTTTGCCTCGGTTGCATGCGTGAAAATATGCGGCCGAAAGATTCTCGCCTTCTGCGCTGGTAATGAATGGCGGACCCCACCCCCGTGTTTCGTCACCGCCAGCGGGGTTTTCGACTTTGATAACATCAGCCCCAAGGTCAGCGAGAATTTGACCAGCCCAAGGTCCGGCAAGAACACGAGCAAGCTCGATGACGCGTATGCCCTTTAGCGGGGCTTCCCTTTGCAAGTCAGTCATTTCTTCACCCTGGACGCTGTACGGATAGCCCAATCGGTAAATTCGCTCATGATAAGCTCGCGGTTGATTTCGTTGAGGCTCTCATGGCGCGTATCCGCATATATTCTGGTCGTAACATCAGTGAATTTTAGCTTGCGCATTCTCTGGTCCAGATCCTTTACGGAAGTGCCTTGTATTGTGGCCGGGTCTTTTGCTCCGCCAACGAGATTAAACGGCAGGTCACAGCGCAACTTGCCGAGCAATCTATCGTCCGCGCCCGTAAACACCAGTTCAAACGTATCGCGCCACATGCTTACTGTCGGGCTCCAGCCGCAGAGTGGATCGTTCACATAAAGATCAACCTCGGCCGAATCCCGCGACAACCAATCAAATGCCGTTCGCGGGTTGGTGATGGCGCGGTTCCATTCCTGAAATGTCAGTTTGGGTAAGATCATGCTGGGAACATCAGAGCCTAGGAACATGCGCTCAACGAGCAATATGCCCTGTGCAAGGCGGCCCAATACACCGCCGGAGAAATTAGCGTTCCAGATCGCCGCCGCGTCAATTTTTGTTTGCTGCTTCAGCACATAGTTGAAAGCGATCAGCCCACCCAGAGAATGTCCAAAAATTATAAGAGGCAAATTGGAATGGTGTTGGCGAATGTGGTCGTTTACGGCATCGACATCACGCAAAACAGCGCTCATTCCGTCCTTTAATGCGAATCGCCCCGCTGGTGCATCGGGTGCTTTAGTCAGGCCGTGGCCACGATGATCATGCGCGTAAACATGGAAACCGTGCGCGCTCAAATGTTCAGCAAATCGTTTGTAGCGTAAAGAATGCTCCGCCAACCCATGATTTATATGAACAATGGCACGAGCATCGCCGCTTGCAGGCATATGCCGTAAGGCAATTGCGGTGCTGCTGTTGGTATTCAAAAAATCGGGATTATCAAATGTCATGGCGAACCTGTTTATGCAGGTGCCAATTGAGAACGTGCCGCAAAATTAGTCAATGTACAAAACAATATGCAAAATACCCTTATATTTGGAATATTGTGCACAATAATTAATCACATGGACAGGGCTGCAATTTTATTTTGCAAAACCCCTTGCAAACCTCTTGAACTTGCCTCAGAACTTTACACCTGAAGCACATTAGTTTGCGAATATTACAATTGTTAGCTCTTCGCCAATCAATGGTGCAGTTGAAATGACGAAACCTGTTTCGTCTATCCAAGTTTACATGGCCGTTACTGGGGAGAAGAGGACGCTTCCCGTTTCGGCACCAGAGGGGAAACCGGGTGACGGAAATATTCGCGCCCGGTTTCGCTCGTTTGGTAAAGGGTGAAATTAAGAGGCATCCATTGCCACGGTTAAGGCTTTCGCCTACATACGGCACAAACTCAAAGAAATCCCGAACATCGGAGTGACGCGCGTTATGGCACGCCAATTCATTTATCACATGTCTGGCCTGAGTAAGGCCTATGGAACCAAGAAGGTTCTTGAAAATATCCATCTCTCCTTCTACCCCGATGCTAAAATTGGCATTTTGGGCCCGAACGGTGCTGGTAAGTCTACCGTTCTGAAAATCATGGCCGGTCTGGACAAGGAATATACGGGCGAGGCCTGGCTGGCCGATGGCGCGACAGTTGGCTATCTGGCGCAGGAGCCTTATCTGGATCCTGCCAAGGACGTTATGGGTAATGTCATGGATGGCGTTGCCGACAAGAAAGCAATTCTTGATCGCTACAACGAATTGATGATGAACTACTCTGACGAGACGGCCGATGAGAGCGCCAAGTTGCAAGACGTCATCGATTCTCAAAATCTTTGGGATTTGGAATCGCAAGTCGAGATGGCAATGGAAGCACTGCGTTGCCCGCCCGGCGATAGCGAAGTGACCAATCTTTCCGGTGGTGAGCGTCGCCGCGTTGCCTTGTGCCGTCTGCTCCTGTCACAGCCTGACCTTCTCCTGCTCGACGAGCCGACCAACCATCTGGATGCGGAAACGACTGCCTGGTTGGAAAAGCATCTGCGTGAATATAAGGGCTCCGTGCTTCTGATTACGCATGATCGCTACTTCCTCGACAATGTAACCGGCTGGATTCTTGAGCTCGATCGCGGACGGGGAATTGCTTATGAAGGCAATTACTCTGCTTACCTCGGTGCCAAGTCCAAGCGCATGCTTCAGGAAGGCCGCGAGGATGATTCCCGTCAGAAGGCGCTTGAGCGCGAGCGTGAGTGGATTTCCGCAAGCCCGAAAGCACGTCAGGCCAAGTCAAAGGCGCGTATCAAGGCCTATGATGCGCTGGTTGACGCCGCCAATGATCAACGTCCCGGTGATGCACAAATTCTCATACCGGCCGGTGAGCGCCTCGGTCAGGTTGTCATTGAGGCTGAAAATCTCACGAAATCTTTCGGCGATCGCGTCCTTATCGAGAACCTGACTTTCAAGCTACCACCCGGTGGCATCGTTGGTATTATTGGTCCAAACGGTGCGGGTAAAACCACGCTGTTCAAGATGATCACTGGTCAGGAAAAGCCGGATTCGGGAACCATTCGGATCGGTGAAACAGTCAATCTCGGATATGTTGACCAAAGCCGTGATCACCTGAAGGCTGACAAGAATGTCTGGGAAGAGATTTCCGGCGGCACTGACATTATCAAGCTTGGCAAGCATGAGATGAATTCTCGTGCTTATGTCTCTGCGTTCAATTTCAAGGGGACGGATCAGCAGCAGAAAGTTGGTAATCTTTCTGGCGGTCAGCGCAATCGCGTACATTTGGCCAAGATGCTCCAAGCTGGTGGCAATGTCCTGCTCCTGGACGAACCGACAAACGATCTGGATACAGAAACTTTGGCGGCCCTTGAGGATGCCTTGGAAAAATATGCAGGTTGCGCTGTGATCATCAGCCATGATCGTATGTTTCTTGACCGCCTTGCAACGCACATCCTTGCTTTCGAAGGTAACAGCCATGTTGAGTGGTTTGAAGGCAATTTCGAAGATTATGAGAACGACAAGATCCGCCGCCTTGGCCCGGATAGCGTCAATCCCAAGCGCCCAAGCTATAAGCCTTTGACGCGCTAGTTGCCTGGGAGAGCCGAAAGGCTCTCCCATCATTTTATTGAACAGTTTCATCAGACATATTTTGTGGTTTTAACGAGCGATTTTCTTAAATGAGAAAAACACTTGGAGCAGATAATGACTGATCTGTTTGGCAATGGCAGCGAAATAGTCCCGTCACGCAAGATAAGCGGACGTGTGAATGGGCTCTTTGAGGCGCGGGGACATGATTTCGTCACAACGCCAACGGGCTCGCTAGAACTGACATTTGATGGCATTGTTGGTGACTTTCACGCGGGCCAGACGCGCCGTTCCGGCGGGCGCGAGCCTTGGTATCCCCGTGGCACCGAAATGCGCAATGAGCGCCACATCTCCATTTTGTGCAATGACGAACTTGATACCATTGCCGCTGGCATGGGCTTGCCGGAAGTCAAAGCCGAATGGATTGGCGGCAATATGGTCCTTTCCGGTATCCCGTTACTCTCAATGCTGCCACCGCGATCTTTAATGTTTTTTGAAGGTGGCGTGACATTGAAGGTCGATGGGCAGAATTCACCTTGTAAGATTGCCGGTCGTTCAATCGCTGCGCATGCGGCGACGCCCGACGCAACCACCACTGCGCTGGATTTTGTGCGTATATCCAAACGAATACGCGGGATCGTCGTCTGGGTTGAAAAGCCCGGTGTCATACGTGCCGGTGAAAAAGTTGATATTCGTATCCCCGAACAATGGATTTACCGAGCCTGAGACTTGCTTGTGAAGCGTTTTCATGGCGAATAGAAAACAGGTCCGGTGCCAGCAATTCTAAAGATTGCGGAGAATCGGGAAGTCGGTGCAAATCCGGCACGTGCCCAACGCTGTAATGGGGATGATCGCGCAATATGCCACGGTGACCGTAAGGTTGCAGGAAGGCGCGCGGTTCAGTTGAACCTGAGTCAGAAGACCGGCCGGACCTTATAGCCTGCGCTGCGCGGACGGTAGCAAAGGTTTCAAGCGTTGTTAGGAGCAAACAATGCACGACTCTTTTCATGGTCCGGTTCCTGCCGCAGGCTTTACCGATGATGAACGCGCTGCGGTCTATAAGGCAATTTACAATCGGCGTGATGTACGCGATCAGTTTTTACCAAGACCGATAAAGGATGATGTTTTGATGAGATTGCTTGACGCAGCGCATCATGCGCCGTCTGTCGGTTTCATGCAGCCTTGGAATTTCATCACTATCCGGGATATGGCCCGCAAAAAGGAAGTGCACCGGGCCTTTAGCAAAGCCAATGAAGAAGCCACTGCTTTGTTTCAGGATGAACGCCAGGCGCTCTATGCTTCTCTCAAACTTGAGGGCATCCTTAGGGCGCCGATTAATTTATGCATCACCTGCGACCGGACGCGGGGTGGGAAGGTCATTCTCGGTCGCACCCACAACCCCCAGATGGATGTCTATAGCACCGTCTGTGCGGTCCAGAACCTATGGCTTGCCGCACGAGCGGAAGGTATCGGCGTTGGCTGGGTCAGTATCTATCATGATCAGGACATGCGCCAAATATTGAGTATCCCCGATCACGTCGAGATTATTGCCTATTTGTGCCTTGGCTATGTTGATGAGCTTTTCGATGCGCCAGAGTTGGAGAAAAAGGGGTGGCGCAAGAGAATCCAACTCAAGGAACTGATCTATGAAGAGGGGTGGGGCCGATCTAGCTTGGGTCTTCCTCATCTGGATTCAGAAGACGCGTTGCCCGCCATTCCGTCAGTTTGCGATTGATTGCCTCAAGCACGAAAAAGCGTGCCGACTCCTTGTCATATCCCTCGTCACGAAGTGCATCATAATCCGTATGTTGATGCCGCACATGAGCAACTGCCGCCAACCAGACAGCAATGGGCGGCGGCAGGGTTTTCATGTGTGGCGCGCCTGCGGCCATGCGGATTGGTTCTGAATCCGAGTAGGGGACGGCCGGCAAAAGCAAGGTCAGCGCCTTATTGATTGAACGCTGACGGTTCGTTCCTGCACTCATCTATGTCTTTCTAGATCGCCGAACGTCCTAACGACATAAGATGGCGATCTATCCTTTTGTTTGAGCATCGGATTATCCGAAAACCGGATACCTTCGGTCAGATGCTCTGATTTGATTCTGTTGCCTATTTCAGACGCGGCATGAATTGTCGTCAATGGCAAAAACATCTTGCAAAAGATCGCGTCATGACATAAACATATCTTTATATCTTTTGAGGATTGGTTATGGATCGGCACAATCTTAATCTTGACCTGATGGTTGATACATTGAAAGCGGCGGCTGAGCCCAGTCGTTTGCGGATTCTTGCCTTGCTGTCGCGTGGCGATCTGACCGTTTCTGATCTTACCTCCATTTTGGGCCAGTCACAGCCTCGGGTTTCACGGCATCTGAAGTTGCTGTTTGAAGCAGGCCTTATCAATCGCTATCAGGAAGGCTCGTGGGCATATTTCCGGCTGGCTGAATCGTTGATTGTAGGCGACATTGCGCGCTCGCTGCTTGATCGGCTGGATTGTGCTGACCCCTTGCTTGAACGCGATCTTGAGCGGCTTTCTTCTGTAAAGTTGCAACGACGTGAACGGGCGGCAGCGTATTTTAGTGCAAATGCTTCAAGCTGGGATGCTATCCGCTCCTTGCATGTTCCCGATGGTGCGGTGGAAGAAGCGCTTACCAAAATCGTTGGAACAAGACCTTTCCAGGCGATGCTTGACGTTGGTACAGGAACCGGACGCCTGTTGGAACTCTTTGCCCCCCTTTATCTGCGCGGTGTCGGCATTGATATCAATCGGGATATGTTGACCATTGCCCGATCAAACCTTGAAAAGTCGGGCGTTGCCAATGCGCAGGTTCGTCAAGGCGACGTCTACTCCTTGCCGGTTGACAGAGAATCCTTCGACCTTGTGACAATCCATCAGGTGTTACACTTCCTTGACAATCCGGCTGAGGCCATTCGTGAAGCAGCGCGCGCCCTGCGTCCCTCCGGTCGAATGTTGATCGTGGATTTTGCGCCCCACGAGCTTGAGTTTCTTCGTGATAGACATGCCCATTTACGCCTCGGTTTTCATGACGGGCAGATTAAAGACTGGCTGACAGAAGCCGGGCTGACATTGGAACAAAGCATGGAATTGCAGCCAAAAGATAAAGACAAACTGACTGTTAAATTGTGGCTGGCACGCGACCCACGCTTGCTTATTGCCGATCCTGTTTCAACCTCCCGCATTACGGAGAGTGTCTAATGAGTTTTTTCCGCCAATCCCGCCGTTCCGATCTGGGCAGCAACATCCGGGTTTCTTTTGAGTTCTTTCCACCCAAAACCGAGGTCATGGAAGAGCGGCTTTGGGAGACTGTAACGCGCCTTGCTCCGCTTAATCCGGAATTTGTCTCGGTGACCTATGGGGCCGGTGGCTCTACCCGGGAAAGGACTGCCCGTACAATCAAGCGTATCTTAACCGAAACTGATGTGAATGCAGCGGCACATTTAACCTGTGTCGATGCGACAAAGGAAGAAGTGGATACGATAATCCGTGAATTCGCTGCCATGGGGGTTAATCGCTTTGTGGCCCTGCGCGGCGATCCTGCAAATGGTGTGGGTGCGCATTATAAGCCGACACCTGGCGGCTATGAAAATGGTGCGGAACTTGTTGCTGGATTAAAAGCTTTTGCCGATTTTGATATTTCGGTTTCCGCCTATCCGGAAAAACATCCGGAAAGTCCCGATTTTGCCACCGATATAGATATGTTGAAGCGCAAGGTCGATAATGGTGCGACACGCGCCATTACGCAGTTCTTTTTTGAGAACGATCAATATGAGCGTTACGTCGAAAAGGTTCGTCGCGCTGGAATCTATATCCCGATTTTACCGGGCATTCTGCCGATCCATAATTTCACGCAGGTTACCAATTTCTGCTCTAAAGCTGGTACTCATATACCTACATGGCTAGCAGAGCGGTTTGATGGATTGCAAAATGATGAACAAACCCATGCTCTGGTAGCCTCCGCTGTTGCCGCGGAACAGGTGCTTGATCTGGTTGAGCGCGGCGTGCAGGATTTCCACTTCTATACAATGAATCGTGCTGATCTTGCCTTTGCCATATGTCATCTGATTGGCATTCGCCCGGAATCCGGTGCACTTCAGACCGATCTGGCAGGCGCTGCCGCTTGATAACAGCTTGTTAAAAGTGAAACGGCCCGGTTGCTATAACCGGGCCGTTTCTTTTGTTCACTCACTTAACGGTCAGAGACCATATCCGTAGCGCTCATATTTCAATTCAAGGTATCAGTCCTACGACCATTGCACCAATAAATGCGAACGCTGCACAGATCATAAGGACATTCATCGATCGAGTTAGTCCCATCGCTTGTCTCCTGCAGTTAACGTTGCATAACATAGCGCAAATTTGCCACAGAAAAAGCCTAAATATTACGGTGTGATGACAAAGAGAGTAGAATTTTTTTCTACCTTAAATGTAAGTTTTTGAAAATAAACGTATTTAATCGTTTAAAAATATTCGAAATAATTGAAAAAATCTGTATGGGCGGTAAATTTTTGCAGTGCGGCAAAATTATCGCAGTATCAATCAACGCCAGTTTTTGCCACATTTCGGACAGGATTAAGTCTCGGAGTTTCGAGCTAGCTATTGAAACTTTATGAGATTTTAGAGCATCGGACCGAAAAGTGNNCAGGACGTCCGGCGATCTAGCGATTTCCGCTTTTGAAAATTGCCAGAAGGCGGCCATCAATAACCAGGAGGCCTATGGCGATAAGTGCCATTCCGGCAATATCCTGTGCGGCCAACGTCTCGCTAAGAAAAATTGTTCCAAGCAAAACCGCGCTGACTGGAACGATCAATGTGACGAGCGAGGCATTGGTTGCGCCTGACGCCTTCACGATTGAAAAGAAGAGAATATAGGCAAAGGCGGTCGACAGCAGGCCCAAGCCGAGAATTGCCGACCAGACGCCGGGGGTAATTGCATCAAGCTGCGGCAGACCATCATGCAACAACACGACCGGGATCATTATAAGCGTCGAGGCTGTCATCTGGCCTGTCGCCGTTACTGTTGGGGGGATGCCCTTGAAGCGTTTGGCCAGAATACTGGCAAAGGCATAGGACAGGGTCGCGGTTATAACCGCAAGTTCTGCCCAGAGCGGACCGCCAAGCCCGGTTAACATTCCAGGTCCAATCATCACTACTATGCCGACAATACCCAAAACAATACCGACAAGCTTGGGCACAGTAACCTTTTCGTCGGCAGTCAGAATGGTCGCCAAAATCACTGTCCAGATAGGCGTCGTTGCATTGAAAATGGAGGCGAGGCCGGCACCCAACGCAGTTTGACCAATGAAAAGCAAAGAAAAGGGAATGACGTTGTTCAATAGGCCAAGCCCTGCAAAACCAAGCGCATGACGCCGGTAGTTCCAGAAATTAATACCGCGGCTGGCGAGGTAAATGTGCAGCGCAAACGCTGCGATAACCACGCGAAACAATACCAGCGTCAAAGGTGGGACAAGCTGAACAGCGATGCGCGCAAAGAAGAATGAACCACCCCAGATTGCGCCGAGCAACAGGAGTTGCAGCCAGACGAAGCCTGACATGGAAAGGGGCGGCGGAGTTTTGACATCTGCGATGGACAACGGACATACCCTTTTCCAAGAGAAGTGAATGACAAACCCTTAGGCATTTTTATGCGAGTTGCCACCCGTTTCTTGTAATCAGACATGACTTTCCTCCGTCACCTTCCCTTGCTAAGAGTTTGGGATGACGCAGGACAAACAGATGCAACGATTCGCCACCGCCCGTGATGCAGCGCTCGAATTGCGCCCGGATCAGCCGGTATATTGCTTCAGACCTCAGGTTCTCATCGAAGACGCCCATAACTTCATGAAGATGTTTCCCGGCGAGACCGCTTATGCGGTTAAAACCAATGGTGAAAACCTTGTGCTGGAAACACTTGCCCGCAATGGCATCAATACATTCGATGTTGCCTCGCCGGGGGAATTTGCTGCGGTTCGAAAAGTCGCGCCCAGCGCACATATGCTTTACATGCATCCGATCAAGGCGCAGTCGGACATTCGCCTTGCGCTTGAGACTTACGGTATCCGCATACTTGCCGTGGATCATGAAGATGAAATTGCAAAGGTTACGCGGATCGTGCGGGCCCTCGACATTGATCCGGGAAGCATCACCCTTTACGTTCGGTTGCAGACAAAGGGACATGCTGCCTACGAACTTTCAAAGAAGTTTGGCGCTACTCCCGCTCATGCGGTGGAGCTGCTGCAACGGTCGGAAAAAATCGGCTACAAGGTGGGGCTTTGCTTCCATGTTGGTAGTCAGATCGACGATCCCGACACTTATGAGCGCGCATTGCGCGCCGCCGATTGGGTCAGGAACCGCGCTGGCGTGACACTGGCCGGGCTTGATGTCGGCGGTGGTTTTCCCGCTGAGTATGGTCACGATCCGAAGCGTAAGCAGGTCGAAATGCCTTCGCTGGGGCAATTGATGTCGCGTTTGCGCGGCGATATCAATGAATACGGCTTTGGCGATTTACCACTGGTTGCGGAACCTGGACGGGTTATTGTTGCAAGGGCCTTTTCGCTGATTGTTCGAGTGCTTCTGCGCAAAGGCAGGCGGCTCTACATCAATGATGGCATATGGGCGTCTTTATCGGATTCCTGGACTGGAAAAATCACTTTGCCAGCCCGGTTTATCCCGGATCCTGCCAAGAAACATCGCAGTGGCAATCCTGAAACGATCGTGCCTTTCCGCGTGTGTGGAGCGACTTGTGATTCCGTTGATATTTTGTCTCGCCCGTTCTGGCTACCGGAAACCGTGGATACCGGCGACTGGATTGAGATAGGCAATATTGGTGCCTATTCTCTGTCGTTGCGTACCCGGTTTAACGGTTTCTACCCCGATACATTTGTTGAGGTGGAAACACCGTTTGAAGCGGGCGGGCGTCCGGAAGGTTTTGCTTCGCTTGAGACGATGGAATACGCCTCACAAGACCTATAGTTTGTTGAGCAGTTCCGGTGTTGGCCAGGAATCAGCTGGCAGACCGAGCCGCATCTGTTCCTCACGAACGGCATCGCGGGTAAGAATGCCGAACACGCCGTCAATCTTCGGGCCCATATCATGACCGCGCGCTGCCAGCTTGTTTTGCAATTCTTTCATCTGTTCCGGATTGAGGCCCTGTTCAGGCGTTGTCTGCTCCAGCGGGCCTGCTCCAGCCAAGCGTGTGGCAAAGTAAGCGGCCGTGGTCGCGTAGATGATGGACTTGTTCCACTCAACAAAAATATCGAAGTTTGAATAGGAAAGGAAAGCTGGACCTTTTCGGCCCATTGGCAATAACAGGGATGCGTCACCATCATCGGGACCAAGCGGCCCTTTAAGCCCTGTCACACCCCATTCTGCCCATTTTGAGTGGGGCAGGCGATTGGTGCGGATGGCGTTCTCCCATGGGAGTTCTTTGGTGAGTTTGACCTCTTCGAGCCATGGCTCGCCTTTGCGCCAGCCAAGATCGCGTATAACGCGGGCGGCGGTCATGATCGCATCGGGTGCAGAGCCTTTCAGGTCAACCTTGCCATCACCGTCGCCATCAACGCCGCGCTCCAGATAATCGGTGGGCAGCATTTGCATCTGGCCGATCTCGCCAGCCCATGCCCCGGTTGTTTTTGCATCCACAACACCCTTATCGAAAAGCTTGAGCAAAGCGATCAATTGCGGACGGAAAAGTTCAGGACGACGGCAATCAAAGGAGAGGGTAAGAAGGGCATTCAGCGTATCGAAATCGCCCTGAACGGCACCAAAATCGGTCTCAAGGCCCCAAAAGGCCGAAATCACAGGACCGGGGACACCATATTCTGCCTCAGCCTTGGCAAAAGTATCGGCATATTTCTTCAGATTGGCTGCGCCCTGCTTCAGGCGATAATCAGCGACCATGCGCGACGAAAATGTCAAAAAGGTTTGGCTGAACACGCCCTGTGCACGATCGCGCTCCAGAACCTTGTCTTCCATCGAAGCCTTGAACAGCTCGCTTATACCCTTATCGCTGACACCTGCTGCTTTCGCCTCGGCAATCAAACCATTGAACCATGGCTCAAGTTCGCCGCCACAGGCGGGCTTGGTGATAACGGGTTCTGCCGGAGCAATCTGATCCAGCGCTTGGGCGCTGGAAATACTAAGCAAACTTGCGGCGATGGCGATCGATATTTTATTCATTGGGAAATCTCGTTGATGACGGGCGCGCCAAGGCACGCACACTTTCCCTGCTAATGCACGATAACAGTCGCCAGGTGAAGTCACAGAATGGAGAGAAGCTCTGGACGTAAAGGTTTATCGGACTTTGTTGCGCACCAGCCACTGTTTCCAGGCGCTTTCGCTCCCCGCAAAAACATTGATATCAGCATCTCCACGAATGCCGGGAATGGAACCTGTTCCGGTATATTGCCAGAAGGTCCAAGGATGAGGGCCATATTTCTCATCAGGATGTCCGGCAACGGAGCGTAGCCAGAAAGGATAATTGGCGAGCTGACGCAGGTCGTTATCGTCAAAGAAATCGACAGTTGTATAAATGATTGGCCGCTTGCCATAGTGGCGTTCCACTATGTCGATGAAATTTCGTATTTCACTACGAACAATCGCAGCATTGGGCCTCAGCTTGCAGGTAGGTGATGCAGCGTTCCATTCCATATCCAGCACCGGCGGCAGGGCACCCGGGTCATTCGGCACATTGCGGATGAACCAACGAGCCTGATCGGCGGCAGAGCGGCAGAAATAGTAGAAATGATAAGCGCCGCGCGGGATTCCGGCTGCTCTTGCCGTAGCCCAATTTTCGGCAAAGCGGTCGTCAACCCGATCACCACCTTCGGTCGCCTTGATGAAGGCAAATGATATGCGGCCTGACCAAGCCGTCGCCCAATCTATTGTGGATTGGTATTTTGATACGTCCGTGCCGTGGATGGGGTAATGCCAGGGAGTTTTTCCCGTCCAGTCATGAGGATCGCTGTCCCCGTATCGTGGCGCTTTGACATTGCCGGATGGAGCCTCAATCTGGCCAATCCCAGTTGGTTTCCTGGCATCGGCAAAATTATAATCGACGGTCGTACAGCCGGTTAAAGCAAGTGTCATCAAGGCGGCTGCAAGGCGTTTCATAAAAAATTCCGCGGCTGGGGTCATTGGTCGGCATTGGTGCAGCCTTACAGATGCACCATTATGCTTAACAGATCATGAGTGGCCGCGTTGGCACACAGAAAATTGAATTTACACGCTTTTGCGCCGGATGATCGTTATCCATGAAAACCCGCGATAAAGCTGTTGCTTGTGCACTATGGCGTTGTTTTGCAGGCCAATGGCTTCAGCCACATCGAACAGATCATTGCGGGGCGTGACATGATACCAGTCCAACCACGTATAAAGCGCCTTTCGGGCAATGGTTGGCAAATCTGCCAGATCGCCAAAGTCCACAATGTGGAGTGAGCCATTTGGGGCAAGGTGGCCTACTGCTTGCTCCACAACGGTTTGCCATTGCGGAATCATGGACACGGCGTAGGAGATAAAAATTCGGTCAAAATGCCGACGACCAAAAAGCACTTGCGGGTTAAATTCAGCTGCGTCGGCGTAAGCAAGTTTGACTCGCTTGCCAATGCCTGCGGCTTCTATTTTCTTTTGGGCCGTTGCCAGCATTTCATGCGAAATATCAAGGCCGTAAAGGGAAGTCTTAGGATAGGCTTCGCCGGCCAGAATGAGGTTTCGGCCCGTTCCGCAACCGATCTCCAGAATGGAGCCTCGCTCTGGTGGATTAAGACCGGCAATCATGGGATCGCGGCCAAGCAGGTAATATTTGCGCGTTGCATCATAAAAGTGCCGCTGATGCCGGTAGACGCGATCCATGAGAGGGCCATGTTCGATCTTCGTAAACATGATTCAGCCTCTGAATGTGTATAGGTGAAACCCGCCATAGATCGATGAGCGGTCACGAGCATGAAGCTTTTGCGACTCTTCTTCCCTGTATTCCCAGCGTGCTAGCAGCGCATCGTCCACTCGGCCCGGCAGGAGAGATGGTTCTGCAGCGGTACGGAAGATGACGCGTGCGCCGGGAGCGGCTGTGCGGGTGATCTCGGTCCAAAGTTCGTTGAGCTGGGTATCGTTCATCCAGTCCTGAGCATCCAGCAAGATAAAGCGATCTACCGAACCGGCAGGCTTCGCGCTCAGAAACTCCGTATAAGATGCGTTGACAACGCTCATACGACCCGCACGTTCGCGCACCGTCTCAAAATTCTTGCGGGACAAATAAGGTGGCAATGGGCCAGTCTCGGCATTATCGCTGTAGCCTCGACCAAAGGCTTGCCATGCAAAATAATTTTCCGAAAGCGGAAAGCCGCAGGCGAGTTTTTCAAGGCGACCGCGCAATACCTTGGCCATATCGCCATTTCCGGCCGTTGCAAGCGCGTCATATTGCTGGGGCGGAATACCAAGGCCGAAAAGCGAGGATTTCCGCGCTGTTGCCCAGCGAATCATGCGTTTGTCGAAAAGTGGGGCAAGGGCAGTGTCGAAATAGACCCGCTGTTCGGCTAGCGTCGATGCTTTCAGGATATCGCGCGGGTCGATGCCATATAAACGGGCGACGCGGTGTCCCATGCCAATAAACAGGCCAAGCAAACCATGACGGTAAAGATCACGCGAAAAGATGGTGATGCGACGACGCCCGGAAAACATCCGCTTCTCCCAATAGGCGCGGCTGGTTGCATCAAGATGCGGTTGGATGAAGCGTTCATAGGCGGTCAGATTGGATTTGCTGTCGGCTGTTCCGTAGAAGCGGTAAAACGCATCATAGGTGGGAAGATTGACGACCGCTGCAAGCTTAAGGCGATTGAATGCAACGTGAGCCGTATTGAGGTCGACAGCTTCCACGCTTGCAGGATCCGCTGTCAGATAGGACATGGCATTACAGCCGCCGGAGGCAATCGTGACGATACGATGACCGGCACGTATCTGCAGGGCTTCCATGTCAACTTCAGGGTCTTCCCATATTTGCGGATAGACAAGCCCTTTGAAGACGTGAGCAAATAATCTTTCGGATAATCCGGCCCGAGACAGAAGCCGGTTTTGCCGGACAGCTCTGTTCAGTTTGTCATTATTGATTTGCGGACGAGCAGGCGGAGTATTTGCAGACTGTCGAGCAACTGGCATCCAAACGAATCCCCTTTATTGGAAATTCCTGCTCGCCTAGCATCTGCATGTAACAAGTCGGTGACGCTGCTGTGACGTAATGGATGAAGACAATGACAATTTGATTCAAATTTTATCAATAAGTTCTTGGTTTTTGAATCGAAATGGAGTGCCAGCGCTTTGCGAACGTCAGTGCACAAATGGCTCGGTTTGAACCACAACCGACATTCCAGGTGCCAGATATTGTGCAAGGTCCTGACCTGGATCGACCGATATGCGCACTGAGATACGTTGCGCGACTTTGGTGAAGTTTCCGGTTGCATTGTCGGGTTTGAGGACGCTGAATTCAGAGCCTGCTGCGGGAGCAAAGCGTTCGACCCTTCCCGACAGACTTTTGCGGTTAAGCGCATCGACTGTAAATTTGACCGGCTGCCCCAACGCAATCTTGCTCAGTTGCGTTTCCTTGAAGTTGGCAATGATCCAGATATCGCTCGGAACGATCGCCATTAATTGCGTTCCAGCACTGACATATTGCCCGAGCTTGACGCCCACTTCGCCAAGTGTGCCATCGCGTGGAGCGACGATCCGGGTGTTTGACAGATCAATACTGGCCAATTCCACAGCCGCATTTGCGCCCGCGACGGCTGCTTCCAGCGAGCCACGGCTCACCTTGATGGTTTCAAGGTCCTGTTTGGAGACTTCTAGTGCTGCCTTGGCTTGGGTTACAGATGCCTGAGCCTGTTCCAATGCGGTTTCACTTTGCTCTGCATCGCTCTTGGTCAAAACGCCCTGACGAGCCAATGGTTCGATGCGGGCCCAGTTAGCCTGCGCGCGTCTGAAGACGGCTTGAGCACTGTCAAGTTGCGCCTGACTGGAGCCAATGCGCGCTTGGGCGGCACGCTGCTGCTGCGTTGAGTTGTCGAGGGCCGCCTGCTGACTGGCAAGGGTCGCTTTGGCCTGATCCAGCTTTTGAACAAATATCCGGTCATCGATTTTTGCGAGGAGCTGGCCCTGTTTCACTTTATTATAATCTTGCACCGGAACATCGACGATATAGCCGTTCAGTTGCGGACTGATAAGTGTGACATAGCCTTTTACATAGGCATTTTCCGTTATCTCGACATCGCTCTGAAACGGCGGCAGTCTCCACGCATAAAGGACAAGAATGAGCCCTGAAATTCCAATAAGAACGGCAAAAATGGTGGCTGAATGACGCAAGTATTTTGACATGGAATCAACTCGTTTGAAGGGTGAGGGACGGCGCTCGACGGCGCAGAAGTGCGCGGGCGGAGACGTGCGTTAAAAGGGTGATGAGTGCGAGTAGCGAGACAATGGCAATCAGCAAGAAGGCGTCATTATAGGCCAGAATATTGGCTTCTCGCGTTGTCTGTTGAGTGAGCAAGGCAATGCCTTCGGCGTTCAACAGGCTACTATCCGTAATTGCCCGGCTATAGGCTCCGGTCAGTTGGCCAATTCGTTGCACGACAAGTGGGTCGGAAAGGACGATGCTTTCGGCTAGAATATTGGAATGGAACTTCTCGCGTATCGTGATGAATGTGCCGAAAACCGCTTGCCCGAAAAGTCCGCCAAGGCTTTGAGTAGCCAGAAACACGATGATGAAGCTCAATATATAGTTGGGTCCGCGTTTAAGGGCCGAGCTTAGTCCGACCGACATGGCTGGAGGCAGGAACAGCGCTGTCGCTGCTGCAATACAGGCCTGACTTGCATACATTTGTGCAGGACGCGTGAGGTTCGTCGATTGGCTGTCCATATAGGAGCCGACAATCAGAAGTATCAACGCAAATGCATGGATCACCGGCACCCTCTCTGGTGTCATTACAGCAGCGCAGGAAAGCCCTGCGACAATCATGGCGACCATTGAAACAATATAGATCATGCTGATCTGATCATTCAAAAGCCCCAGATTTTGAAAGAAATTATTGGCGACAGATGATTGTTCAGAGACGACAAGCCTGAATAACAGGATTGTTCCGGCAAAATGCACAATCTCTTTGCTGGCGATCCAGCGGATGTCGAGGAGAGGTTTCTCGCGGTTGAGTTCGATAATAACAGCTGCGGTAATGGTAATGATTGCAATGGCGAGAAGCACGCCAAGCCAAGGCGCTTCGAACCACCAGTAAAGCCTGCCCGTCACTAATGTCACTGCGGTGCAGCCGAAGCCGATAGCGATTAAAAGATAGCTGACGACATCGAGCTTTTCGATGACCTTTGCCCGTGGAATGGGCGTTAACGGCAGAAGATAGATAATGCCGAAGGCGATAAGGGCGAGTGAAATTTCAAATGTGTAAAGTCCGCCCCACTGCCCGATATCCAGTAGCGCCGGAGAAAGCAGGCGAGCCAAGGGCGACGCAAGCGAGATATTGGTCAGAACCAAACATATTGCAATTGTCATTTTGCGCGCCGGTGTGAACGCCTCAAGCATGTAAAGGAAGGCAAGGCTTGACAATGGGGCTGCGGCAATGCCGCTGACAAAACGAATGATGATGGCGGATTGCAAATCTGTGACCACCAGATGCAGCAGCGATACAAGCACGAAAATTGCCAGGCTTAACTGGGCGAAATTTCGCAAGCCATACTGATTTCTGATCTTGATAAGTGCAATCGACAGGCTGACATTGGGTGCCATATAGGCAGCGATCAGCCAGGTGGTTTCGGTATTTGTTGCGCCTAGATAGCCTTGAATCTGCGGGATATTTGTCGCGATCAGATTCATTCCAAGGCCCTGCGTCATCGATAGCAGAGTTGATGCGCCAATATAGGCAGCCGAGCGGAGCGGATGCATAGGAACGGGAGCCGCAGGGGGAGGTGGCGCAGTTTTGATCGGATTATAACCGACAAACTCAACTTCGGGGAGCATGTGGCTCAGTCCCTCTCGTCAAGTTCGTTGATATTACGGTTAATCGACCGAAGGACATCTATTGCGCTCTGCAGGTCTTCGCTCTCGATACCCGCCAGGACATCAGCGCGCAGCTTTTGGGCAAGATCATTGACCTTTTTTGCTAATGTCCTGCCGGTCGCTGTAATGTGAATTTCCTTGGCGCGCCGGTCCCCTTCTGCCTCTTTGCGTTGAATGAACCCCTGACTCTCAAGACCGTCAAGTAAGCGCACCATGGTGGGTGTTTCTATATCCAGCTCTTCTGCAAGCTCCTTTTGATTGAGCACTTCAAGCCTGTCCAGCAGCAACAATGTCCGGGCTCTGGCTTGTGTCAGTCCTAATTCTTTCACACGCGAATCAAAATGCGTGCGCAGCTTTCGGCTGGCTCTGCCTAATTCGTCCACAAAAATGAAATGTAAGCCACGATGCGCCATAAGATAGCCATATAATAAGTAGGTTGCTAATTATTATCCTGCGATATAACTTCAAACGAATTGAAATTCAAGGTCGGCATGAAAATTGGTTCGGCGCTCGCCCTTCGGCAGTTACCTTTTAACGTAGGTCCAGACGCAAAAACTCGTCGGTATAAGATTTCCCGTCAATGCGCAGGGCGTCTTCTTCCAAGCCGAATACAGTGAAACCGAGGTCGAGATAAAGCGTCCGCGCTGAAATATTCGCTGCCATGACAGTTGCGTGGAGTATATCGACATGATGCCGGGCGTGATCAATCACTGCCTGTGTCAGCCGCTTTCCAAGCTGTCGTCCACGCCATCCTTCGTCGACATAGACACCCCAAAGCTGGCCTTTATGTTTCTGTTTGGTTTTGGGATTTGCTGCAAAGCCTGCAACGCCCACGAGCTTATTATCCGCGAATGCTCCGAAAACAGCATTCGGCAAGGCATCAAGGCGACGGCGAATCTCGCTACTGTGGAGGTCTACCTCTTCTTCGAAGCTTGAACCGAAGGCTTCGGGCGTGGCTTTTAACCCATGCAGGCGCAATTGCTGGAATCGTTCCGCGTCATCGCTGGTCAATATCCGGATCGAAATATCCATGTGCAATCTCCGAATGTTGCTTGTTCTTGACAGATAAATGACGAATGACGCCATGTTTACAAAGAGATATCCACATAAGAGTTATTTGAAAATGAAAATAGAACTCCATTCCGCCTTATTTCATATAGAGTGATTTGGAGGGGCTACTTGAGTACCTAGGAGAGGATAAATTTTATGAAGAATAAACTTGTTATCGCTTTGGCAACTGTGTCGCTATTTGCTTTGGCTGGCTGCGGTGAAAGCGAGAAGAAGGCTGAAACGCCACCCGCGACAACTGAAGCACCAGCTCCAGCGCCGGCGCCGGCTCAAACAGCGGTTGAACCAGCAAAGCCAATGACTGCTCAAGACGCGATGAAGACCATTAAAGAGCAGGCTGCAACCATGACTGCTGAGCAGAAGCAGGCGGCCATCCAGACGGCTCGTAAGGCAGCTGAAGAAGCCGCAAAAGCGGCCGGACAGACAGCCGACCAGATAAAGGCTTCTGCCGATGCGGCTGAAAAAGCCATCAAGGATGCCCTCGGCGTTCAATAAAATTTAACCTGCGATACGGCGGGCCTTGTGTTTGCCGTATCTGCACTCTTCCAGATCAAACAGTTTTGATGCGTGATTATCTCTCTCGCAATTGCGAAAGAGTTTGAATAAAATAGAGTCATGTCTATTTGGCGCCGCATCAGCGATTTCATCACCACCACAGCAGTTGATGCGTTTTCCAGCATTATCGAGGCTGTACGCACCGCATTCGAAGGCGATCCTGAAACACGGCGTCGCGTTGCCTTTTCCATTGCCATGATTGCTTTGTCGGCCAAGATGGCCAAGGCCGATGGTGTCGTTTCACAAGCCGAAGTTAATGCGTTCCACGATATTTTTCATGTACCTGCACAATATCAGGATCAAGTCACCAGACTATACAATTTGGCAAAGCAGGATGTTGCGGGTTATGAAGCCTATGCAACGCAGCTTGCTTCGCTCTGCGGTTCGGGTCACCGAAATTGCCAGATGCTGGGAGATGTCCTTGATGGGCTATTCCATATTGCCAAGGCAGATGGCGCCTTGCATGACAAGGAACTGATTTTCCTTGGAACAGTTGCGGAGATCTTCGCACTTGATGAGGAGCAGTTTGACAGTATTCTCGCGCGACATGTCGGGCGTGGTCAAGCGGACCCATATCTGGTCTTGGGTCTGGCGCGGAATGTAAATTTTGAAACCGCGCGCAAGCAGTATCGTGCATTGGTACGGGAAAATCATCCGGATATGTTGATTGCCCGTGGTGTGCCGGAAGAATTCATCGCTATCGCCAATCAGCGCATTGCTGCTATCAATGCGGCTTGGGAAAAAGTCGAAAAAGACCTGAAGGCATATGAGCGCGTTTAAGCCTGATCATTTGAACGCTGCCGTTCGCTCTTCGCCCAATTTCGGTCCCCGAAAGGACGGAAAGCGCCCGCATATTCTGGTCCTGCATTATACGGGCATGGAGACTGGCGAGGCTGCGGAAAATTGGTTGGTAAATCCGCAGAGCGAAGTTTCTGCCCATTATGTCGTGCATGAAGATGGCAGAATAGTACAGCTGGTTCCCGAAAGTGAGCGCGCCTGGCATGCTGGGAAAGGTTCATGGAAAGGCGAGACCGATATCAATTCCTGCTCAATTGGCATTGAAATTGTCAATGGCGGTCCGCTTCTCGGATTCCCGATATTTCCAAATGAACAGATCGATGCTGTCATCGACCTGTGTAAAGGCATCATCTCACGCAACGGAATTCGTCCCGAGAGTGTTCTTGCGCACTCCGACGTTGCACCAGCGCGCAAAATTGATCCAGGTGAGAAATTTCCCTGGTCCGTCCTGTTTGATTCAGGAGTTGGGCATTGGGTCAATCCTGCGCCTGTTCGGGGTGGCAGGTTCTTTTCCGCTGGCGATCAAGGGCAGCCGGTAGAGGCCTTGCAGTCAATGCTGGCCCTCTATGGCTATGGGGTTCCCATTGATGGGGTCTTCGGAAATGCGACCGAAATGAGTGTTTTGGCCTTTCAGCGCCACTTTCGTCCAGCCAAAGTGGATGGAGTCGCGGACATGTCAACCATCGAAACCCTGCACAAGCTACTTTCTTCCCTTCCGGGCCTTTCAGCATAACTTATTGAACACAAAAGTCTTTTTCTTGAGATTTTGTGCGGTGCAGCATATATATTTCAATGGGTTACACAAAGTTATTTGGTGGATCAATATTCGGCTGCATTGGGCCGTCAAATCCTTAGCCAGTGTTTCGGGCAGCCCATTTGGTTTTTGGGCTCGGAACGATCCCGGCGCGCATCTTTCGTGCGGCCCAAGCAATTAAACGGAAAAAGATGACAAATAGATTTGGTATGATTTGCGCCCTCGTGGGGGCGATGGCTTTGTTTGGCTCAAATTCGGCGTTCAGTAAACCGGCAGAATCCCAACCAACGAATCTGGCTGATTATTTGAAAGCCAAGCGGGTTGAAGCTGACAAGAAAAAAGTCACGGAAAAGGCTGCAAAGAAGATTGATGAAAAAAGCGCCTCCAAGAAGGTAAGTGCCAAGGCATCATCAGGGAAACGGACTGTTGTAAAGGCTTCGCGTAGCGCGAAAACCGTTGCCAGTTCCAAGCGTCCGGTCCTTCATGCGAAGGCACGCTTGAAAACAACGATAATAAACAGCCGCGTCGATACAATGACAACGGGTAGCGTTGCTTCCGCCGCATCTGCTGGCGGTTCGAAAAAATATTCAAGCATCATCACTTCTTATGCATCATCCTATGGTGTTCCGGTTGCGCTTGCTCATGCGGTTGTCCGCGTTGAGAGCAATTTTCGCGCCGACATGACTGGCCGCGCTGGTGAGGTTGGTCTGATGCAGATCAAATATTCCACTGCGCAGGGCTTGGGCTACACAGGCAGCCGCCAGGCTCTCTATAATCCAGATACGAATATTCGCTGGGGGATGAAGTATCTCGCCGGAGCACACAAGCTGGGTAATGGTACAACCTGCGGCACGATCCTGCGTTATAATGCAGGGCACGGCGCGACGCGCATGAACCCGATTTCGGCCAATTATTGCGCCAAGGTCAAGTCGCAGATGGCGGCCAATTAAGGTCAGGACTCATTTTAATGGGGCCTGATCGTCGCATTCATTCTGTAATATTGGGGGAGGCCGGAAAATATCCGGCCTTTTTTGTTTGCCTTTTTCGGAAGATAGGCATTTATACGGGCGCCAGCTGGCCGGGCAGCCGCGCATGTCATAAGCCGAAAGGCGGCATGTGAGGAAAGTCCGGGCTCCATGGAAACACGGTGCCGGATAACGTCCGGCGGGGGCGACCCCAGGGAAAGTGCCACAGAAAGGAAACCGCCCCGTCTTTCGTTGTGCCGGATCTAGGAATGGATGGGACACAAGGAATGACGGGGTAAGGGTGAAAGGGTGGGGTAAGAGCCCACCGCGCAACTGGTAACAGGGGCGGCATGGCAAACCCCACCGGGAGCAAAACCGAATAGGGACGGCGTGCTTGGCGAAAGTCAGGCGATCAGTTTCCGGGTCAGTCGTCCGGGTAGGTTGCAGGAGGCGGATGGCAACATCCGTCCAAGATGAATGGCTGCCGCGCCGGACGCAAGTCCGGCCATACAGAACCCGGCTTACAGGCCAGCTGGCACTTTTAAGTTTGCGATTATTTATCATTCTCCTCGCAAGGGAGGGGACTGGTTTGCGATTCCTAACGCTTCATTAAGCTTAATGAGGGATAAATTCAGAATCGCCGGAAGTATGCTCGGTTTTACGGGCCGCTCCCATCTTGTGTACTCTAGTCCCATTGACGCCCATAGTGCCCCATGATATCGATTGACTTCATCAGTAGCGTTCAGTCGACACGGTGTTTCCCGACATTGGATTTTGCCATGCAGGGCCGGTATTTCGCCGGGGTTTCGACGCGCGCTTATGAGGTCTGCTCGCCTTGGTTTCGGGGGGAAGCAGAGGCGGAATTATCAGAGACCCTAGAGGTCAGAACGGCGGGGTTGAGCTTTGAACCGGTTCCTCGGGCATATGACGAACAGGATCGATGCCAAGGGGCGGGTTTCCGTACCGGCACAGTTCCGTCTGATTGTGCAATCCGCCGGTCATACGGAGCTTTATGCTCTACGCTCCCTTCATCTTCCTGCACTCGATGTGGGTGGACCGGAACTGTTGACGCGTTTCGACAAGAAGCTCGAAAGCGCAGATCCTTTTGCGGAGACGGCGGACGACATGTCGTTCTATCTGCATGCGGATGGCGGTTTTCTGAAATTGGACGCGGACGGGCGGATTACCGTGACGGATTTTCTGCGCGAGCATACGGGCATTTCGACGGATGTGACGTTTGCGGGGGCAAATACGCATTTCCAGATATGGCAACCGGACCAGTTCGAAGCGCACCGCGCCAGGGTTCGGGCGCGGCTGGCGGAAAAACGCCGTCTGGAGACAAGCTGATGAGTGGTTCGGATAAAAATAATGTTTCCATGAGTGCCGATGATCGCCATGTTCCGGTTCTGCTGGACGAGGTCATTGCCGCCTTGGCGCCCGAAAAGGGTCAGCGAATCATTGATGGAACCTTCGGGGCAGGTGGTTATACCAAGCGCATCCTGGAGACAGGTGCCGATGTCATAGCCATTGACCGCGACCCTTCCGCTATTGAAGCTGGTCGCGCGCTGGAAAAAGAATATGCGGGCAGGCTGACGCTCGTTCAGGGCACGTTTTCAACCTTGGATCAAGTTGCGTTTCTAGGCGCGCCGGACGGCATTGTTCTCGATATTGGTGTTTCGTCCATGCAGATTGACGAAGCTGAGCGTGGGTTTTCCTTCCAGAAGGATGGCCCGCTCGACATGCGCATGTCCAGCTCTGGCCCAAGTGCAGCCGACGTTGTCAATCGCCTGAAAATCGGTGATCTCGCACGCATTTTCAATTTTTTGGGCGAGGAACGTAATGCAGGGCGCATTGCCCGCATGATCGATAAACGACGTGTAACAGAGCCATTTCATCGTACCCGAGATTTGGCAAATGCAATCGAAGCGCTGGTAGGGCGAAATCCGAAAGTTCCGATTCATCCTGCAACGCGCGTGTTTCAGGCGCTGCGCATTTTCGTCAATGATGAACTTGGCGAGCTTGTGCGTGCATTGCATGCGGCCGAGCGTGTCTTGAAACCCGGTGGGCGTCTGGTCGTCGTCACGTTCCATTCACTGGAAGACCGTATCGTCAAGCGCTTCTTTGCCGATCGCTCCGGATCAGGCGGCGGCTCTCGTCATTTACCGCAGGTCGAACAACGTCGCGCCACTTTCACAGCAATAGGCAAAGGCATTGTTGCACCTACTGAGGCAGAGGCAGCGCGCAATCCGCGCGCCCGTTCGGCCAAGCTTCGTGCAGGCATACGGACAGATAGCGCGCCGCTTGCCGAAGACCATGCGATTTATGGTCTGCCCAACCTGCCCATATTTCATGAAACCCAATCTCAGAAGAAAATGGGGAGCTGACCAGTGCTGCGTACCTTCGACATCATTTTGATCGGGTTGATGATAGCGGCGGCGTCGATAACCTATAAGATCAAGCACGACGCCGAGAAGCAGATGAATCAGGTGACAAAGCTTGAGCGCATGATCTCGGATGAGCGCGACACGATTGATCTGCTCAAGGCCGATTGGAGCCTTCTTACCCAGCCAAACCGTTTGCAAAAATTAGTGGAAGCCTTTCAGGGGCAGTTGGATCTTCAACTCGTTGAAGCCAATCAGATCGTTAGCGTCAATGATCTTCCACAACGTAAGCCGGTCGTTTTTGATTCCGTCGAGGATCTCCTTCTTGAGGCCAGCGCCAAGGATATGAAGCCGGACGCGACTTTGACCGGAAGCGTGGCAAAGAAGGCGACCACCACCCCAAAAGGAGCTGCGCAATAATGGCTGCTATTTGGATCAAGCGGAAAAAGGTCGAACTTGAATCCGGGACTGCTCCGGCTTTTGCCGTTGATGCAAAGAAGAAGAAATCAGGCAATCGCGCCCGTAATCGCGTCGTCATGGCCATTATATGCTTCGTCGGCATCTATAGTGTTATTAGTGGACGGCTGATCTATTACGGCATTCAGGAAGACACCACCGCCTATAATGGCCCGACCGGTACGGTTCTGGCTGCGCGCCCTGACATTCTTGATCGCAATGGCGAAGTATTGGCGACCGATATCAAGACGAATTCGCTTTACGCCGAACCGAAGAAAATCATTGATCCTGATGAGGCGATTGAGCTGCTTTCGACAGTTCTCCCCGATCTCAACTTTGAACAGACCTATAGCCGCCTGAAAAGCAAAGCCGGGTTTGCCTGGTTGAAGCGCGGTTTGACCCCGCAGCAAAAGAGCCAGATCATGGCTCTGGGCATTCCGGGTATCGGCTTTAGGACGGAAAAGGCACGGTTCTATCCGGGTGGTCCAACAGCTGCGCATATTCTTGGCCTCGTAAATATCGACAATCAGGGCATTGCCGGTATGGAGAAATATATTGACGAGCACGGCCTGTCAGACTTGCGTGATGCCGGTCTTGCCGATAGCCGTTCACTAGAGCCAGTCAAGCTTTCAATCGATCTACGCGTGCAGCATGTGGTGCGCGATGTCGTTGTGCAGGCCATGCAAAAATATAGCGCGATTGCCGCTGGCGCCGTGGTATTGAACGTGAGGACGGGCGAAGTTCTTGCCATGGCTTCCGCGCCGGATTTTGACCCGAATAATCCATATAATGCATTGGAAAAAGATCGGCTTAACCGTATGTCTGCCGGTGCCTTCGAGATGGGTTCGACCATTAAAAGCTTTACCACAGCGATGGCGCTTGATTCCGGCAAGGTCAATTTACAAAGCACATTTGATGCGCGTCAGCCGATCACTATTGGCCGCCAGACAATCCGCGATTTCCATGGCAAGGGCCGTGTTCTTACGCTGCCGGAAGTCTTCATCTACTCATCCAATATTGGATCGGCGAAGGAAGCGGACGTTGTCGGTATTGATGGCCACCGCGAATTCCTGCATCGCATGGGTCTCTTGGACCGGATGGAGACTGAACTGCCGGAAGTGGCCCGGCCAATGGAGCCAAAAGTCTGGAAGAAGGTCCACTCGATCACGATTGCGTTTGGACATGGTATGGCGACCACGCCCTTGCAGACCGCAGTCGGTGCCGCTGCTCTCATGAATGGTGGACGCCTCATACCGCCCACATTCCTGCCGCGCACTATCGAAGAAGCAAATAAGATCGCAAAGCAGGTTGTAAGCGAGAAGACCAGCGAAGATATGCGCTACCTCTATCGTCTGAATGCCGAAAAGGGTTCGGGCGGTTCTGGTAATCGTGCAACGGTGCCGGGCTATCGCGTTGGCGGCAAGACCGGGACAGCGGAAAAGGTCATCAATGGTCGTTATTCCAAAGATGTCAGGTTCAATGCATTTGTTGCCGCATTTCCAATCGATAAGCCTGAATATGTCGTTTTGACCATCGTGGATGAGCCGAAGGCGGAAGCCGGAAAAATCGGCGCAACGGCTGGTTTCAACGCTGCACCCATGGTGCAGGAAATTATCCGGCGCTCTGCCTCATTCCTGGGTGTCAAACCGGATTTCAACGAAGAACAAATATCTGCTCCATTGATGGTGAACTTTAACGACTAAACCCCGGAAAACGAATCAAAAGAAGCGTTTTCCAACTGAACTCACGGGAAAGAACAGGTTCCGGTCCGGCCATGAAATTGAAAGAACTGAACGGTATCCCCGCTTTGGCCATCTCCGAATTCGGAGACAGAGTTATTACTGGTCTGACGTCGGATTCCCGGCAGGTTCAGAAAGGGTTCCTGTTTGCCGCGCTCAAGGGCGTAAAGGCTGACGGAATTGCCTATGCACAGGATGCGGTGAAACGAGGCGCATCAGTTGTTGTCGCCTCCAGCGATGCGAAATTGGGCAATATCGGCGCTCCAATCATTTATGTTGACGATGCGCGTCGCGCCTTGGCGCTCGCCGCTGCCAGTTTCTACGCCCGTCAACCGGATGTAATGGTTGCAATTACCGGAACCAGTGGAAAGACTTCTGTCGCTTCCTTCACGCGACAAATCTGGGCACAGGCAGGCTTTGCTTCTGCCAGTATCGGAACAACGGGTGTCGTTTCGCCCACCCGTGACGATTATGGCTCGTTGACTACGCCGGATCCCGTCGAACTGCATAAATTGTTGAGTGAACTTGTCGATGAAGGCGTCACCCATGCGGCCATGGAAGCGTCCTCGCATGGCCTTGATCAACGCCGCCTTGATGGCGTGAAGCTTGCTGCCGGAGCTTTCACCAATCTCGGGCGCGATCATATGGACTATCATGCGACTGTCGAAGAATATCACGCTGCAAAATTGCGGCTTTTTACGCAATTGCTGCCGAAGGGTGCTCCTGCGGTCATCTTCGCCGATGATCCCTTTTCCAAGGCGACCATAGCTGCGGCGACAGAAGCTGGTTGCAAAGTGCTGACGGTCGGGCGCAAAGGCGAGTTTATCTCGTTGAAGCGCGTCGAGCATGAGCGTTTCCGTCAGCATGTGGAAGTCCACATTGCAGGCGAGATTTATGAAATCACATTGCCGCTTGCCGGTGATTTTCAGGTGGCCAATGGGCTTGTTGCGGCAGGCCTTGCCATTGCGACAGGTGTTCCAGCCGCCGCAGCCATGCGGGGCCTCGAGCGCCTCAAAGGTGCCCCGGGGCGGCTTGATCTGGTCGGCGCAACGGAAGAAGGCGCGCCTGCCTATGTTGATTATGCGCATAAGCCCGATGCACTTGAGAATGTGCTAACATCGGTGCGGCCATTCACGACTGGCCGCGTCATTGTGGTCTTTGGTTGTGGCGGTGATCGTGACAAGGGTAAGCGCCCTATGATGGGCGAAATTGCTACACGGCTCGCCGATGTCGTCATTGTTACGGACGACAATCCGCGCTCCGAAGTGCCTGCCACGATCAGGGCTGAAATCCTTGCTGCTGCTCCCGGAGCCCGCGAAATCGGTGATCGACGCGATGCGATCCGTGAAGCGGTGGCTATGATGAAATCCGGCGATACGTTGATTGTCGCTGGCAAAGGGCACGAGGAAGGCCAAACTGTCGGCGATGTTGTTCTGCCATTTTCAGATCATGTCGAAGTAGCGCAGGCATTGAAAGATCGCCTGCCAAAGGAGGTTGGTCAATGAGCCTCCTTTGGTCTTCCGATGCCATGATTGCAGCGATGAATGGCAGGCCTGTCGGTAAGCTTCCTAAAGGCATTACCGGCATTTCGATCGATACGCGTACATTGCGGGACGGCGAGGCATTTTTCGCCATCAAGGGCGATGCGCTTGATGGCCATGACTATGCCACCGCTGCTGTTGCTGCGGGTGCTGCGCTGTTGGTGGTTGCAGAAGCAAAGCTGCCTGCACTTGGCAAGCTGAAAGCACCCATGATTGTCGTTGACGATGTTCTTGCTGCGATGACGCGACTTGGTATTGCTTCACGTGAGCGTTCACATGCGCAAATCATCGCGGTAACTGGCTCTGTCGGCAAGACAACGACTAAGGAGGCGCTGCGCCACGTTCTTTCCGATGTGGGTAAGGTCCATGCCTCCGTTGCTTCGTTCAATAATCATTGGGGTGTTCCGCTAACGCTGGCACGTATGCCACAGGATGCCGATTATGGCGTATTTGAAATTGGCATGAACCATGCCGATGAAATCCGCCCTCTGGTTAAAATGGTTCGCCCGCATGTGGCCCTGATAACCCTGATTGCTCCGGCGCATCTTGGTCATTTCAAAAATCTTCAGGAAATTGCGACAGCCAAGGCAGAGATTTTCGAAGGCTTGCTGCCGGGCGGTTACGCGTTGCTCAACCGCGACGACAAGCATTACAAATTTCTGGAGAAACTGGCGCTTGATGCCGGTGTCGAGCACATCAAATCCTTCGGTGAAAATGCCAGGGCCGACTATCGCCTGATGAAGCTGAAACTCCATGATTCGTGCTCTTGCATGACTGCGTGTCTTGCCGGAGAAGAGGTCGTCGCAAAAGTCGGTGCACCTGGCCGCCACATTGTCCAGAATGTTCTGGCGGTGCTTGGTGCAGCCCATCTTGCCGGCGCCGATATGGCCAAGGTCGCTTTGGCTCTTACATCGCTTCGGGCCGAAAGCGGGCGGGGCGAGCGGCACACGCTTGAGATCGCAAAGGGAACATTCACGCTGATCGACGAGAGCTATAATGCCAATCCGGCATCCATGCGTGCGGCTGTCGAACTTCTTGCATCTGCAACTCCGACGGGAAAAGGACGGCGTATTGCCGTTCTCGGCGATATGCTGGAACTGGGAAAACAGTCGCCCAAACTGCATGCTGAATTATCGTCTGTTATCGCCGCAAACAATATCAACATGGTTTTTCTCGGTGGACCGGAGATGGCGGCGCTGAAAGCCGCCATGCCGGTTGAAATTCGCACCGAATACAGGCAGAGCGTGGAAGAATTGCAACCGCAAGTGCTGAATACGATCAGGGCCGGTGACGTGATCATGATCAAGTCGTCCAAGGGCACTGGCTTCTCAAAGATCGTCAAAACGCTTTTGCAAAAATATAACACCGCCGAACCTCTCGCTCCTGCTGAGTGAGCCTGCGGGGGATGGGGAAAGGGCACTAGTCAATGCTTTATTATCTTGCCGGTCTGGCGGAACATTTCCAGTTTCTCAACGTGTTCCGTTACATCACGTTCAGGACCGGCGGCGCGCTGATTACCTCTGCGCTTATCGTTTTCCTTTTCGGACCACGAATCATCGATTCCTTGCGTGTTCGCCAAGGGCGCGGCCAGCCCATCCGGGCCGATGGCCCCCAGACCCATTTCAAAAAGGCCGGTACGCCGACAATGGGCGGATTGATGATCATGACTGGCATCATCATCTCATCATTGCTCTGGGCCAACTGGTCCAATATTTATGTCTGGGTTGTGCTGCTCGTGGCATTGGGCTTTGGTGCAATCGGCTTCTATGACGATTATCTGAAGGTCAGCAAACAGGCATCCAAAGGCTTTTCTGCCCGGGCACGTCTTGGAATAGAGTTCGTCATTGCTGCCATTGCGGGACTTGCAATCATGTGGGCAGGGCAGGAGCCTTTCTCGTCGTCACTGACATTTCCCTTTGCCAAGCAGTTCATTTTAAATCTTGGAATTTTCTTCGTACCATTTGCGGCTTTCGTCATGGTTGGCGCGGGCAATGCGGTGAATTTCACCGATGGTCTGGATGGCCTTGCAACGGTCCCGGTCATGATTGCCGCCGCCTCTTTCGGCGTTATCGCCTATCTGGCTGGTAATGCGATTTTTGCGGATTATCTGCAAATTCATTTTACCCCCGGCACTGGTGAACTTGCTGTTGTGCTTGGATCGGTCATCGGCGCAGGCTTGGGCTTCCTCTGGTTCAATGCGCCGCCTGCTGCCATTTTCATGGGTGACACCGGCTCGCTGGCACTTGGCGGATTGATCGGCGCTGTCGCTGTTGCAACCAAGCATGAGATTGTATTGGCGATTATCGGCGGCGTCTTTGTCATGGAAGCCATGTCCGTTATCATTCAGGTCGCCTCGTTCAAAATGACGGGAAAACGGGTTTTCCTCATGGCGCCGATCCACCACCACTTTGAAAAAAAGGGCTGGACGGAAAGTCAGGTGGTGATCCGGTTCTGGATTATCGCTGTGATCCTCGCGCTCATCGGCCTTTCAACACTGAAATTGAGATAGGTCGATATGATACCTGCCCATTCCATGAAGGATAAAACCGTCGCGCTCTTCGGGCTCGGCGGTTCGGGTATTGCAACGGCCCAAGCCATTATTGCCGGCGGGGCAAAGGTTATCGCGTGGGATGATAATCCTGACAGTGTTGCGCGCGCTCAAAATGCGGGCGTGACCACATCGGACTTGCGCAATGTCGACTGGAAGCAGTTTTCCTCTTTTGTCTTGTCTCCCGGCGTCCCGCTCACCCATCCGCGTCCGCATTGGAGCGTTGATCTTGCGCGGGCAGCAGGCGTCGAGATCATTGGCGATATCGAATTATTCGTGCGGGAACGTAATCTCGCTTTGGCGGATGGTCCTGTTGCAGATATTCCGTTGATAGCCATCACCGGCACGAATGGTAAATCCACCACCACTGCCCTGATCGCCCACATCATCAAATCCTCTGGCCGCGATGTGCAGCTTGGCGGCAATATTGGCACGGCGGTTATGACGTTGGACCCTCCGGCGAACGGGCGGGTCTATGTGGTCGAATGTTCATCCTATCAGATTGATCTTGCGCCTTCTATTAATCCGACTGCGGGTATTTTGCTGAATCTCACGCCCGACCATCTGGATCGCCACGGCACGATGCAACACTATGCCGAGATCAAGGAACGTCTGGTGGCGGGAAGCCAGACAGCGATCATTGGCGTGGATGACAGTTTTTGCGCCGCTATTGCCGACCGATTGGAACGCGCAGGCAAGATTGTCGCCCGTATCTCGAAGCGCATGCCAATTGCAGAGGGCTTTTTCGCCGCTGGCAGTGAACTTATCCACGCGCATCGCGGTGTCAAAACCACGATTGCTTCGCTGGAAGGGATTGGATCGCTACGCGGTGAGCATAATGCGCAAAATGCCCTTGCAGCCTTTGCCGCCTGCCGCGCGGCGGGCCTGTCTGCCGATGAGATCAATGCGGGTCTTAAGACATTCCCCGGCCTTGCTCATCGCATGGAACAGGTAGCAAAGCTCGGTTCTGTGCTTTTCGTCAATGATTCAAAGGCGACAAATGCCGAGGCCGCGGCGCCCGCTCTATCATCGTTTCCCCGTATATACTGGATTGCCGGGGGATTGCCCAAAGAGGGCGGTATAGATTCCCTGTCGGGGTTTTTCCCGCGTATCGCCAAAGCCTATCTGATTGGCGAGGCCGCACCTCAATTTGCAGCAACACTCGGTGATGCTGTTCCTTATGAGATTTCCGGCACGATTGATGTGGCTGTTCGGCATGCGGCGCAGGATGCAAGCAAGGATGATGCAAGCGAACCTGTGGTGCTGCTGTCTCCGGCCTGTGCCAGTTTCGATCAGTTTCAGAATTTCGAAAAACGCGGCGAAGCGTTTCGCTCTGCCGTTATGGCGCTTGAGGGCGCATCACCTATTGGGGAGCCAAGAAGCTAATGGTTAGTCGCATTGACCGTGGTCCCGTTGCTGAGTGGTGGTGGACAATTGACCGGTTCTTACTTGCCGCCTGTCTGAGCCTGATGGGGCTTGGCATTCTCTTATCTTTTGCCGCCAGCCCCGCTGTGGCTGAACGTATCGGCCTGGAGAGCTTCTATTTCGTCAAGCATCAGTCCATGTTCATGGTCCCGGCGGTCATCGTCATGTTTGCGGTGTCATTCATGGCCCCAAGGACAATCCGGCGATTTGCGATCATCCTGCTTGCCGGTGCAATGTGCGCCATGGTGCTTGCCCTGTTTTTCGGCATTGAGGTCAAGGGCGCACGCCGGTGGATTTCGCTGGCTGGCATATCTATTCAACCATCCGAGTTCATGAAGCCGGCATTTGTGATTGTCTGTGCCTGGCTGTTCGCCGAAAATGAACGGCGAAAGGACATTCCCGGCAATTTCTTTTCCATGGTTCTGTTCGGCGTTGTCGCTGCTCTCCTGGTTGCGCAGCCTGATCTTGGCCAAACAATCCTGACTGCGGGAACATGGGGGGCAATGTTCTTCATGGCAGGCGTTCCATGGATATGGATCATTGCCTTGGGTGGTCTTGGCGTTGCCGGATTCTTCGGCGCCTATACGGTTTTCCCGCATGTTGCAGGTCGTATTGACCGCTTTATGACAGGCGAGGGTGACACGTTTCAGGTGGATGCGGGGCGTGAAGCGATCATTCGCGGGGGTTGGCTGGGACAGGGGCCGGGCGAGGGCACGATCAAGCGTATCATTCCAGATAGCCACACCGACTTTATCTTTTCGGTGACTGCTGAAGAATATGGGATCGCGCTTTGCTTGTTGATTGTTCTCATTTTCGCTTTCATCGTTATCCGCGGCCTGTCGATTGCCCTGAAGGAACGGGATGATTTCACGCGTCTTGCAGTGTCGGGTCTGGTCATCCTGTTTGGCTTTCAATCCATCATCAACATCTCGGTCAATCTGCATCTGATGCCTGCCAAGGGTATGACGCTGCCATTTATCTCCTATGGCGGTTCTTCGCTTATCTCCGTGGCGATCTCGACCGGGCTTTTGTTGGCATTGACCAGGCGCAGACCCGAAGGCCGCCGCTCTGCGACTTTGGGAAATTCGCAACGGCCAGCCATGATGGGTGCGGGATAGAAGATGTCCAAGGGGGTTATTTTTCTTGCCGCCGGTGGTACCGGCGGTCATCTTTTTCCGGCCGAAGCGCTGGCGTATGATTTGATTAATCGAGGCTGGGAAATTCATCTGGCTACGGATGATCGGGCCCAACGGTTTACCGCCAACTTTCCTGCAAGTCAGATTCATGTCGTGCGATCGGCAACAATAGGCGGGCGCAACCCGATTGCTCTGGCGCAAACATTCTGGAAGCTCTGGCTCGGAAATCTTGATTCCCGCAGATTGTTCCGTTCTTTGAAGCCCAAGCTCGTTGCAGGTTTTGGCGGCTATCCGACACTTCCGCCGCTTTACGCCGCTACTGCCTTGAAAATTCCGACACTGGTCCATGAGCAGAACGCAGTGATGGGACGCGCCAACAAAGCGCTTGCCGCCCGTGTGACTGCCATTGCCGGGGGCTTTCTGCCTGACAATGGCGGTCCTTTTTCAGCCAAGACAATTGTAACCGGAAATCCTGTGCGTCCGGCAGTGCTTGCCGAAGTGGGTAAGCCGTATAAAGCTTCACAGGCCCATCAGCCATTTCGCTTTCTTGTTTTTGGTGGAAGTCAGGGCGCGCAATATTTCTCAAGCGCGATACCGGCTGCGATCAATCTGCTGGCGCCCGATTTGCGGGCCCGGCTTGTTTTAACCCAGCAAGCTCGCCCGGAAGATGAGGCGCAGCTTCGCGCGGCCTATAATCAAGCCGGCATCAAGGCTGAGGTCGCGGTATTCTTTACGGATATGGCAAGCCGCATTTCGGAATCGCATTTCGTTCTGTCGCGCTCGGGTGCGTCTACTGTCTCGGAGATCGCGGCCATTGGGCGACCGGCTGTTCTGGTGCCATTTCCCCATGCGCTTGATCATGATCAGGCTGCCAATGCCGCAGCCCTGCAAGCAGCCGGTGGAGCCGACGTCATCAAGCAGTCGGACCTTTCGCCGGAGCGCATCGCCGCGATCCTCACCAGCGCCATGAGCGAGCCAACGCGTCTGGCATTTATTGCTGAAAGGGCTCGCTCTACCGGTAAACCGCAAGCAGCAAGGTTGCTTGGCGACCTCGCAGAGGCTATTGCAACCGGCCAAAGCGTCGAAGAATTTAAAAAAGGAGTGCGTCCATGAAGATGCCGCTCAATATAGGTCTTGTCCATTTTATCGGTATCGGTGGTATCGGAATGAGCGGCATTGCCGAAGTGCTTCATAATCTTGGCTACAAGGTTCAAGGGTCCGATCAGGCAGACAGCGCCAATGTGCAGCGTCTGCGCGAGAAGGGGATAGAGGTATTCGTCGGCCACGCTGCAAATAATATTGGTGACGCAGAAGTCATCGTTGTTTCGACAGCAATCAAAAAATCCAACCCTGAACTGGTGGCCGCGCGCGAAAAGCTGCTGCCCATTGTCCGCCGTGCAGAGATGCTGGCCGAGTTGATGCGGTTCCGTCAGGCCGTTGCTATCGGCGGCACCCATGGCAAGACGACTACTACTTCAATGGTGGCAACGCTGCTTGATGCCGGTAAGCTTGATCCAACGGTTATCAATGGCGGCATTATCAATGCCTATGGCACCAATGCCCGCATGGGGGCTGGCGACTGGATGGTCGTTGAAGCTGATGAAAGCGATGGCACGTTCCTCAAGCTTCCGGCAGACATCGCGGTTGTTACCAATATTGATCCGGAGCATCTCGACCATTACGGCACATTTGACAGGGTGCGTGAAGCATTCCGCCAATTTGTCGAAAATGTTCCATTCTATGGTTTTGGCGTCATGTGTCTTGACCATCCGGAAGTTCAGTCTCTTGTCTCGCGTATCGAGGACCGGCGTGTTATCACCTATGGTGAAAATCCACAGGCCGATGTTCGCTTTGTCAATCTGGTTGTCGATGGCGCGAGTTCGCGGTTCGATGTGCATATCGCCAAGCGCAAGACCGGTGAAGTGACCGAGATTACAGGGTTGCATCTGCCCATGCCGGGCAGACACAATGTATCCAATGCCACCGCTGCCATTGCTGTTGCGCATGAACTTGGCATTTCATCGGCAGATATTAAAAAAGGCCTGTCATCATTCGGCGGTGTAAAGCGGCGCTTCACGCATACAGGTTCGTGGAATGGCGTGGACGTTTTTGACGATTATGGCCACCATCCGGTCGAAATCAAAGCGGTGCTGAAAGCCGCACGCGATTCCGCCAAGGGCCGCGTTGTTGCTGTGGTGCAACCGCACCGTTTCACACGACTTGCCAGCCTGTTCGATGAATTCGCCTCATGCTTTAACGATGCGGACACAGTTGTCGTTGCTCCAGTCTATACGGCGGGTGAAGATCCCATTGAAGGCGTCACCTCTGAAACATTGGTGTCCCGGATTAAGACAGCAGCTCATAGAGATGCGCGATACATCAATGGTCCGCAGGAAATTGCTCCGTTAATCGCTGACATTGCCAAGCCAGGTGATTTTGTGATCTTCCTTGGGGCTGGCAATATTACGCAATGGGCTTATGCCTTGCCAAAAGAACTGGCGGCGCTCTAGATTTGGCGGTTGCCTTGAGAGGGTAGAGCTGCTGAAAGGATAAAATGTCTTCACTTGTTGATGGAGAAGCCCTGCTTTCAAAGCTGGGAGACCGTTTTGCGGGTTTGCGTGGACGGCTTACGCCCAATATGGGCATGGAGAAAGTGACATGGTTTCGCGCAGGCGGGCCCGCTGAAGTCATGTTTCAACCCGCTGATGAAGAAGATTTGGCCGCGTTCCTGAAAGCAGTTCCAGAAGAATATCCTATTCTGATCGTGGGCATCGGCTCAAATTTGCTCGTGCGGGATGGTGGCATTCCGGGCTTCGTTGTGCGCCTTTCGGCAAAAGGTTTTGGTGAAGTGGAGCGCGTGGGCGAAACGCAATTGCGTGCCGGTACTGCCACGCCTGACAAGCGTGTCGCCTCTGCCGCTTTGGACGCGGGCATTGCTGGGTTCCATTTTTATCACGGCATACCCGGCGGAATTGGCGGTGCGCTGCGTATGAATGCTGGCGCCAATGGTGTTGAGACCCGTGAGCGTGTGGTTGAGGTGAGGGCACTGGATCGCAAGGGCGAGTTGCATATCCTTTCCAATGCCGATATGGGTTATGCCTATCGTCATTCCGGTGCTGCCAGTGATCTGATTTTTACCTCTGCTCTTTTCGAAGGAATGCCGGGTGAGCGGACGGAAATTCAGGCCGCGATGGATGCCGTCCAGCATCATCGTGAAACCGTGCAACCAATTCGAGAAAAAACAGGCGGCTCTACGTTCAAAAATCCTGAGGGCTCATCTGCCTGGAAGGAAATTGATGCGGCAGGCGGTCGTGGCTTGAGGATTGGCGGCGCTCAAATGTCGCCGATGCATTGCAATTTCATGATCAATACCGGTACGGCCAACGGCTATGAGCTGGAGACTTTGGGCGAAACGATCCGCTCACGCGTCTTGCAAAACTCCGGAATTCGCCTGCACTGGGAAATAAAGCGCCTTGGACTTTTCCGTCCTGATCAAGAAGTGCATGAATTCATGGGGCAGTTTCTTTAACAGAACAATGATTTCATGGGCTTGATTTTTGCTCCTGACGCATTTTTTTTCATGAAATACCATTGTTGAATCATTGGGGGCTTGTCAGCGAATCAACTCTCTGATTCTTTAGGGGCAAGCGTTAACTGATTTGAGTCGGCTGGTTTTACCAGTCTTAGGTATCTGCGGTCCTTGCCGCCGGATGTACGACGACTCATACCTTTTTCCGCCCGCGTGTGGCTGTGACAATCTCGTGAATTGTGGTTCCGGCTATGCGTTAGATGGGGATGTGTTTGAGGGGATGTCTTGATGGCGAAGAAGCATGTTGCGATGCTGATGGGTGGATTTTCTTCGGAACGTCCCGTTTCGCTTTCGTCAGGCAATTCCTGCGCCGATGCCCTGGAGGCCGAGGGTTATCAGGTCACCCGCGTCGATGTATCCCGAGATATTGCCAATGTGCTGCAAGAGTTGAAGCCTGATGTTGTGTTTAACGCGCTGCATGGTCCTTTCGGCGAAGATGGTACAATTCAGGGCATTCTGGAATATCTACAAATTCCCTATACTCATTCCGGTGTTCTTGCTTCTGCTTTGGCGATGAACAAGGAGCAGGCGAAGGTCATTGCAAAAGCTGCGGGTATCCCTGTTGCTGAAGCGAAGGTCATGGATCGCTCCGAGTTTACGACCGAGCATCCGATGAAGCCGCCCTATGTCATCAAGCCGGTGAGTGAGGGGTCGAGCTTTGGTGTTGTCATCGTCAAGGAGGATCAGTCGCATCCACCGCAGATCATTACCTCCGATGAGTGGAGATTCGGCGGTTCGGTTATGGTCGAACGCTACATTCACGGACGTGAGTTGACATGTGCGGTTATGGGTGATGAGGCCCTTGGCGTGTGTGAAATCATCCCTGTGGGCCATCAGTTCTACGATTATGATTCAAAATATGTTGCAGGTGGATCAAATCATGTGGTTCCTGCAAAAATTTCACTAAAAATTTACCAAAAAATACAAACACTGTCTCTCAAGGCGCATCAGGCAATTGGATGTAAAGGGATTAGCCGGTCGGACTTTCGTTACGACGACCGGTTTTCCGAAGATGGCGAGCTTATTTGGCTGGAGGTGAACACTCAGCCGGGCATGACTCCCACATCACTTGTCCCTGATATCGCCAAAGCTGCGGGGCATTCCTTCGGTGAATTGTTGAGTTGGATGGTGGAGGACGCATCGTGTTTGCGTTGAAGGGCAAAAAAACGCGCCGCCGCGGTGCTGCGCCGATGTCTTCGGACAGGTCGGTGGCTTTTGGCCGTTTTCGCGTGGTTCTTCCTAAATTTCTTCGCAAGCCGGTTCGTGTGTTTTCGCGGATCGTTGACGGCGAAGTCTTGATCCCGAATCACATTGGCACATTTGGTGCGGTCGCCTTCCTTGCATTGACCGGTGCCTATGGTGCTATTCTTGGTGGTCATGCGCCGGAAGTTGTTAAGGTCACGACGTCAACTTTCGGCTTTGCCATCGAAGACGTCAAAGTGGTTGGCAACAAGGAAACCTCCGAGATTGATGTTCTTGGGGCTCTTGGTCTTGATGGCGAAACATCGCTGGTCGGCTTGAGTGCTTCTGATGCGCAGGCCGCTGTTGCAGGTCTTCCCTGGGTTGAGAGCGTAGATGTTTTCAAGGTCTACCCGAATACAATCCAGATTTCGATCCATGAGCGTACGGCATTGGCTGTCTGGCAGAATGGAACCGAACTTAATGTCATTGATGCGGATGGCCGGGTTATTGTTCCTTTCACTGGTGGGCGCAGTGCTCTCCTGCCTCTGATCATCGGAGCGGGGGCTGATCAGCAGGTAAAGCTTTTGATGGCGCAGATGGCGAGTTATCCGCAGATCGCCAGCAATGTTCGGGCCTATGCCCGTGTGGGTGATCGCCGCTGGGATCTGGTTCTCAAAAATGGCGTAACGCTGATGTTGCCAGAGCATGGCATTTCAGAAGCTCTTGCTGATGTTGCAAGCATGGATGCAAAGGCTGGCCTCCTATCCCGCGATATTGCCGCTGTTGATTTGCGGTTGAATGACCGTGTTGTTGTGAAGCTGACACCAGAAGCCATGGTGCAGCGTGTTGAGTATCTGAAGGCGCGCGATAAAGCGCCCAAGCGTTCGGAGAAGCGTGTATGAGTATTCTGAACGGAAAAAGCGCATCATCAGGAACGTCTTCCGCAAAACGGACGCGTTCTTTGACGGTTTTGGACATTGGTTCAAGCAAGGTGTGCTGCATCATTGCACGGCTGCGGCCGCGAGAAGAAAGTGCGCATCTGCCAGGTCGCACGCATCGTATCGAAGTTTTGGGCATTGGTCACCAGAAGTCGCGCGGCATCAAGTCTGGCGTTATCGTTAATCTGGACGCAGCTGAACAGGCGATCCGCCTTGCAGTTGACGCCGCCGAACGCATGGCTGGTCTGACCGTCGATTCAATGATCGTCAATATCTCCGCAGGGCGCCTGAAGAGCGAAAGCTTCTCCGCAAGCATCAATCTTGGCGGTCATGAGGTCGATCAGGCTGATATTCGCCGCGTGCTTGCTGCTGGTGCCAAGCAGGCTTTGGCGACAGAGCGTCACCTCGTTCATTCGCTACCGATTGCCTACGGGCTGGATGGTGAGCGCGGCATACGCGATCCGCTCGGCATGATTGGCGATACGCTCGGCGTTGATATGCATGTGCTGACGGCAGATGCAGCTCCATTGCGCAATCTGGAGCTTTGCGTCAATCGCTGCCATCTTTCAGTAGAGGCGATGATTGCAACACCCTATGCCAGCGGTCTTTCGGCATTGGTTGATGATGAAGCGGAAATGGGCGCTGCCTGCATTGATATGGGCGGCGGTACGACGACGATTTCCGTCTTTTCGGAAGGCAAGTTCATTCATGCTGATGCCATTGCAATTGGCGGTAATCATGTGACCATGGATGTGGCACGCGGCCTGTCTGCTCACATGGATGATGCGGAACGATTGAAGGTTATGCACGGTTCAGCGCTTCCAAGCGCTGCCGATGACCGCGATCTCATCAGTGTTTCACCACTGGGTAATGATGCCCGCGATGTGCCAAATCAATATCCGCGCGCAGTTTTGACGCGCATCATTCGCGCCCGTGTCGAAGAGACACTGGAACTGGCGCGCGACCGCCTCAATCAATCCGGTTACGGCCAGATTGTTGGCAAGCGCGTGGTTCTGACAGGCGGTGCAAGTCAGTTGGCAGGGCTGCCCGAAGTGGCTCGCCGTATTCTGGCTCGCAATGTACGAATTGGCCGTCCCTTGGGCGTAACGGGGCTTCCCGAAGCGGCAAAGGGCCCGGCTTTTTCTGCAGCGGTTGGTCTTCTGATCTATCCGCAGGTGGCAGGCATCGAAGAGCGTTCTGTAAAGGCCGGTTCATCATCGCTGATGACAGGTACGGGTGGGCGTTTTCAGCGTATCGGCCAGTGGCTGAAAGAGAGTTTTTAGTTAATCGGGGAAACCCAAAGAAATTACCGTAGCGGCGACGCGGTAAAGACAAAAAGGAACGGACAAATGAGCATCAATCTGCAAAAGCCGGACATTACCGAGCTTAAGCCCCGGATCACCGTTTTCGGTGTTGGCGGCGGCGGCGGCAATGCGGTCAATAACATGATCAATGCCGGCTTGCGCGGCGTTGAATTCGTTGTGGCAAATACCGACGCACAGGCCTTGGCCCAGTCAAAGGCCGAGCGTCTGGTTCAGCTTGGTGCCTCGGTCACTGAGGGTCTTGGTGCCGGGTCGCAGCCTGAAGTTGGCCGCGCAGCCGCTGAAGAGTGCATTGATGAAATCAATGATCATCTTCAGGGTACGCATATGTGCTTTGTTACCGCCGGTATGGGCGGCGGTACAGGTACTGGCGCTGCTCCTGTTGTTGCCCGTGCTGCACGGGAAAAGGGCATTTTGACAGTTGGTGTTGTCACCAAGCCGTTCCATTTTGAAGGTCAGCGCCGCATGCGCACCGCTGATATGGGTATTGAAGACCTGCAGAAGAATGTCGATACACTGATCGTTATTCCAAATCAGAACCTTTTCCGCATTGCCAATGACAAGACGACTTTCGCGGATGCTTTTGCGATGGCCGACCAGGTTCTTTACTCAGGTGTTGCCTGCATTACCGATCTGATGGTCAAAGAAGGCCTGATCAATCTTGACTTTGCTGACGTGCGTTCAGTCATGCGCGAAATGGGCAAGGCAATGATGGGCACGGGCGAAGCTTCCGGCGATGGCCGCGCAATGGCTGCTGCCGAGGCTGCAATTGCCAATCCGCTGCTTGACGAAACATCAATGCGCGGTGCCAAGGGCCTGCTGATTTCGATCACCGGTGGTCGTGACATGACCCTGTTTGAAGTCGATGAAGCAGCAACGCGTATTCGTGAAGAAGTCGATCAGGATGCAAATATCATCCTTGGTGCGACCTTCGATGAAAGCCTGGAAGGCATCATTCGCGTTTCTGTTGTGGCAACTGGTATTGATAAGCAGATTGGAGCATCGGCCCCAGCGCCGATAGAATTTCGTCAACCGCTAAAGCCAATGCCAAAACCAGCCCCGCAGATTGCGGCCAAGGTTGAGAACGTTGCCCGTCCCCCAGTTCAGCAGCCAGCTTCACCGGTTGCAGAGGCAGTACGCGCTGCCGGGCTTGACGTGCCGCAGCACGCACCACAGCCTGTCCAGCAGGAATTCCGTCCGCAGAGCCGTATTTTCCAGGCGCCTGCTCCGGAAGTCTTTGACGCGCCAGTTGCTGCTGCACCACAGGCACCGGTTTATCAGCCTGCTCCGCAGCCTGTGCCACAGATGGTTGAACCTGCTCCGCAGCCTGTCGCACCTCGCATGCCGAATGTTGCTGATTTTCCGCCCCTGGTTCAGGCAGAACTCAATGCCCGTGACATGGGATCGCGTGATCACTCCCGTGATCAGGCTTCTCATGAAGCCCATGAGGATCGCGGCCCGATGGGTCTCCTCAAGCGCCTTACAGCCGGTCTGACACGGCGTGAAGATGATACGGCTCGCCTGGAGCCAGCGCAGCCACGCGAACCTGCAATGCGTCCGGCAGAACCACGCCGTCCACTCTCACAGGATGCTTCCATCTACGCACCGCGTCGTGGACAGCTGGATGAGCAGGGCCGTGTACAGCCACAAGCGCGCCAGACTTCCGAAGATGATCAGCTTGAAATCCCGGCATTCCTTCGCCGCCAGGCCAACTGATCCAATCACAATCATGAAGATTGAAAATTCCGCCATTGTCTCAATGGCGGAATTTTCATTTAATCCATTGAAAAATACTGTAAATGACTTAGAGCATCGGACCAAAAAGTGGAATCCGGTTTTCNNTTCGGATAATCCGATGCTAAAACAAAAGGATAGGTTGCTATTTTGCGTCCGTCAGGACGTTCTGCGATCTAGCTGATGGCGAAGCGTTCCACTTATGAGATTAATAAATACGGGGTTTGTGTTGCGGAATCTCCAGACAACAATTGCAAAACGTGTTTCTGTCTCGGGCGCTGGCGTCCATAGCGGCGCGCCTGTAACGCTGTCCTTTATACCGGCAGCGGTGGATACAGGCATTGTCTTTCATGTCATGGATAGCGAAGGGGTTACGCATCCGATCAAAGCGCATGTATCGCAAGTCGGTGCGACGGATCTTTCGACCAAGTTGACAAACTCTGCTGGTATGAGCGTTAGCACTATCGAGCACGTCATGGCCGCCATTGCTGGCTCGGCTATCGATAATATGGTGCTTGAGATTAATGGTCCGGAAGTGCCGATCTTCGATGGATCATCAACAGCCTTCCTTGCCGCGCTTGATGAGGCCGAATTGGTCCAGCAATCAGCCAAGCGTCGCTATATCCGTATTCTTAAGCATTCGCGCGTTGAATCGGGTACATCTTGGGCGGAATTCATTCCTTATGACGGCACGCGGTATGAAGTCGAAATAGACTTTGAAACACCTGTTATCGGCCATCAGAAGTTTTCGGGCGATATGAATGACACCGTGTTCCGCAGGGAAATATCGCGCGCTCGTACCTTCGGCTTCATGCGCGATGTGGAGCGGCTCTGGGCAGTTGGTCTCGCGCTTGGGTCATCGCTGGATAATTCATTGGTCATCGGGGATGATAACACTGTCATCAATCCCGGCGGTCTGCGTTACCCGGATGAATTTGTCCGTCACAAGACGCTCGATGCCATAGGCGACTTATCGCTTGCAGGTGCACCTTTTATCGGCTGCTACCGCTCTTATCGCGGCGGGCATCGCCTTAACGCAACGATACTGCGCGCTTTGCTTGCCGATTCCTCGGCATTTGAGATCGTCGAAATGCCGCAAGATGGTTCTTCTATGACATCAGTCGCGGTATCGCATTGACCGATTGTAACAGGATTTCTGCAAGTCTGGCTGTTGCAGGTTCAGGCTGTGCCTCCGAGCGATGAAGCATCAGACCAAGCGAGGGCAGGGCTGGCAATCCGCCTTTCTGTGGGGCAAGTCGCTGTACGGTTGCTGGTAATCCAAATGGGGTTCGTATGGTCACCCCCAGACCCGCAGCCGTTGCGGCCCATAATCCTGTGAGACTTGGGCTGGTAAAGGATAGTCTCCAAGCAATACCGGCCCGGTCGAGAGCGTCTATAGCGGCTGTGCGTAGAAGACAGGGAGCTTCCAGCGAGATCAATGGCAGCGGATCGTCTGAGTTCTGCCAGTTGTCGGACTCTGCCGCCGGACCTATCCAGCACATGGGCACGTCAAGGATATGTTGATGATGAGGGGTCGAAGGGGCGCCATTGCTCCAGGCCAGTGCGAGATCAAGACGCCCTGAGGTGATTCGATCCAATAAGTCTGCATTGCGCGTCACACGCGCCTCGATGCACACTTTGGGATGAGCTCTGGCAAACTGGCCGAGAACTTCGGTAAGCAGACTTTCACCGAAATCCTCCTGCAAGCCAAGTCGCACCCAGCCTTCCAACTCGCTGCCGCGCATAGCCGTGATTGCCTCGTCATTGAGATCAAGCATGCGTCGCGCATAACCCAGCATGGTTTCACCGGCTTCAGTGAGGGCCAGGCCACGGCCAGCCTTCACGAAGATCGATGTTTCAGCCTGTTGTTCCAGTTTTTTCAGATGTGCACTAACGGCTGATGTCGAACGGCCAAGACGTTCGGCAGCTTTGGCGAAGCTACCCAACTCCATCCCTGTCGAAAAAGTCCTGAGCACATCCAGATCGAGTGTGATTTTTCTCATCTATTAATCCACTTTTTCAGGATGGTTAATCCTGAATAATCTGATTTTCAGGATTATTGTGACGCGCTATTGATAGGTCGTCAAGTCATTCATGAAAGGAAGATCAAATGCCCTTTACCCGGATTTCACTCCTGGAAGGCAAGTCGCCCCAATATCTCAAGGCATTGTCGGACAGTTTCCATCAGGCAATGGTCGAAACATTCAACGTCCCGCTAACCGATAAATTTCAGGCGATTCACCAACATCGACCCAATGAACTCATTATCGATCCAACGTATTTCAGCGAGGGTCGTTCCGACGATTTTGTCATCTTCACGATAACAATCGGCAAGCCGCGCGATACAGCGACCAAGCAAGCTTTCTACAAACGCGTCGTCGAACTTCTGGGTAAGTCGCCCGGTATTCGGCCGCAAGACATTATGATCGTGGTCAGCACATCGACACGCGATGAATGGTCCTTCAGCAATGGCGACACACAAATGGTCGAACCAGCTTGAAAGGTGCAGCGAAATGAATAGCCAGCAATTGCCAGTCAAACGCTGCCCTGAGCAAATGACCGTTCGGCATGCGGGGCAATCCATTGAACGTGTTCCTGCCATTTCGACAGCGCCCTTTTGGGCGGAGTTGTTACTGGAAAGTGCCGTAGATGGCGAGAATAATGTTATGCGAGCCTCGGTAGACCCTGGCATTATTACCCATTGGCACACGCATCCGCGGGGGCAATTTCTCTATGTTCTGTCAGGTGTTGGCTTTGCCCAACGCGATGGTGGCGCTAGAGTCGAATTGCGTGCGGGAGATTGCGTCTGGTTCGCGCCGCATGAGCGCCATTGGCACGGTGCAAGCACCACCAGCACATTTTGCTATTTAAGCATTCAAGCGGCACAGGATGGAACTGCTGTGTCTTGGTTCGAGCCGGTTATCGCTGAGGAGACAGGTAAATGATCGCCATGCAGTATAGTTTTACGCTGCCAGCCGATTATGACATGGGCATTATCGACCGGCGCATCGAAGAAAAGGGGCCGTTGCTCGATAATCTCCCCAATCTTGCGTTCAAGGCCTATTTGACCGCGCGCCGGGGAGATGAAACGCTAAGTTGCGAAAATCTCTACGCACCCTTTTATTTGTGGCGGCATGAGACTGGCTTAAACGACTTTGTTTGCGGCAATGGGTTTGAAGCTCTGAGCCAGGCATTCGGGAGGCCAAGCATCCAAACATGGATCGTTTGGCATGCGGAAATTTCTGCTGCCATATCGTCTGCTACATTTGCGACAAGAGAAATATTGCCGATTGAAGCCTATTCATCGCTGGCGCAATTGCGGCAGCGTGAGGTCGATTCTGCGATGGAAGATGTGGAAAAAGGTGAGGCACTGGCTGTCGTTACAGCATTCGATCCCACCTCTTGGCGACATATACATGTACGATTAGGGGGTGAAGCACAGTCTTTAACAGGCAAAGCGGGTGTTCAAGCCTATAAAATTGGCCACCTTTCGCTGCCAAAGGGGGACTAATTTCTGCTCCGCCACAAATTTGGACGATTGCAAGGCAATAAGATTGCTGATTCCTGTTGCTTGTGGTTTATGAACGCCCAACCGATGGTAAGATTGTCTATGTCTGGAGCATGGCGCGAAAACGTGATATCGGGTTCGCGGAACATGCTCTTAATTGTAATGTGGGGCCGGAGACAGTATGGCGAATAGCAGAACGCTTATCAGCGCAGGGTTTGGAATTGCAGGGTTTGGCGGAAAGGTCCGTTTAGCTCTTCTTCTCTTTCCGATAGCCGGTGCTGTTGCAATCTCGGGTTGCGCATCCAAGGATGATGATCTCGATCTTTCCGCTTATGTAGATACGATTGAGCCGGCTGACGTCCTCTACAATCAGGCTCTGGCAAACTTGAATGCGGGCCGTCTTGACGAGGCCGCAAAGAAATTTGACGCGGTTGACCGCCAGCATCCTTATTCGGAATTTGCACGCAAATCGTTGGTTATGGGTGCATTTGCCAATTACCGTAGCGGTAAATATGATGATGCGATTGCCATGACGAAGCGCTATATCGCGCTTTATCCAACGCAGCCCGAAGCCGCTTATGCCTATTATATTACCGGCCTTAGCTATTATCGCCAGATTCCGGACATTACGCGTGAACAGAGCATGACCCGCAGGTCAATTGCTGCGTTTCAGGAGGTCGTCCAGACCTATCCTGACTCTGAATATGTTGAGGATTCCAAGGCAAAGATCCGTTTTGGCCGCGATCAGCTCGCTGGCAAGGAAATGCAGGTTGGCCGCTATTATCTGGAGCGGAAAGATTATCTCGCCTCCATCAAGCGTTTCCGTGGCGTTGTTGAGCAATATTCCAATACACGCCACATCGAAGAAGCTCTGGCCCGTCTTGTTGAAGCCTATTACGCGCTTGGCCTGACAAGCGAAGCTCAGGCTGCTGCTGCCGTTCTTGGTCAAAATTATCCTGACAGCGATTGGTACAAGGACAGCTACAAGCTGCTGCAAAGCGGTGGTCTTGAGCCACGCGAGAATGCAGGCTCGTGGCTCTCGAAAGCCGCCACAGCGATTACTGGTAGCAAAGAAGGCGCCTAAATCTAGAACCCAACCTGAGCGATCATGCTTTCGCATTTGTCGATCCGCGATATTGTCCTGATTGAACGGCTCGACATCGAGTTCGGCGAAGGCCTGTCCGTGCTTACTGGTGAAACGGGCGCGGGCAAATCAATCCTGCTTGATGCCTTGTCGCTTGCGCTTGGTGCGCGGGGCGACGCTTCTTTGGTCCGGCATGGCGCAGAGCAGGGACAGGTTACAGCCGTTTTCAACGTCGCGGGCAGTCATCCGGCTCGCCAGCTTTTGCGTGAAAATGACATTGAAGATGATGGCGACATCATTTTGCGGCGTGTGCAGACTGCGGACGGTCGTAGCCGGGTTTTTATCAATGATCAGGCGGCTAGTGTTACAATGCTCAAGGAGCTTGGCCGACGGCTTGTCGAAATTCATGGCCAGCATGATGATCGCGCACTGATCGATATCGATATTCATCGTACATTGCTCGATGCATTCGGCGCTTTGGAAACAAAAGCAAATCTTGTCCGGTCATTGCACAAAACCTGGCGTGAAACAGAGCATGCCCTGGTTCGCCATCGGGCAAAGGTTGAGGCGGCGGCGCGTGAGGCTGATTATCTGCGCGCATCGGTAGAGGAGCTTTCCAAGCTCGATCCAGAGCCGCAGGAAGAGGAAATGCTGGCGATAAAGCGCACAGAAATGATGCGCTCTGAAAAAATTGCCGGTGACGTCAATGAGGCCAATGATATTTTGTCGGGCAATGCCTCGCCCGTGCCTTCACTCGCCAGTCTTGTGCGGCGGCTTGAGCGCAAGGTGCCCGAAGCGCCGCATTTGCTGGAGCCGGTCGTCAAAGCCATTGATGAAGCCCTGAATTTTCTGGCCGAAGCACAAAATGGAATAGAGCAGGCAATCCGCGCAATCGATTTCGATCCACGTGTTCTGGAACAGACGGAAGAACGCCTGTTCGCACTGCGTGGTGCGGCGCGTAAATATTCGGTGCCAGTGGATGAGCTATCGGCGCTGCGGGATCGTATGGACGGCGACCTTGCCGATATTGACGCTGGAGCGGAGCGTTTAGCGGCACTTGAAAAAGAAGCTATTAGCGCGCGTGACGCTTTTGATGAGGCGGCCTTGTCGCTCTCTTCTCATCGTCACGAAACAGCCGAACATCTGAAGCAGGCGGTGATGGCAGAGCTTCCCGCCCTAAAGCTTGAACGGGCAGAGTTCATTGTCGAGATGACGACGGATGTGAATAATCGCACAGCAGACGGCATTGACACGGTTGAATATTGGGTGCGGACCAATCCCGGCACGCGTGCGGGGCCAATGATGAAAGTCGCATCGGGCGGTGAGCTTTCACGCTTTCTGCTTGCTCTCAAAGTGGCTCTGGCAGATCGCGGGTCGGCTCCAACACTGGTGTTCGACGAGATTGATACGGGTGTCGGCGGCGCTGTGGCCGATGCGATCGGCCAGCGGCTGCGGCGCTTGTCCGGTAATGTGCAGGTTTTGTCAGTCACTCACGCACCGCAGGTTGCAGCACGTGCACAAACCCATTTCCTCATAGCTAAGTCTTCCGCTGGCAGTGACCGCGTTGCGACATCAATCCGGGCAATGGAAACGGATGATCGTCAGGAGGAAATTGCGCGCATGCTGGCCGGTGCAAGTGTCACCGATGAGGCGCGCGCTGCGGCAGTACGCCTGTTGCGGGAAAATGCGGCATAGACGGTGCCAATTGGTGGTTTTTCGGTTAATCTCGCGCCGAATCCACGAGCAGGCGGACCATGGCAGATATTGCAGTAGAAAAACTGACCGAAGCGCAAGCGGCTGACGAACTTGCCCGGCTTGCGGCAGAAATCACCCAGCATGATTATCGGTACAATACTGAAGACGCGCCAACGATTTCCGATGCGGAGTATGATGCGCTTCGTCGGCGCAATCTCGCCATTGAACAGCGGTTCCCGCAATTAAAACGCGAGGATTCGCCTTCCAGCAAGGTCGGTGCCAGTGTTTCGGAGAAGTTTGGCAAAGTCACCCATTCTATCCCGATGCTGTCCCTCGATAATGCCTTTGACGACAATGACGTTGAGGATTTCGTCGCGCGCATCCGCCGTTTTCTGAAACTTGGTGCGGATGCCAGCGTAGCAATCACTGCTGAGCCGAAGATTGACGGTTTGTCGCTCTCTTTGCGCTATGAGATGGGGCGGTTGGTATCAGCCGCGACACGCGGCGATGGCACGACGGGCGAGAATGTTACGGCTAATGCACGCACTGTTGCCAGCATACCCAATGTATTGGATGGAAACCCGCCGGAGGTGCTGGAAGTGCGCGGCGAGGTCTATATGAGTCATGCCGACTTTGCTGCCCTGAATGAGCGTCAAGCCAAGGATGGCAAGCCGGTCTTTGCCAATCCGCGCAATGCTGCGGCCGGATCGCTACGCCAGCTGGATTCCACCATTACCGCTTCACGGCCGCTGCAATTCTTTGCCTATGCCTGGGGTGAGATAAGCGAAATGCCAGCATCCACGCAAATGGGCATGGTTGAGGCGTTTAAAGCCTATGGGTTTCGCGTCAATCCGTTGATGCAGCGTTTCGAAAGCGTTGAAGGTCTGGTTAAGCACTACCACCAGATTGAAGAACAGCGCGCATTGCTCGGCTACGATATTGATGGCGTGGTCTATAAGGTTGATGATCTGGCGCTACAGCAGAGGCTGGGTTTTGTCTCGCGCAGTCCGCGCTGGGCGATTGCGCATAAATTTCCGGCAGAACGGGCCATGACGATCCTGCGTGGCATTGATATTCAAGTGGGGCGTACGGGCGCATTGACGCCCGTTGCCAGACTCGAGCCGGTTACAGTTGGCGGCGTTGTGGTGACCAATGTCACGCTGCATAATGAGGACTACATCAAAGGCATTGGCCAGAATGGCCAAGCAATCCGCGAGGGGCGGGATCTGCGTATTGGCGATACGGTTGTAGTCCAGCGCGCTGGCGATGTTATCCCGCAAATCGTTGATATTGTGCCGGACAAGCCCCGTGGTGCCACGCCTTATCTTTTCCCCGATACTTGTCCGGCATGCGGCTCCCACGCGGTACGCGAAGAGGGCGAGGCAGTGCGCCGCTGCACTGGCGGGTTGATCTGCCCTGCGCAGGCGGTTGAACGTCTCCGGCATTTTGTCCAGCGCAACGCACTTGATATAGAAGGCCTTGGCGAAAAGCAGGTCGAGTTCTTTTTCAAATCGGACGATCCTGCGCTGCATATTGGTACACCGGCCGATATTTTCACGCTGAGAAAGCGGCAGGCGGGGTCATTGACCAAGCTTGAAAATATTGACGGCTTTGGCGCGACATCGGTCAAGAAACTCTATGACGCGATTGATGAGCGCCGTGAAGTTTCCCTAAGCCGCTTTATTTTCGGTCTGGGTATTCGTCATGTTGGCGAGGTGAACGCCAAGCGGCTGGCCAAGGCCTATCGTTCCTATGATGCTCTTGCCAATGCGGCAATGGCGGCAGTTCCGCCTAAAGAGCGGGGCGACAAGGGGAATGATGCCTGGCGCGAACTGAATGACGTCGAAGGTATTGGCAGCATTGTCGCCGAAGCGCTTGTCGATTTTTATGCGGAGCAGCATAATCGTGATGCGCTTGCGGCTCTTCTTGCCGAGGTTACGCCTCTCGACGAGGAGGTGCGCACTGTCAACGACTCGCCCGTGGAGGGAAAAACCATTGTGTTTACCGGTTCATTGGAACGCATGTCCCGGGATGAAGCCAAGGCCATGGCGGAACGCTATGGCGCAAAGACGGCGGGTTCCGTCTCAAAGAAAACCGACCTTGTTGTTGCCGGTCCAGGCGCGGGTTCAAAATTGACACAGGCACAGGCATTGGGCATTGAAGTCATCGATGAAGATGCATGGTTTGAATTGGTGGGCGCATGAGCGAGATTATCTTCAAAGGCTTTGGCGATAAAGCCCTGCCTTTTCTTAAGGCGCTGGATTTTCATCAGAATCGTGAATGGTTTCTGGAAAACAAGGACCTGTTCGAGACACATCTTTATGAGCCGCTGGGTGATCTTGTCGATGATCTGATTGTCCGCTTTGAAAAGGCAGGATTGCCGTTCAAGGGGGACCGCAAGAAGTCGCAATTCCGTATCAAGCGCGATACGCGCTTTGCCAAAGATAAAAGTCCCTATAACCGGCATTTGTCTGCATTGCTTTCTCCTGATGGAAGCAAATGGAGCGAAAGCGGCTGTTTCTATGTCTGTATCGGCCTTGAAGAATATAAGGGATGTTACGCCGCTGTTGCCTTCTGGCAAAGCAAGCCTGAACTTTTAGTGGCCATGCGCAAAGCCATTGTCGCCAAACCTGAGAAATATCGGGATATGGTCAAGGCTCTGGCGAAAAATGGTTTGGAACTTGGCGATATTGAACGCCTGAAGCGTACACCACGCGGTTTTGAGGATGTGGCAGACGCCGATCTTGTCGAAGCGCTTCGCAATCGTCACTTTATGGTTCGCTACCAGATAGACCCGGACAGAATCACATCTCCCGCCTTGGCTGATGACCTGCTGGATTTTGCATTACGGGCCAAGCCTCTGATTGATTGGGGCAGGGCCATTCAAGGGACGATCCCTGCCTGACACACTCTCTTTAACGTGGAATACGACCCTATCGCTCACGATATTTGTGGCCTTCTTGTCACATATGTCTTCTGCTTGAGACATATGGAAGAATTCTGTGTAATTAATGTTGACTTAAATAGTAAAGTTTAAGTACCTACCCTGAGCTGCACATAATTGTGCGCATTATTCGCTCAGCAAGCCATCGACATTTCGCGGTAATCGTCATCGCATGTCCAGCCAGCCAAGCATTTTCTCGCGGGGATTTGTTATGGTTTTGGGTAAGACTCTGTTTGTGCGCCTGATGTGCGGTAGCGCTGGCACCATTTTGGCTCTCGGATTGGGATCAGGAATCGCAACTGCGCAAAGCGCGCCGGACGGGGAAAGCATCAAGCTTGCCCCCATTATTGTCAAAGGAAAACAAGGCGGTGATGAAGCGACAGTGCTGACAAACACTGTTGATCGTGAAGCGATCCAAAACCGTATGGTTCAGGATTTTGAAGATCTCGGTCGACGGGTCGATGCGGGTGTAAATTACAACTCCACCTCCAAGAGTATCAATCTTCGTGGTCTTGATCAGAATCGCGTATTGACCACCCTTGATGGAATTCGAGTCCCATGGATTTCTGATCCTCGCAGCACCCAAGGTGGTCTGGATACATTCGGTTTTGATGGGCTTTCCAAGATCAACATCACCAAGGGTACAGATTCCAGCCGTTATGGCTCCGGCGCACTTGGTGGGGTCATCCAGATTCACACGCTAGACCCTGCCGACATTATTAGTGAGGGGAAGAATTGGGGCGTTTGGACCAAGGGCACCTATGATGATTCAAGTCGTAGCTGGCGGACGACTGTCGCGGCTGCCACACGGATCAACGACACTGAGCTGCTTGTTCAGGGCGGTTATACGACAGGTCATGAAAAGGATCGCATGGGCGATATTGGAGGCTTCGGCGCTGGCCGAACGGAGCCTAATCCGCTTGATATTGACCAGCGTAATCTTCTCGTAAAGCTTTACCAGAATGTCGAAGGCGGCCATCGCTTTGGTTTGACAGGAGAAATCTCCAACCGCGAGGAGGATGGTCAAAATCTCATTGGTACAACCTCTTCTTACGTGCGCGGCAAGTTTATGTCGGGTGAGGAGTCAGAGCGTACCCGCATATCAGGCAGTTATGATTATGTCGCGCCGGACAAGACCGGCTGGATCGATGAGGCACATGCAACCGCATATTGGATGCGTCAGACTTTGAATACCACTACCGATGCAATCCGCCTTCCAGACAGCAGAGCGTCCATCATCCCTCGTGATCCATTCCGCTATGGCTATCCCTTCGGCGTCTATAAACGTGATAATGAGTTGCAGCTTGACGCTTATGGCTTCACGGGCAACGCTACAAAGAGTGTGGAAATCGGCAATATTCAACATAAGTTCCGCATGGGAGCCGAGATTTACCGACAGGATTTGCATCAGTATTCAGCAGGTGTGGACAATTGTCCGGATGTTGACTGGACAAAAATACGCTCGCCATTCGGACCGCAATCCTGCAAAATGCTGCACACCAATGCTTCAGATATGCCTGATGTGGAAACCACAGGATTTGGCCTTTACGTCGAGGATGATATCGAGCTTTTCAATAACCAGCTGACGCTGACGCCCGGCGGTCGTTTTGATTGGTACGAGCATAGTCCTCAATCGACAGCCGCTTTTGAGCGTGGACCGAATTATAAAGGTGGCTTGCCTGCATCAAATAGTGACTCACGCTTTACACCCAAGCTTCGGGCAACCTGGCATGCAAATAATAATCTCGATTTCTATGCTCAATGGGCACAGGGCTTCCGCATGCCATCGGCGATGGAGCTGTACCAAAACTATGGTGCACCAGGCTCCTATGCGAGAATTGGCAATTCAGACCTGAAGGCAGAAACCAGCAATGGATTTGAAGTTGGTGCCAAATATGATGATGGTACCTATGCCCTATCTGCCAATGTATTCAATAATTATTACCGCAACTTCATCGACACCGTGGTGATTGCCCCTCCAGGAGGTGAATATCCGGTCGGCGGAATAATGGGCTACAGAAACCTCAATCGTGTGCAGATTTATGGTGCGGAATTGAGCGGGCGTGTCAGCTTTGCCAATAATTGGACCACATGGACATCCGTTGCATTTACGGAAGGCAAGGATACGCAGACCGATAAATATCTGAACTCGATCCCACCATTCCGCGCCATTGTTGGCCTTGGCTATACGGCTGACAGCTGGGGCGCTGATGTCTCGCTGACCATGGCCGCCAGACGTGACAAGGTAAGCGAAGGCGGTTTCGTTGCACCCGGATATGGCATCGTCGATACAACTGCCTATTGGGAACCGAAGTTTGCCAAGGGCATGAAATTACAAGTCGGCGTCTTCAATGTCTTCGACAAGAAATATTGGGTTGCAACAGACGTACCAACTGCCATCAACCTTGCTGTGGCTGATCGATATTCTGAAGTTGGACGTAGCTTCCGCGTCTCGCTGACACAGAAGTTCTGATCGAGACGATCTGGCTCTGCGCACCTTGCGCAGAGCCAGATCGCATATTCATTTCATTCCAGCCATTCCGTGACAAATTCTTCATTGGCGTGAATATCAATCGTTTCCAGCGTTCCAGGCCCCAGATTTTTGAAATTGTGCGGCATATCTGCCGGGCACACGACAATCTGGCCTTCCTCAGCGTCGATTATTTCGTCGCCCACCGTGAAGCGTGCCCGGCCTCTTCGAATAATGAAAGTTTCCGTATAGGGATGTTTGTGCAGTCGCGGGCCTGCGCCGATACGTTCCTGATTATTAAATATGATTGACACATTGGTGCCGTAGGGCTTGCCGGTGATTTCCCCATGCCAGCTTAGCGGGCGATCTTCCCAAACTTCCCTATTGATAATATGCGCCATACTTGCTCCTCCGGTTGTTCAACCGGAAATCTAAAGAGCCGAGACATCATCAACAAGATGCAATTGTGTCCAAGATTGATGATAGCGATCAATAAATCTAACGTGACAGAACAGGTTCAGTAGCCTAGATGAGGGCCCATGAACGAACATACATATCAGCATAAGCCATTGCAGGCAGATCCAACAAGCAAGAGCACACAATTCTGGGAAGGCTTTGCCAAAGGGCTGCCGATCACGATTGCGGCGGCCCCGTTTGGCTTGCTGTTCGGCGCGCTTGCGATTGATCAGGGTTTTTCCCTGTTTGAAACCGTACTCATGAGCGCTGCCATTTTTGGCGGTGCCAGCCAAATGGTTGGTATTGAGCTGTTCGGTCAGCATATTCCGGCATGGCTCATCGTATTTTCAATCTTCGCGGTTAATTTCCGCCATGTTCTCTATTCAGCAGCGGTAGGCCGGCGTATTGGCCACTTCAAGCCTTTGCAGGCCATGCTGAGCTATTTTGTGCTGACCGATCCGCAATATGCTGAAACGGAAAAGCGTGCGGAATCCGGCAAGGTGGTAACCTTCATCTGGTATCTGGGTGTCGCTACGCCAATCTACGTGATGTGGGTGCTCGAGGCCTTCATTGGCGGACTTTTCGGCAATCTCATCACCGATACACATGCGCTTGGCATTGATATGCTTCTTCCGATCTATTTCCTCGGATTGGTGATGGGTTTCCGAAAGCGCACCAATTGGGCACCGATTGTCATCACCAGTGCCATCGCCTCCATCATTGCTGCCAAGACCGTTGGATCACCTTGGCATGTCAGCATTGGCGCAATTGCCGGCATTTTCGTTGCGGTCATTCTTGCCAAGCCTGAACCTGCAAAGGAAAAACGCTGATGTCATCAATTTTCTGGATCATTATTGCAGGCGCAATTGCCACTTTTCTGACGCGCATAGGCGGTCATCTGGTTCTTTCGCGTTTTGAGCGGCTACATCCTCGCGTGGAGGCGGCGTTGAATGCCGTGCCGGCTGCGGTTTTGACAACGCTGGTTGCGCCCGCGGCGGCCAATGCGGATTGGCGGGGCCTTGTCGCGCTCGGCTTTGCCGGACTTGTCGCGTTGCGCTTCAACGCATTGACCATGTTTCTGTCCGGCGCAGCAGCGATTATCCTGCTGCGCCAGTTTTTCTGATTATCCTTCGTGACCGAATGGTTCTGTCGCATTGACGAGCCATTCGCGCGCCTCGCCACTGGTATGAGGCAATAATTTTTCCCGAACCTTGGCGTGGTAAGCATCAAGCCAGATCAGCTCTTCGCGGACCAGAAGACTTGTATCAATGAGCCGCTTGTCGATGGGGCATAGGGTGATTGTCTCAAAACCCATCATCGGCAAATCACCACCCTCCGGCACTTCCGGCTCGGTCACGATCAGCAGATTTTCTGTGCGTATGCCATAGCCACCCGGCTTGTAATATCCAGGTTCGTTGGAAAGGATCATGCCCGGCAAGAGTTCCTGTGTGCCGCGCTTGGAGATACTTTGCGGGCCTTCATGCACAGAAAGGAATGAGCCGACGCCGTGCCCGGTGCCATGGCCGTAATCATAGCCCTGTTTCCACAAAGCAATGCGGGCAAGCACGTCAATATCCATGCCGCGCGTTCCTTTGGGAAAGCGCGCCGTCGAAATGGCAATCATGCCCTTGAGAACCAGAGTGAACTTCTTTTTCATATCATCGGTCGGCTTGCCTACAGGCAAGGTGCGGGTGATATCGGTGGTGCCATCACGATATTGTCCGCCGCTATCGATCAGATAAAGCTCGCCATCCTGCAGCTTGCGATTGGACTGTGTATTGACGCGATAATGTGCGAAAGCGCCATTGGGACCGGCGCCGGAAATACTGTCGAATGACAGGTTTTCGAGCGGCATCTGGAAGCCCTGCGCGGTCTCGTGGCGCGTCTCTTCAAGCTTGGTTGCCGCATCAATTTCGTCAATTGTGCCAGGTGCCTGACCATCAATCCAGGACAGGAAGGAGACCATGGCGACGCCATCGCGCTCATGCGATTTGCGTGCACCGTCAAGCTCTGTCTTGTTTTTAATTGCGCGGGGCAGGCGAGCAGGATCAAGACCCTCAACAACTTTGCCGCCCGCCTTTTCAATGATCAGTCGCAGCTTTTCAGCAGCAAGTGCCGGATCGAGCATGATTGTGTGGCCCTGTGCTGCAAAACTGGCAGCATCATTGTCGAGCGCTGAAGGTGCGCGCAGCGTGGCCAGCTGGGTCAGGTAAGCCTCCGTCTCCATCGGAAGCTTACGCTTGTCGATGAAAAGCAATGGCTCACCCTTCGCTGGGATCAGTGCAAATGCCAAGGGCAAAGGCGTGTTGCTGACATCATTGCCTCGGATATTGAAAGCCCATGCAATGGATGAAGGGTCTGTCAGAATGGTTGCATCTGCTTTGGCCTTGCCAACAACATCAGCCAATTCCTGCAATTTCACTTTGGCCAGCTTGCCTGCATATTTTTCCGGCTGGATCGTCACGGCTTCAAGCGGTGGGGCAGGCTGGTCCTCCCAGATGAGATCAACCAGATTGTCCTGCACAGCGACAAGACTTCCACCATTCTTCTCCAGCGCTTCGCGCAGGGCTTTTGTCTCGCTGATTGTGTGCAGCCAGGGATCAAAGCCAATGGTCAGGGGCCGTTCAAAGTTACGCAACCAGATGGCTGGCGGCGTTTCGATAAGGCTTTCTATGGTGAACACAGAAGGATCGGTCTGGTCCGCCGCTTGCAAAGTATAGCGCCCATCGACAAAAAGGTGCGCTTTATTCTTCAAGATGAGAACGACACCTGCAGAACCGGTGAAACCTGTCAGCCAGGCCAGACGTTGCGCACGGGCAGGGACATATTCTCCCTGGTGCTCGTCAGCGCGTGGCACAAGAAAACCATCCAGCTTCAAGGTTTCGAGTTCACCTCGTAATTTTGCAACGCGCGGTGCACCTGTAGCAGGATTGCTGGACACCTCAAACGACTGGAACATGATGATATCGACCTCTTTTGTTTAGGTCGAAACCTAGCTTCCCCGTTTGCTCTGCGCAATGGAGCATTGAATTTAGCAACCGGTTTAATCGCTTGCGGTGTTTTAGTCCTGAAGTTCAAGCGGAAAGGGCGTGGGCTGCCAGTATTTTTCGAGCTTGAGGGCTTTCACTGTTCTGGCTTCCATTTCATGCAGGAACTTTGCAAGCTCCTGCCGATCCTCAGCCAGCAGTGCTGGATAAAATGTTGGATGCCAGTGGTCCATCCATTGCCGAATGTGGATTTGACGATAGTCTGGTCCCTCTATGATTTGCGTTGCTTCATCGAGATCTCCAAGAGCGAGAGCCATGAGTAGACGAGAGAAATACTTAAACTCTAACGGCGTGAAATTGTTCTCGTCCCGTTTAGCAAAAGCAACCATGTGCTCCAAGCTGTCAATTGCGCGCAGACTTTGTATAGCGACTTCGATGACACGCAGCATTATTTTAATGTTCTCTGGGCGATCAATTTGCCAATAAGTAAAAAATGGGTCATTTTTTTTCTGAAAGGCCAAGTCATGATCTATCCCGTCAAATGAGAGATAAATTAGCTTGTCCCCCCATCCAATGCCTTGAGTTTCGCGACCGGTAAAGGCAAGGCATACGCTTATCGAAGGAGTAAAGCTTTTTGAATCTATGCTGCGGTCGATAAACACGCCACGCGTGAAATGATTGACAGGTTTTATTATTAGATAACGACCGACCAGCGCCAAGTCGGAATGGCGCTGGAGAAGAGGTTGGACGACTTGGCGGACCTGCGCAATGGTGTTCATTCAAATGGCCTCATTCCTATAACAAAAAACTGTTTGCCTTCGCCATAATATCGGGCAACCGTTCTACCAACCTCGTCTAATCGAGGAAGACTGATGTCATTTTTGCCTGTTTTCGCGTCATAGACGCAAACCAAATTTTCGCTGGCTTTATCGTACACATCAATACGAACGGTATTTTTGGCGCCGTATTTCTCGCCATCGAAAGTATCCATATCCGGCAGCCCCATTCCTAAATCTAACGTCTCTGCCACCGATTTGAGGAAAGACATTTCCGTTTTCAGGTTTGGATTGTTTAACCTATCAATTTTGACTTTAAGCCGGGAGTGAATGTTTGTGCCACGAAGCTTGGGCGAGCTAAAACTCGACAACGGGCGTGCTTCGATAGCTGCTTCATTAAGTAGTTGTTGAACAGTTAAAAAGTTAGGGCAATATTTTATGACCTCTTCTCGGGAAAGTGCAGCCACTGCAGTTTTAACTCCAGCCTTTCCTTTGGTATAGGAGCGAGCACGTGATGAAATGATTGGCACAAATCTGGTATCATTGCCAATATCTGCGACAAGTTCATTGTATTCCTTTAGGTGATTGTCGATGCTGTCGGTCCATCGCATGCTGCCGAGGACTTCACTCATTGTGGCAGCCCCCGGAATACGTCTGGTCAATGATCGCAAGGTTTCAGTGGTGCCGTTGATCCAAGGGTTGGTTCCAGTCGATCTACCTGTGCCATTCATAGTTGCATTGTTTGCGGTGTGGCGCCGACAAGAATAACACGAGGCTTTTGTTGTGTTCGCGAACGGGAGCCGCTGTCGACCCCATCTGTCCATCGCCCTCCGCCTGAATAGCCTGCAGGCACGCGCGGCTGATTGGCATTGAATTTCCGTTCAGCCGCTTCCAGAAAGCGCAATCGTGACTTGCGAGAATCAAGCCCCAGCTCAAGCTGGCGAATCTGCATGCGGGGAAAGGTATTAAGTGGAGCCAGCCGCATATGTTTAAGATTGGCGCTATCTGCGGCGACTTGGTTTCTGAGGTAGTGGATTTCAGTCAGATACGGGAATAATGTGTTCATGAAATAAATCCTCGTTAAAGGCATATATTCCTATAACGAGATGAGGCTGTCAATTATACCAAAGAAGCATTGTGCCCTTGGGTCAGTAAGTCGCGCGTGCTTTCAAATGCAGCGTTACCCAGCCTTCGCGGCGCAGGGTCTTCATGTGGAAAAGCCCCTGCACACGATAGGCGGCCAGTACTTTTTCGCGCTGGGTTTCCAGAATGCCGGAAAGGATCAGCGAGCCGCCCCAGCCAAGATGTTTGCGCATTTCGGGCGCTAGCATCATCAGCGGCCGTGCCAGAATATTGGCGACAATCAGGTCGAAGGGCGCCGAACCGCGCATGGCAGGATGCTGGAAGCCGGTTGCTGTTTCGGTGCGAACCCGCGAAGCAACACCGTTCTTCACCACGTTTTCCCGTGCAACAGCAACAGCGACAGGATCGATATCTGTCGCCAGAACGGGAATAGGCGCGAGCTTTGCAATGCCAATGGCCAGCACCGCACTTCCTGTTCCCAGATCAAGCGCATTGCGTGGGTGTTCGCGGCGGATCACTTCGCCAATCATATCAAGACAGCCGGATGTCGTGCCATGGTGGCCAGTGCCAAAGGCCTGTCCGGCATCTATTTCAATGCCGAGATCATTGATACGGCGCTTGTGACGGTCATGCGAGCCATGCACGAAGAATCGCCCGGCGCGCACCGGCTTCAGCCCTTCCAGTGAATGTGCAACCCAATCAATATCCGGCACCTGTTCGCGTGTCACGAGCCAATCCTTACCAACAGCGTCGATCATGCGAGTTTCGATTTCGTCGGGCTCAAAGGTATAGACCGAGACTTCATATATCTCGCGTGCCTCATCGATCTCTGCTGCGGAGATCGGCAAGCCATCCTCTTCGAAAGCATTTTCCAGCAAGGTAAAGAGTCGTTCGGCTTCGGCCTTGCCGGCAGTAATGAAAAGGCGGGTCTGGGTCGTCATGGGCGTTTGCTTTCGGAAAGGCGATGATCGGCTACCCCTATCAGGATTTTCGCCATAGGCAACGGTGCATCATTTGTGCGAAAGAATTGAACTGACCTGATCCGGAAAACTGCAATGACTGAAACTGACGATCCTCGCTTTCTCAATCCGCAGCCGCGCATTCATCCGAGCGCGCATTTGAAGGGCGTCAAGCTTGGCAAATATGCGGAAGTGGGCGAGCGTGTCATCCTGCGCGACGTTACCATGGGAGATTTCTCCTATATTGAACGGCATAGCGAGGGGATTTACACCGATATCGGCCGGTTTTGCTCCATTGCTCCCAATGTGCGCATTAATGCGCTGGAACATCCGATGGAGCGGGTGACAACCCATAAGATCAGCTACAGGCCCAATGAGTTTTTCAAATTTCAGGGCATCGACGCTGATTTTCGTGCGCGCAGGCAGGCGAAGCGGGTTAGCATTGGTCATGATGTGTGGATCGGTCATGGCGCGGTTATCATGCCTGCGATCAGCATTGGCCATGGTGCGGTCATTGGTGCCAATGCTGTCGTTACCAAGGATGTCGCGCCTTATATGATTGTGGCGGGCAACCCTGCCAAGCCCATACGTCCACGTTTTCCGGAAGAAACAGCTGCTCGCCTGATCAAGCTTGCCTGGTGGGATTGGCCGCACACGGTTCTGTTTGATGCCATTGCCGACATCCAGTCTCTGAGCATCGAAGATTTTCTCGCCAAATGGGAACATTAATACGATATCGCCGTTCTGGTTGAATTCCGAGCGCTCAGTATCCAACTGAAGCCCATTGTTCTGCCAAAATTCTGGAGATTTCGATGAAGCGTACTCTTGCTGCACTGGCCCTTTTGGGCGCTGTAATTTTGCCTGCCCATGCGGAAGAGGTGGGGAAGGTCGGGGTTGATTGGCTCGGTAATGATATTGTCATTGATGCTGTGACCGACCCCAAAGTGCAGGGCGTCACCTGCCATCTCGCTTCGTTCTCACGCGGCGTCATTGATCGGCTGCAAAAGGGCAACTGGTTCGAAGATCCTTCCAATGCTTCCATTTCATGCCAGCAGACAGGTCCGGTCGTGATCGGTGATATTGAACTGGATGAGGGCGGTGAGCGCGTGTTTTCCGAGCGCACCAGCCTGATCTGGAAGAAACTCATTATCACCCGCATTTATGACAAGGCGAACAACACGTTGATTTATCTGGCCCACGCCAGTCAGGTTCAGGATGGTTCGGCCAAAACATCCATATCCACCATCCCGCTATTTGCAGGCAATGTTACCTGGACAAAGGGGAAGCCGGAATAAGCGGAAAACCTGAAAGGTGCCGCAGCAAGCGGCATCTTTTTATTGACAAATAGGAATAAAAACTTATGTTATAGATATTCGTATTATTTCAAGGAATTTTTTCATGAATTTTGCGGTTAAAAGCCACAGACTATATTCCGGCTCCAGTGAGATTCCCTTCATCTCATCGCCCAATATGGGTGGGCAGCTTTCCCCGAAGTTTCTGATCATTCACTATACGGCCAGCGGCCCTGACTCGGATATCGCCAGCTATTTCGCCCAAAAATCGGCCCATGTTTCGGCTCATCTGGTTATTCGCCGGGATGGAACTGTAAAGCAATGTGTTCCTTTCAACAGGGTGGCTTGGCACGCGGGCAAAAGCCAATGGATTGGCAAAGATGGCACGCATTATTCAGGCTTGAACAATTCCTCCATCGGCATGGAAATGGAAAATTGGGGACCACTCAAGAAAATGGAAGATCGCTGGATTTCATGGGCAGGTGTCGAAGTTCATTCCAAAATTATCGAGGCATGCCACAAATTCGGTGTGCCGGATTGTGGCTGGGAGGTTTTCACCAAGGCGCAGATTGAAACAGCCCAAGCGGCAGCGCGGGCAATCTGCGCCGCCTATAAGATCGAAGACATTATGGGCCATGACGATATTGCCCCCGGCCGCAAGTCCGATCCTGGTCCTGCTTGGGATATGAAGGCGTTTAAAGAACAGATAAAAGCTGATGCCGGGAAACAGAGTGTTGCTTGCAAATCTGAAATGCGTGGTTCGACAGGCTCACCATGAGGAAGATTTGTGGATCGCATGGATTATCGCCATCGTTGCAAACTCCGACTTTTCACAAGCACCACCTTCCTCATGGTGAGCTTGTCGAACCACGCATATTCTATCAACAATTAGCAGGCTCAAATCCCCTTCACGAAACTATCCAACACGCGTTTTTGTCCGGCCTTTTCGAAGTCGATCGTCAGCCTATTGCCTTCAATGGACAAGACATTGCCTTTTCCAAATCTGCTATGCAATACACGGTCGCTAGCTTTGAAATTGGAAGACGTCACACTGATGGGGTTGGCGACGGATTTTTCGTCAATAGTGTGACCTTTAACAGAGCTAGGGTTTAGCCATTTGGGAGAAAGATTTTATATTTGAGTCCAACATTGCACCGTTGCTGCTGGGTATGTACAAATCTCTAAATCGGTTCTCTCGGATTTTCCCTTTATGTGATGTAGATTTCCAATAATAACATCGCGTTCTGCCTCTCCTCCAAAGTACGAAGCAAACAATCGCTTGATGTTTTTATTCTGGGCAATTTTCAACAATATATGAGAATCACTTTCCCATTTTAACGAGTGTCCAAATATATAAAAATCATCTTTGCATGTATCTATTCTGTCAAAACAATAGTTTAGATAATGGTTCTGTCGAATGCGAGCAAACTTTTGAGCAGAACTTCCTTCACTTACAAATATCGGAAACATTCCATTATTTAAATGAGATTTAATTATCTCGATTATTTCCTTGCCAAATGCTGCGGCTTTGGGCTTTAGTACTTTCCCTGCTTTCTCGAAAAAGAAAAGTGTCCCATGAGGGAACAAAAAATTGGGGACTTTCGGGGCAGCGTCCCCTTGAAAACACACATAGTTGTTGTCATAAAAACCAAAACCGTCTGAAACATTCAACTGTGTGTTTATTGGCGTTTTTCTCAAAATCGACCAATATATTAAAAGGTCATAGTTCAATGAGAATACGACGCCCTTTGTGTCTGTAAAATTTTTGAAAAACTGCTGGCATTTTAAAGCTTGATCATCGGTTACGTTGTTTTTATTTTTTGGATGATTGTCGCTAACAGAGGAAATTAAGCTGCTTTTTAAGAGCTCTATGGCTTGGCCTAATTGTACTGCAAAATCATTCTGCGCAAATGTTTGTGCAATCGTTTGGGTATTTATAAGTGCGTTCGCTACGCTTTCAAAATCGGTCGTTTTGAGAGATTGGAATACGGACTCAATGATGGGATCATTCTCAGCAAAATTTGCTGTCTTAAGCAGGCTATCATAACTAAACAAATTACTGTCGAAAGCCATGCTCATTCCATTGCCGACTAGACAGTTACGTTCACCTGTCGAAGCATTGATTGCGTCTTCAAAAGAATTATAAAATATGTGCGCCATTATTTATCCTTTAAATATCCGATATTTTTCAAATCCCCTTCACGAAACTATCCAACACGCGTTTTTGTCCGGCCTTGTCGAAGTCGATCGTCAGCTTGTTGCCTTCGATGGATGAGACATTGCCATTGCCGAATTTGATATGGAATACTCGGTCGCCAACATCGAAATTTGATGGCGTTTCACTGACTGATTTGGCGACGAGTTCGCCATCAATCATGCGTCCTTTAACCGAACCGCGCCCTGCGCCATGGCCGGAATCCGTCTCGCCATAGCCAATGCGCTCCACGCGTGCGCCTGACCGCGAGCCCCAATTATTGCGTGTTGCGTCGGAACGGTTCTGCTGGGCTCTTTGCCAACCAGGCGTTGAGTAGCTGTTTTCAAAAGGATCGGCGCGATCAAAGCGCGACTGGCCATAGCCTCCGCGCCCGCCATAGCCGCCATAGCTATCGCCGCCTGCAACCACTTCCACATGTGCCTCTGGCAGTTCTTCAAGAAAGCGGGAAGGGATGGTGGATTGCCACAGGCCATGAATGCGGCGGTTGGAAACAAACCAGATATGCAGATTTTTCTTGGCGCGGGTCAGGCCGACATAGGCAAGACGGCGCTCTTCCTCCAGCCCGGAGCGTCCACCTTCATCCAGCGCGCGCTGATGCGGAAACAAACCTTCCTCCCAGCCGGGAAGAATAACCGTTTCAAATTCCAGCCCTTTTGCCGAATGCAGCGTCATGATGTTTACAGCATCAAGATTTTCGTTCTGCTCTGCATCCATGACCAGCGCTACGTGCTCCAGAAATGAACGCAGCGATTCATATTCTTCCATCGAGCGGATAAGCTCTTTGAGGTTTTCGAGGCGTCCTGGCGCTTCGGCTGACCGGTCCGCCTGCCACATGGCGGTATAGCCGGACTCATCGAGAATTTTCTCTGCCAGTTCCGTATGCGGAATTGAATCAATCTGTGATTGCCAACGACGGAAATTTTCCACCACTTCGCGCAATGCTGAACGCGGCTTGGGTTTTAATTCTTCCGTTTGCACAAGGTCTGCGGCTGCATCGAGCATGCCAATGTCTTTTGCGCGGGCATAGTCATGTACTTGCCTTATCGCAGCTTCGCCAAGCCCGCGTTTGGGATTGTTGATAATGCGCTCAAGCGCCAGATCGTCAGAGCCTTGTGCAACTACCCGGAAATAAGCCAGCGCATCGCGGATTTCCATGCGCTCATAGAAGCGCGGGCCGCCGACAACACGGTAATTCAGGCCTAGCGTGACAAAACGGTCTTCAAATTCGCGCATCTGAAATGAAGCGCGTACAAGAATGGCAATATCATTGAGGTTGTGGCCCTTGCGCTGAGCTTGCTCGATTTCTTCGCCCACTGCACGGGCCTCTTCCTCGGAGTCCCAGCCGGCATGCACATTGACCTTGGCATCTTCCGGATTTGGCGCATCGGTGAAAAGCGTTTTGCCGAGCCGTCCTTCATTATGGGAAATGAGATGCGATGCGGTGCCCAATATATGCGCCGTCGAGCGGTAATTGCGCTCCAACCGGATCACGACCGCGCCCGGGAAATCCTTTTCGAAGCGCAGAATATTATCTACTTCCGCACCGCGCCAACCATAGATCGACTGGTCGTCGTCGCCAACGCAACAGACATTCTTCGATCCCTGTGCGATCAGGCGCAACCACATATATTGGGCGGTATTGGTGTCCTGATACTCATCAACGAGAATATAGCGGAACTTGGCGTGATATTCCTTGAGGATATCGGGATAGGCACGGAACATGCGGATCGGATGACACAGCAAATCGCCGAAATCACAAGCATTCAATGTCTTGAGGCGGTTCTGATAGGCAGTATAAAGTTCGCGGCCCTTACCATTAGCAAATGAGCGGGCATCGCCTTCGGGAATCTCGGAAGGTCCAAGGCCCTTGTTTTTCCAGCCATCGATCATCAGCGCAAATTGCTTGGCGGGCCAGCGCTTGTCATCCAGACCCTCCGCCTGAATGATCTGCTTGATCAGCCTTATGACATCATCCGTATCAAGAATGGTGAAATCGGAGCGCAAACCAACGAGTTCCGCATGACGGCGCAATAGCTTGACGCCGATGGAGTGGAACGTGCCGAGCCATGGCATGCCCTCGACAGCACCGCCGACGAGAACGCCAATGCGCTCTTTCATCTCGCGTGCTGCTTTATTCGTAAATGTCACGGCGAGTATCTGGCTTGGCCAAGCTTTGCCGAGCGATAATATATGCGCGATACGCGAAGTCAGAACCCGGGTCTTGCCGGTGCCTGCACCAGCAAGGACAAGAACAGGCCCTTCGGTCGTTTCAACCGCAAGTCGCTGTTCGGGGTTAAGTCCATTGAGATAGGGTGGTGCACTACGCGCCTGCATGGCGCGTGCAGCTATGCCCGAAGGCTGGCGGGGCGCATCAGGTTCGTCGAAAAACGGAATATCGTCAGGTAATCCAGACATTTGAACCCAATGTAGTGATTCGGCACCGAAAAACCAGAAAAATGCGATACAAAAAGAGAACGATCGCTTTTAGCGTTCGAATTTCTGTTGAAGGACGCGGTTGAAATATCAAGTGAGGATATTGCGTCTCCCGATTTATGAGCCTACCCATTTTGATTAGAGACTCGTTGACTTCAGGGTTTTGACAACCGACTACAACATTCGTCGCCTCATGTCAGAATCATCCGTTTTGATTGGGCTTGGAAAGGGAATTTCCCCATGGCAATCACTCTCACGGCACTCATTTTCTTTCTCATAGGTGCAGCGCTTGGTATTGGCGGCATATGGCTCGCTGTTCTTGGGGGCAGCTGGTATTATATTGTCGCTGCTCTGGCGTTTCTTGTGGTTGCCTATCTGCTCTTGCGCAGGCGGCCATCGGCCCTGCTGCTTTATGCATTGCTGGTCATCGGAACGCTCGGTTGGGCCATCTGGGAAATCGGCTTTGACTGGTGGCAGCTTGCGCCACGCGGTGGCGTCATCATGATCCTTGGTCTGTGGCTGCTTACGCCCTGGGTCCGGCGGGGCTTGAATGCATCGCCAAGCGGCGCTGGTGCATCGTCTGCTGGTCCGGCGCTGGCTTTGTCAGTTGCCGTCATTGGCGCACTGGTGGTTGCTGGCTACTCAATGAGCCAGGACCCGTTGCAAATTACGGGCGAATTGAGCAGGGAAATCGTCTCGGATACCGTTGATCTTGGCGGCAATATGCCCGACGGCGATTGGCACCAATATGGACGTACACCCTATGGTCAGCGTTACTCGCCGCTGAAGCAGATCAACACGGAAAATGTCGACAAGTTGCAGGTTGCCTGGACCTACCAGACGGGCGATGTGAAGAAGCCGGAGGATATTGGCGAGACCACTTATCAGGTCACGCCGCTGAAAGTTGGCAACACGCTGTTCCTGTGCACGCCGCACAATTGGGCCATCGCGCTCGATGCTGCGACTGGCAAGGAAAAATGGAAGTTTGATTCCAATTCCGGCATGAATCCCGATCGTCAGCACCAGACCTGCCGTGGTGTTTCCTATTATGCCGATCCTGCGGCAACGCCCGGCCAAGCCTGCGCCGAGCGGGTCTATCTGCCAACGTCCGATGCGCGTTTGATCGCGCTTGATGCGGCCAATGGCCAGATTTGTCCTTCTTTCGCCGATAAGGGCACGCTGCATCTTGAAAAGGGCATGCCCTATAATCCCGCAGGCTATTATTATTCCACATCGCCGCCCGTTGTTGCGGCGGGAAAGATCATTGTTGGCGGCGCGGTCAATGATAATTATTCGACCAAGGAGCAATCCGGTGTTATCCGCGCTTTTGATATCAATACTGGCGAACTGGTCTGGAACTGGGATTCCGGCAATCCGGATGTAACGACACCTTTGCCGGATGGGCAGACCTACACGCATAATTCACCTAATAGCTGGTCTGTTTCCAGTGCTGATGAAAAGCTTGGCCTGCTCTATGTTCCGCTGGGAAATCAGACGCCTGACCAGCTTGGTGCAGGGCGTTCTGCCAATGTCGAGAAATTCTCCTCATCCATTGTTGCGCTTGATCTCAATACCGGCCAGATGCGCTGGGTGCGCCAGACTGTCCATCATGATCTTTGGGATATGGATGTGCCAGCACAGCCCACGCTGGTTGATATCAATACGGCCAATGGCACAGTGCCGGGACTGGTAGGACCAACCAAGCAGGGCGATCTTTATGTTCTCGACCGCCGTACGGGCGAGCCGATTATCCCGATCAAGGAAATACCGGCACCTACAGGTGCCATTGAGGGCGATTTTACCTCGCCGACACAGCCCATCTCTGACCTGACATTCTCGCCGCCGCCACTGACCGGTAAGGATATGTGGGGCGTGTCAATGTTCGATCAGCTCGTCTGCCGCATCGAATTCCTGAAATTGCGCTATGAAGGGCGTTACACACCGCCATCATTGCAGGGGTCGCTGATCTATCCGGGCAATTTTGGTGTGTTCAACTGGGGCGGTGTTGCAGTTGATCCGGAGCGCCAGATCATGTTCGGCATGCCGACCTATCTCGCCTTTACATCGCGTCTCGTGCCACGAGCCGATGTGCCTCCGCCCGGAGTGGGTACCAAGGGCAGTGAGCAGGGGCTTAACCGCAATGAGGGCGCTCCTTACGCAGTGGTAATGGGCCCGTTTGTTTCACCGCTTGGCCTGCCTTGCCAGTCTCCGCCATGGGGCTATGTCGCCGGTGCTGATCTGCGCACGGGCAAGATCGCATGGAAGCATCGCAATGGTACGGTGCGGGATTCTTCGCCGCTGCCACTGCCATTCAAGGTTGGTGTGCCGGGCATTGGCGGTCCGATCATCACGGCTGGCGGTGTTGCATTCCTAGGTGCTGCGGTTGACGATTATCTGCGCGCTTACGACGTAACTGATGGCAAGCAGCTTTGGGAAGCCCGCCTTCCTGCCGGTGGCCAGTCAACGCCGATGACGTTCTCATTGGATAATGGCAAGCAATATGTGGTCATTGTTGCGGGCGGACATGGTTCGGTCGGCACAAAGCCCGGCGATTACGTTATAGCCTATACGCTGCCGAAATAGATCGACGGCAGAAGACAGCATCTGTGGCGGTTGCACAAACAGTCGCTACAGATGATGGGCCATCTTCCTTGACGTGCTGCTCCGTGTCTGGAAAATTGAAGCCGCAATGATCATGGGACTTGGCACTGCTCTTTCTGTTGGCATCCTGTCGCATCGGGTCAGGGTGTGATTGGAGGGGCGCATCACTCCTTGGAGGAGCGTAAAATGAGCGAACCAACAAATCATCCCGATATTACGCAGGAAATGGTCGATGCGTTTGATGAATACACACATCTGACCCTTGACCGCCGCTCGTTCATGGACAAGCTCGCAAAGCTTGCTGGTTCGGGTGCTGCCGCAGCGGTCATTGCCCCAATGCTGGCAGCAAATTCTGCTCAGGCTGCCATTATTGCGCCGGAAGACAAGCGGCTCTTTACCAAAGATCTGGTTTTTGCGGGACCCTCCGGTGATATTAAAGCCTATCTTGCGGCCCCCGCTGAAACATCCGGAAAGCTTCCGGCAGTTCTTGTCATTCACGAGAATCGCGGCCTGAATGAGCATATCCGTGATGTTACCCGGCGCATGGCACTTGAAGGTTTTGTTGCAATGGCACCGGACCTGCTTTCATCGGCTGGCGGCACACCGGAAGATGAGGAAAAGGCCCGTGGCATGATCGCCTCTCTCGATTCAAAGACGGCAATCGCTGAGGGCAGCGCGTCACTGGACTACCTTGCAAAGGCCAAATCAACGAATGGCAAAGTGGGCGCCGTCGGCTTTTGCTGGGGCGGTGGCATGGTCAATGATCTTGCGGTCAATGCTCCCCAGTTGGGGGCAGGTGTCGCCTATTATGGCCGTCAGCCGAAATCGGAAGATGTGGCGAAGATCAAGGCGCCCTTGCTTTTGCAATATGCGGGTCTTGATACACGCATCAATGCCGGAATTGAGGATTACAGGAAGGCACTGGAAGCCAATGGCAAAACCTTTGAAATTCATACTTATGAAGGTGCCAACCATGCATTCAACAATGACACGTCGGCCGCGCGTTACGATAAGAAGGCAGCGGATCTGGCTTGGGGACGTACTGTCGAATTTTTCAAGAAACACTTGAGCTGATTCTGTTCCAGCATTGTTACGCCAAAGCGTAAACTTGCACGCGAAACAAAAGCGAAACCAAACGCTTGCCGGATCGTTGTGACCCTACTACTTGTGCATGGAAAACGGGATTGAGATAAATGCGGTTTGTTGGTCGGATCTTTGGCCTGTTATTGGTTTTTCTGGTGCTGGGTCAGTCCACATCTGCGCAGGAAGCGGTGTTTCCAAGCGGATCGGGTATTGGCCTTGTTCCGCCTGCCGGTCTTGTGCCGTCTTCCAATTTCAGCGGTTTTGAAGATCCCGCCAAGGGTACATCCCTTGTTGTAACCGAACTTCCGGTTGAGGCTTATGCGACAATTGCTGCGGGGTTTAACAAGGAAGGCTTGCTGGCGACGGGTATCGATACCCTGTCCGGTCCCGATGATTGGCCAGTACAGGGCGCCGTCGTTTCAAAATTGATCCGCGCCAGTCAGGTTGCAGCCGGTGTCAAATATCGCAAGTGGATTGTTCTCATTGGTGCTCAAAGCACAACGGGGATGGTGACTGTGCAAATTCCCGATGGCGCCAAGGACACATTGTCCGATGCCGATGTGGAAAAAGCTCTTCGCACCTTGGTTGTTCGCGCCCCTGCCAGCTTGTCGGATCAGATCGCATCGCTACCATTCAAGGTTTCCGACGCATCCGGTTTCCGGCCTGTCCGTGTCATTGCTGGCGCAACACTGCTTTTAACAGAGGGGGTGAATGATGTTGCTGTCAACTCGACGCAGCCAATGGTGGTCATCGCCTCAAACCTGAATACGGCCCCGGAAGCGGCTACGCGGCTTGAGTTTTCGAAGAAAGCTTTTGCATCGCTGACGGGAATAAAGAATGTGAAATCCGACAATGAAACCAGCAGCACAGTTGATGGTGCCGAATGGGTCGAGATCGACGGAACCGCGACCGATTCAGCCAGTGGCGATACGCTTTATGTGGCGCAGATTGTTCGTTTCGAGACGAGTAAATATGTGCGGGCAATATTGATCGTCAAGGATACCGTGAAGGGCAAATATGCCGATCGCTTCCGCAAGCTAGCCAAGTCCATGACGATCAACTAAAATTAGCCATGGATAAAAGTTACCGACTCACCAAGGAAGAAATACGACCGCTGATACGCAATTACGGTGGTTGCATCGCTACTGATACGATTACGATTGACGGTTATCCGGTGCGTTTCATGTATCGTGAAGATCCTGATAATGATCTCGATAGTGGTTGGCGCTTCCTGTCTGGCTTTGAGAGCGATGACTATATGGAAGATCCCGACAATAGCGGCATTTTCGACGTTAATACCATTGCAAATTATGATCCCAGCATCATTCCGCTTCTGGATTCGCCCGTTGGCAGTGTTTTTGAAAAAACTGGCGAACAGGAACGCTTCGTTGCAGTGACCGACTGGTCACCCGGCGAAGACGATGATGATGGTGATGATGACGAAGATTAAGGCGCGGAAGAACTGACGCCTGTTATCATTCGTGTAACGCAGAGTTACAACTGGACAAGGCTCGTGTATTGCCTAAAAATGCCGTTCTGAAGAGAATCCAACAAAAGGCTGGAAACTGGAATGGCATTGGCAGACGCAGGTGCATTGCTGCGCAACGAAAACGGTATTTCGACTGTAGTATCCATCCTCAAAAAGCGCTTCGGCGATAATGCCCAAGGCGGAAAATCCATCCGCGAGCAGCATGCTCATACGACCAGCTATGTGCCGAATCAGGCGCCTGATCTGGTCGTTTTCGTCGAGTCTGTTGAAGATGTGCAGGAGATCGTGCGCCTTTGCGGCGAATGGCAGGTGCCGGTAATCGCATTTGGAACCGGAACCTCGCTTGAGGGGCAGGTAAATGCGCCTGCCGGTGGCATATCGATTGATCTTTCGCGGATGAACCGCATTCTTAAAGTTTATAATGAAGACTTGAATGTCGTCATTGAACCGGGTGTTACGCGCAAGGAACTGAATGAATATTTGCGCGACACCGGTCTGTTCTTTCCTATCGATCCCGGTGCCAATGCCAGTCTCGGCGGCATGGCTGCAACGCGTGCATCAGGCACAAATGCAGTCCGTTATGGTACGATGCGGGAAAATGTTCTGGCTCTGAAAGCAGTCATGCCAGATGGCAGACTCATCACCACTTCAAAGCGGGTGAAGAAGACTTCGGCGGGTTATGATTTGACCCGGCTGTTGATTGGTTCCGAAGGAACACTTGGTATCATCGTTGAACTGACGTTGAAATTATACGGTATCCCACAGGCAATCTCCGGCGGCATTTGTGCCTTTCCTGATCTGGAAAGCGCCTGCAATACGGTCATTGAAACCATCCAGATGGGCATCCCGGTCGCGCGCATTGAGCTGGTCAATGAGCTCGAAATGAAGGCGATGATCGCCTATTCCAAGCTCGATTATGACCCTGCTCCCTATTTGTTTCTGGAGTTCCACGGCAGTGAATCAAGTGTTGCCGAACAGGCGGAATTGTTTGGAGAGATTGCTGCGGCCAATGGTGGCGGTGAGTTTAAATGGACTGCCAATGTGGAAGAGCGGGAAAAACTATGGTCAGCCCGTCATAATTCCTATTTTGCCTGCATGACCTTAGCTCCCGGCAAACAGTCTCTTTCTACCGATGTATGTGTGCCGATTTCACGTTTGGCGGAATGCATCGTCGAGACTGAAAAGGATATCGAAAAAAGCGGCCTTATTGCGCCCATCGTCGGTCATGCCGGCGATGGCAATTTCCATGTGCTGGTGCTTTTTGACGAGAAGAATCCGGCAGAAATCGAACAGGTGGAGGCATTTGTCGAACGGCTGAACCTGCGCGCTATTGCGATGGATGGAACTTGCACCGGCGAACATGGAATCGGGCAGGGGAAAATCAAATTCCTTCGTGCTGAGCTTGGCGGTGCTGTTGATGTGATGGAAACGATAAAGAGGGCTCTTGATCCGCAGAATATCATGAATCCCGGCAAGATCTTACGGCTTTAGGTTCGCGTTTTGATTCCGCGTGTTAAAGCATGGTGTAAGCGTTGCAAATCGCGCATAAAGCCACCCATGTCTCGGCACAGCCATAAAGACATATATATGGTGATCGGCGCGAACCTATCGGAGTAGTACACTGGCACGTTTGTTTGTTCTCATCGGCGGATTATTGGTACTGCTGCTGACGGCGGCGCTGATTGTGCCCTATTTCGTTGATTGGGCCGGTTATCGTTCCTCGTTCGAACGTGAGGCTTCGGCCTTGCTTGGTCGTCCAGTCACCGTTGCTGGCAGTGCAAGCGCGCGCCTATTACCGTTCCCATCTGTAACTTTTTCCGATGTGCGGGTTGGCGATGCCGGGGGTGAGCCGGTAATGACCGTCGATAAATTCTCCATGGATGCGGAGTTGGCTCCCTTTCTTCGTGGCGAAATTCTCATCTTCGATATGCGGTTGGAAAAGCCGACAGCAACGGTCCGGATTGACAAGGACGGCGTTGTCGATTGGGCGATCCGTCCGCGCACGCCTTTCCAGAGAACGCAGGTGAAGCTGGAGAATTTGCAGATCAATAATGGTTCTCTGGTTGTCCGCGATGCTTCAACCGGCACCACCCGCGCGGTTTCCGATTTAAATGCGACCCTGTCTGCCGAAGACCTGTCCGGTCCATGGAAATTCGATGGCAGCCTTTTCTTGAACGGCGAGAAAATTTCCGTTTCCTCTTCGACCGGCGCGGTGAAAGCTGACGGATCGTTGCAGATGCATGCGCGCATCATGCCTGACCGTATTCCGGCCGCGATGGAAACTGACGGGCAAATTACCCTCGATCAGGGCGCATTGAAATATGTTGGCCGCATCGACATTCGCTCCCGCGATGAAGTCGTTGTTAAAACTGGAGAAAAGGTCAAGCAGCAAGAAAAGCCTTTGCTTTCCAGCGTTCGCCTGTCCGGTCAATTTGAAGCCGACCATGCGCGCATTACCATTCCGGAGTTCCGCATGGAGCAGGGGCCTGTTGCTGACCCCTATGTGGTCAACGGGAATGCCCATTTTGACTATGGTGAGAATCCGCGATTTGAGGTGAAAGCCGATGGCCAGCAAGTCACCTTCGGTAATCAGGAGCCCGAGCAGGCAAATGCCAAGGCAAGCCACGATACCACAGCGCAGCGCCTTGGCGTATTCCGGCGTCTCATGGATCAGCTTCCTGTGCCCACCGTGCCGGGGAGAATTGATCTGAAGCTGCCCGCCATCATTGCGGGCGATACGACAATTCGCTCCGTGACGATTGATGCAGCGCCAGTTGCGGGTAATTGGGCGATTAATCGGCTCAAGGCGGAGCTGCCCGGACGGACCCAATTTGAAGCGAAAGGCGTTTTGCAGCTTGGCGATAATTTCGGCTTCGACGGCAAATTGCTTCTGGCATCGCGCCAGCCTTCCGGTCTTGCTGCCTGGCTGACGAATTCTGTCGATGATTCAATCCGCCGTATTCGTGGCGCAGGTTTTTCCGGCGATGTCAGCCTGCACGATGAGTTGCAAAAGGTCGATAATCTTGAATTGGCGCTTGGTGGCGCATCTTTGAAGGGATCGCTGGTTCGCAGCGCCAAGGGAAATTCATTGCCGCTGACACAGTTGAAGCTGGATGGCGGTGCGCTGGATGCGGATGCATTGCAGGCCATCGCGGCATTGTTCGCCAGCAATGTCTCCGATACCGGTTCCTCTGTCTTGAGCGGTCAGGATCTGGATGTTGATCTGAAGGCGGGGCCAGTCACCCATGATGGATTTATTGCCGAAACCGTGGATACGGCATTTCGCTTGCGCGATGGGGTGTTTGATATTGACCGCCTGACCATTGGCAATGTCGCCGGAACCACGATCACGGCCACAGGTAAGATTGAGCCGTTCAAGGCTGAGCCATCCGGCTCGGTTGATGCTACGCTGCTTTCCGACGATATGGCGCCATTTGTGGATGCGCTGGCGCAACGCTTTCCGGACTTTCCGTTTCTCCTTGCCATGAAGGAGCGGGCAGCGCGATTTCCCGGCCTCTTTAATGAAACGCAATTGAGCGTTCTCGCCAACACCCTGCAAGGCAAGGCTGGGTCAAACGAGTTTTCCTTAAGTGCTGCGGGAAAGTTCGGCGGCATGACCATCACCCTGTCCGGCACCAATATAATTAATGAAAAGCAGCTGCGTACGCTCGAATTGACAATGAATGCCCACACCGAGCAGGCAGAAGGTTTGATGGCCTTTATTGGGCTTCCTGCCTTTCCGCTCGGTCTTGCCGGAGAGCTTGAGGCTGATATTGCCCTCAAGGGAAACCAGAAGGCCGGATTTCAGACCCAGCTTGCTTTGAAAGCCCCCGATGGACGTGCATTGCTGGATGGCAGTTTCCGCTACGCGGAAGGTAGTCTGAGCGGCGAGGGGCGTGCATCGCTCAAAAGTACGGATATTGATGCCTATCTTGCCACGGCAGGCTATGCCGTTCCCGGCTTTGGCAATGGTACAGCTGTCGATGCAGCCAGCAGCTTTTCCCTGAACAGTGGCAAGCTCATGCTGCCAGATTTGAGCGGGCAGGTGAGCGATACGAAAATGAGCGGACGCCTCGGCTTTACACTCGATAATGGGGTGCCGAATGCGCAGGGCGATATTACGCTTGCACAGCTCAATCTTGATGCCGTAACCCAGTTCATTCTTGGCACAGGGACGACGCAGGGCGATGGAAAGTCACTTTGGCCACAGCAGCCTTTCCTCTCAAATCCACTTTTCCCAATGGGTTTCGACCTCAAGCTGCGGGCTGAAACTGCGGATGCGGAAATCCTCGGCCAAATCCGCAATTTTCAAGCGACCGCCTCACTGAAAGATGGCGCCTTGCGCCTTGATGACACCAAGGGCGATCTGTTTGGCGGTAAGTTGGGCGGCATGTTCGAACTTCGCAACACCAGCGGCACCGGCCTGGCGACTGGCCAATTCACGCTTGATCAGGCGGCCATTGACGCACTTTATCTGCCGGAAAACGGTATTGCGCCAGTCAAAGGCAAAGCCAAAATATCAGCCTCGATCAATGCGACCGGAACTTCCATGGATGAGCTTGTCAAATCGATAGCAGGCTCGGGCGTTGTTGCGGTGAGTGATTTGGCAATTAACGCCCTCAATCCGGAGGCGCTGATGCCGATTTTGGCGAAGGTTGATGCCGTAGAAGGGCCAATTACCACTGCTGCGATTGATACAACGATCAACCAATATCTGAATGACGGAGTGTTGAATGCGGCAGCCCTGGAAATTCCCTATACGATTGCCGGAGGAGTGGCACGCACATCAACCTTCCAATTGACCAATAAGGATGCGCGCCTTGCTGCCGACTTGCGGATAAATTTTCCGGACATGACCGTCGCTTCGCAAGGCAAGCTTGGCTTTGAGCCAGGAAAGGCCGTTGTCGTCGGCGCTGATCCTGTGGTCGAATTTACGATGGATGGTCCATGGGCTAATCCTGCCATTAATTTCAATCGCCAGCCGCTTGAGCAGTTTCTGACCCAGCGCGCATTGGAGCGCGAACAGCAGCGCGTCGAAACATTTCAGGCATCGCTGGTGGAAAAGCAACGTTTGCGCCGTGAAGCACAATTATTTCAGGCGCTTGCGGATGAGAGGGTGAGGCTGGCACGGCTTAAAGCCGAGCAGGAGCTGCGTGAAGCGGCAGATAGAAAGGCCGCAGAGGAAGCTGCGCGCAAAGCGCTTGAGGCTCCACCAGCTGAGAGCAACCCGCAGGCAGTGCCACAGGGCACAATCAACAGGCAGTCGGTCGACGAATTCTTAAAGACCATTGATCCGACTGTCCCGCAGTGATCTGGCAACGGGCAGGCTATGCGCCCTTATAAGCTGCTTCCAACTTGCTGATATCCAGCTTACGCATTCCCATGACAGCATCCATGACCCGCTCGACCTTCGATTGGTCCTTATCGCTCAGCATTGCGGGGATGATGGATGGCACGACCTGCCATGAAAGCCCGAACTTGTCTTTAACCCAACCACACGGGCCAACTTCGCCGCCATCGGCGGTTAGTTTTTCAGAGAATTCATCGATTTCGGCTTGAGTGCTGCAATCAATCGTAAGAGAGATTGCTTCGTTGAATTTGAATTCTGGTCCGCCGTTAAGCGCTATATATTCCTCACCGGCGAGCTGAAATCTTGCCGTAAGCAGCGATAGTTCAGGGGCATTTGCGCCTTTCTTCCAATAGGTTTTTTCAAGAATCTTTCCATCCTTGAAAATGGAAAAATAGAAATTCATGGCCTCTTCGGCATTGCCGTTAAACCATAGGCATGGCGTGATTTTTTGTTTGGCAGGCATTTCATTCCCTTTCATTGTGATTTGAATCATCTGAAAGACGAAGGAACTCTAGCTAATCCTACAGGGTAGAGAAAATTATTTTTGGGTGGTATCGCCGCCACTTTGCACCCAGGCCAAAACATGGAGCCGCAAAGCCGATGAAAGGCTGGAATCGCGGTCCCGGTCCTTGTCTATTTCCGCAACAAGCGCGGCCAAGGTCATCTGGCGGGATTGGGCAATAGTGGTGATGATTTCATAAAAAGGCTCTTCAAGCGAAAAACTGGTGCGATGACCATGGATTGTCACCGAGCGTTTTTGAACAAGGCTCACTTGTCATCGCTCGGCTTCTCCAGCCGATTTTGATCCAGAAAGCGCTCAGCCTTGAGGGCGGTGGCCGCTTCAAATTTCTTCTCGGCTTTGGTTCGGCCAAAAAGGGTGCGGTTTTGCGCCGCGACCTTTTCGTCCGCGTCCTTGGCCTTGCGTTTCCTGACCTGTCGCAGATTTACGATCTCGGCCATGGGAGCGCTACTTCTTTTTGCGGAAAGAATCGAGCGACACGACCGAAGCAGAAGCTTTCTCTCCGCTGTCGCTCGAACCTGCATCTTCTGGCGTTTCTGTTCTTCCGGATGCCTTGGCCGGTTTCTTTGCAGACTTTGCCGGAGGTTTTGGCTTTGCGCTGGTCGAGGCGAGCTTGGGACCATCGACAATCTCGGCAGGCGCTATGCTGGTAATGCCCTGATCATTGTCGCCAACAGTTTCTTCAATCTCGATATCAAACTCCAGCTCGAAGTTTACAGAAGGATCGTAGAAGCCGCGAATCGCAGAGAAGGGCACGATGAGACGTTCCGGCACATCGCCAAATGACAGGCCAACTTCCAGATGAGTGTCAGTGACCTGCATATCCCAAAACTGATGCTGAAGGACTATCGTCATCTGTTCAGGATATTTCTCATGAAGCCGCGTGGAAATACGCACGCCGGGAGCACCCGTCAAAAAGGTGACAAAGAAATGGTGGTTGCCCGGCAGTCCTGCCTTGGCAACTTCGCCGAGTACTTTACGGATAACGCCGCGAAGTGCCTCTTGAGCAAGTATATCATAACGGATCATATCTTGTGACATATACTCTTATCCCATAGATTCCCCCCTGCCTGTCAAGCGGCGACAAAGGATATTATCAATGGAGTTTGCGGCAAATTTCGTGACGGCGGCATTGGGCGAAAAATTAACGCACAGCCATCAATAGGGGAGCCGGTTGGCTGCTGGCTTGCTGTTCAAGAGGAGCATAAGCGCGCAGGAAAGTTGCAACCGCGTTGCTTGCGGCACTGTGAAGTTCTTCGTCGCTCGGTTTTCCGCCAAAAAGATAAGTCATTTGCAGGTCGGCATTTACCAATGCCAGAAATTGACGGGCAGCCAGGTCGAAATCATCGATTCGCAATGCGCCCTTGTGCGATAGTTTGGCAAGTAGTGCACCAAGTGTGGAGCTGATTTTGCATGGGCCGTGCTGGCGCCAGCCTTCAAATAAATGCGGATATCTCTCGCCTTCCATTTGGACGAGCCTGCGCAAAAATTTTCCGTCATGATTGCATAGGCAATTCTTCGTCAGCCTTACGGCAAAGTCGCTCAAATCCTGATGCAGATTATCGGGCTTATCGGGAAAGGTTGAAAGCATGGAAAAAAGCGCCGCATTTGCCCGCTCCATGACATCTTCGATTACTGCCACAAACAGCGTTTCTTTTTCCCGGTAGTGGTTATATATTGTCTGGCGTGAGACGCATGCTTCAATCGCAATCTCATCAATGCTGGCTCCGGAAAAGCCTTCCCGGCAAAAGACATTTGCTGCGGCATCCAGAATAGAAACACGTTTTGAACATTGACCGCGTAGTTTAGGGCCGGTGTCTTTGCGTGCAATTGATTGGCTCGTAGCAATTGTGCGACTTTTCATAGCTCCAAGATAATGCGTCTTGACGTTTTAGACAATAGTGTCTAATTTACAGCTGTGTCCAAATATTTTGACACAGTTTTTTCATGATGCGCTCCTCCCAAACAGCCATCATTGTGCTTCAGAGCAGTTCCAGGAAGCCGGGTTTTGGCTTTCCGACGCAGCTGCGAAAAAATCAATGTAGGGTCGGCTGTGTCTTAAGGATGAGACAGTGGCCCTCTATCAAGACCGTTCAATTTGCAAATACAACGCGTTAGTGGAGTGAATTTGAAATTTGCGCCCCTTCGTTCGTTTGCGTCCGCAAAGGCGTTTGGCGATTCAGAATGGGACCACTTATGCGCGCGTTTACCTGAAAGAGCATCATCATGACGTCCTCCTACCTTCGTTATGCTATTATTCTGGGATTGTTATCGGCAATCGGTCCTTTTGCGATCGACATGTATTTGCCTGCCTTGCCTTTCATCGGTGCCGATCTGGCAGCCAGTGAAAGCGCGGTACAAATGAGTCTTCTTGCGTTTTTTCTGTCATTTGCCCTGTTTCAGATGGTTTATGGCCCGCTTTCAGATATGTGGGGGCGCAAGCTACCGCTTTATCTGGGTATTAGCCTGTTTACGGTAGCCAGCATTGGCTGCGCTTTGGCGACGAATGTAGAAATGCTGATTGGGTTTCGCTTTCTACAAGGCATAGGCGGTGCGGCAGGCATGGTCATCCCGCGTGCTGTGGTGCGTGATATACATACCGGCGTCCAGGCAGCGCGTCTTATGTCGCTGCTTATGCTGGTATTCAGTATTTCGCCTATCCTTGCACCTTTGACCGGCAGTGCAGTCATTCACTTTTTTGGCTGGCGCGGCGTATTCTGGGCTGTGATGATCGCTGCCCTTATCGGTCTGGTTTTGTTGTCCACGCAGCTAGAGGAAACCCGTCCAAAGGAAGCGCGGGCGGAAAGCGGTATGCGCAGCGCGGTAAGGGCCTATGGCGTATTGTTGCGGGATCGCAATTTCCTGACATTGACCTTCATCGGCGGATTCGGTCTTGCAAGTTTCCTTGTTTACCTCGCCAATTCGCCGTTTGTCCTGATCGATCATTACGGTTTGACGCCGACGCAATACAGCATTGCCTTCTCGATCAATGCGGTCTCATTCTTCACGGTGTCACAATTGACCGGTTGGCTCGGTAGCCGTTTTGGACTGCTCCATGTCATGCGCATGGCAGTAACCGGCTTCGGCTTGTCACTGGCGGCAATGGTCGTGCTTGTGAGCCTGGGCTTTGATCAGTTTCCGGTTTTGGCCCTGTTTCTCTTCATTGGATATGGCTTTCTTGGGTTGGTTCTTCCCACGACAGGCGTATTGGCTCTTGAAGAGCATGGCGAAATTGCAGGCTCTGCCTCAGCATTGATGGGCACGTTGCAGTTTGTTGTTTCGATCATTGCGATGGGGCTTGCATCGCTGGTCTTCACCGGCGGGCCTTTGCCTATGGCGGCAGGAATTGGAATGTGCGCGGTGATCGCCCTTGCAATTACACAGCTTACGATTGGCCGTCGTCGCCGTTCCGTTGAGGTCGGCGCAGCCGCTGAATAGGGTTTGGCCCTCAATCAATGTTAAAGTAGGCCCGGAAGAAATTCCGGGCCTACTTTATGATAAATGCTTCAAAATGAAATCGGCTCGCAGGTGAGTTGGTAATCTGGGTACTTCGATCAAATCATATCCATAGTCGCCATAGGCTTTCATCATGGCATGATAGGTCCGGACCGCTTCCTCAAATGTCTGCTTGCGTTCCGCGTCTTGCTCAAAAATTTTCTCCCAAGGCGGCAGGATGAATGTCAGCGGATTATAGCGGTATTGTTCTGCGGCTCTTTTCACATGGCCAGGCACCGGAAGGTTCGACAATTGCAGATATCCTGAAATATCCGGTATGCCGCGGTCAAAAAAGACGGTTCCTGTCGTGCCTTTTGCGGTCTCATAGGATTGCAATTCCCATGAAAGCATCAGTTCAGCGAAAAGCGCCGGACTTTTCCAAGGAAGAGCCGGCCCGTCAATGCCTGCTTGCTGCTGGATAATCGCTCGTCCGGCCTCAAGAGACGCGGTATGTCCCCTTTGTTTCAATTCGTCGATCATAGTGGTTTTTCCGGAACCCGGTCCGCCCGTGAGAACAACAAATCTCTTATTTATAATGTGCATTTATGGCTCCTGCTGACCCTGAAAGTCATGAGTGTATGAACAGCAGACGTGAAGCGTCGCTGGCTTGAAAGAATTCGGGGAAGGGGTTGGGCTGCTTGATCAGCAAATCTAGATCACTGGCCGTCCTCATGGACGCAAGATGGCGATCTATGCTTTTTTAGCACCGGATTATCCAAAAACCGGGATTCCACTTTTCAAGCCGATGCTCTAAATCCACTTAACCAACTCTGGCAAAAAAACTCAAGCGGATTTCATTGCTGTTTGAGTTTTCTTACTTCGCGTAAGATAGCTGGATAGGTGTTGATTTATTGGTTGTCGAACCGCTGCAAATGGGTTGTGCCAGAATTTCAGCCAATACGGAGCGCTCATTATCTGCGGCCCGGTCAAGATAGTGCCGGACATGCTCAGCGGCATAGGCGGAGCCTGCAACCACAGCAATTGTTGACAAGGCAAATGCAAAGACATGCAACCGTCGGGCGAGGATGTTTTTCAGCCCCACCCGGGTTGCAGATGCAATAGCGATGCACAATGCGATAAGTGCGCAGCACATTGGACGAACTCAGTTTTGTGCCGAACAAGCACAGTCAGCGGCCTGCTCGCGGCTGTGCATGGCTGGATTGTCGCGCCTGCCACTCGTCTCTTTCAGGCGCGCCCAATCGCCGAGATTGAAATGCGGGCCATTCTCATTTCGCCCCTTAGGCATGACGTCGAAAAATCCGTAAACGCCAAGGAATTGTTCGTCGCCACGGCCAAATGCCGAATAGGTATGGTAGATTTGGCCCTCATCATCCTTGTAGAAGACGCTGCCGCCGGAGAGATCATCGATCCCCGGATCACCATGCTTGTAATTATAAAATGCGGTGCCCGTCTCCCGTTCCTCCGCCGTGAAGGACACGTCAAAATCATAGTTGAAATCGCTGTTAAAGGACGACACCCATGGGAAATTCCAACCCATCGCTTTGCGCGTTGCTTCAATTTCAGCAATTGGCGCGCGGGCAACCGAGACATAAGACACGCCATTATTTTCAAGATGGCGCAAGATGCCATCAATATGATCAACAACGAGGCTGCAACCAAAGCAGGGCTTGTCTTGGCCTGGTGCCAGCATAAAATGTTTGATGAAAAGCTGGCTGCGACCATTGAACAGATCCGACAGGGTTACTTTTCCCGAAGGACTGTCGAAAACATAGTTTTTCTCGACTTTCACCCAAGGCAGGGCGCGTTTTTCCGCGCTCATCCGGTCTTGTGCTTTCGAAAAGGCTTTTTCTTTTTCGAGAAGTGCGATGCGTGCCTCAAGCCATTGCTCACGTGATACAATTTGATGCTGCATAATCATCTCCTGTTACGGTTTGCTTCACCAGAATGCGCTGGTCTCAGGCGAAAAGTTCTTCCAGCCTGTCAAAGGCGCTGTTCCAACCCATGCGGTGACCGTCACAATTTTCCACTGTGTCGAATTCGGATTGTTGAAACTGCATTTTAGTCATGCCGGCCAAGTCTTCGAAGTCGATGCGGACAAGCGTTTCCATGCCAGCCTTTCCATCTTCCTGATCCCAGGCAAATGTGAAAACGAGCCGCCTGTCCGGTACAACCTCATGATAGGTGCCGCCATGCCAGAGTTGTTCGCCGCTGGCTGCTGAATCGAGGCATGCCCGCCATTTACCGCCCGGACGCACATCCGCTTCTACGAAACTTGCTGGGTAGTCGCGGGGTCCAAGCCATTGCAGCATCCGCTTCGGGTCGGTGAATGCCTTGAAAACCAGGGGGCAGGGAGCATTGAACACCCGGTTGATTGTCAGGACACGTCCAGCGGCTGTGGTTGCTATTTCGGCATTATTGTTCTGAACCATTTTTTTGATCCTCCACCTGTAATTCCTCCAGATATTCTTCCAAGCGGTCGAAGCTGCCTTCCCAAAAGCGCTTATATTGCTCGATCCAGGTCTCAACGTCTTTCAACGGAGCAGCATTGAGGCTGCATGGCCGCCATTGCGCCTCGCGGCCTCGTATGACCAGACCGGCATGTTCCAAAACTTTCAGATGTTTTGAAACGGCGGGACCCGACATTTTAAAAGGCTCTGCCAATTCCGTAACCGATGTTGTTCCAAGAGCAAGCCGCGCAAGAATTGCACGGCGTGTCGGGTCGGCCAGTGCAGAGAAAATAGTGTCGAGGCGATCTGCTTGCATAACATATAACCATCTGGTTAATTAACTTAATGGTTATATACGCCTCAAAAGTCAGATCGTCAAGCGCGGCCTTGCGCGCAGATTCATGCGATGGCGAGCTAGAGTATCCGTGTTGA
>UCNP01000156.1 GCA_900473335.1 Hyphomicrobiales bacterium | reverse complement strand
GGATTACACCTGGCGCACTTTGCGCGATGCCGAACAACTGGGCAAAGGCCAGTTCGTGCCGCGTCGCCTGCCGCTGGATTTCTGCTCGTAACGTCGTGAGGTCTGCCCGATGAAACTACGTGGCCTGTATGCCATTACTGACAGCCAGTTGCTGGCCGGCAAGTTTCTGTCTTACGTGGAGGCGGCGCTCGACGGCGGCGTCACCCTGCTGCAATACCGCGACAAGAGCAGCGACGAGGCCCGCCGTCTGCGCGAGGCCGAAACGCTGCGCAACTTGTGCGAGCGCTACAAGACGCAACTGATCATCAACGATGACGCCGAGCTGGCCGCACGCCTCAACGTCGGCGTGCACTTGGGCCAGACCGACGGCCCGCTCTCGCCGACCCGCGCCCTGCTCGGTTCGAAAGCGATCATCGGTTCGACTTGTCACGGGCAAATAGCTCTGGCCGAACAAGCTGCCAAAGAAGGTGCGAGTTATGTCGCCTTCGGCCGCTTCTTCAATTCCACCACCAAACCCGGTGCGCCGAGTTGCAGCCTCGACTTGCTCGACGAAGCCAAACGCACGCTGCACTTGCCGATCTGCGCGATCGGCGGGATCACCCTCGATAACGCCGCGCCACTGGTCGAGCACGGTGTCGATCTGCTCGCCGTGATCCACGGTTTGTTCGGCGCCGAGAGCAGCGCCGAAGTGACCCGCCGCGCCCGCGCCTTCAACGAACTTCTGAAAATCTGATTTGAGAGCCCGATCATGTCTCGTTCCGAAACCCTGTTTGCCAATGCTCAGAAACACATCCCCGGCGGCGTCAACTCGCCGGTGCGCGCGTTCAAGAGCGTCGGCGGCACCCCGCTGTTCTTCAAACACGCCGAAGGCGCTTACGTCACCGACGAAGATGACAAGCGTTATGTCGATTACGTGGGTTCGTGGGGTCCGATGATCCTTGGCCACAGCCATCCGGACGTGCTCGACGCGGTGCGCAATCAACTGCAACACGGCCTGTCCTACGGCGCACCGACGTCGATGGAAACCGAGATGGCCGATCTGGTCTGCTCGCTGGTGCCGTCGATGGAGATGGTGCGCATGGTCAGCTC
>UCNP01000097.1 GCA_900473335.1 Hyphomicrobiales bacterium | reverse complement strand
CCAAGTCCTGCCATCAGCATTGGGCTGGCCATGGAGGTGCCCAAAGCCATCTTGTAGATGGGACGTATCTTGGCGAGTATTTCTTGTTCACTCGCACCTTCCGGGGCATCGGAAACTGTTGCAAGACTCAGCATGCGGTACTGGCTGGCCCAGATTTCACCTTCCAGTTTCTTGTCGATATATTTTTTGCCGTCAGGACCCGGATAGTAATACTCGACGTCCAACGGCATATCGGGCAGTTGAACCTTGTAATCCTGATGCGGCTCTGCCAGCATACCGCCAGCGGTGCCGACACAACTATATTTCGAGATGCCACATAGTGCGGAATAAGACGAAATTTCGCTTGTGCCGTTGAGCATTACCGCGACAGCGACGTTCTTCTCAAGTTTGCGCCAATCATCGTTGGAGAATTCTTTATAATTCGGGAACAATCGCAACCACCGCGCACGGGTCCAATTATAGCGCTCCCATGGTTTGTCCTTACTTGCCATGCCGGCCGCGATGGACGACATACCGCCGCCAACGGAGATACCACGGAACATTCGTGGGCGGGCATCATATTTGTTCAAAGCGCGGGTTGTTGCCGCATATAGACGGTCATTGCCTGCAGCCGTTACATTTACGACACCAAAAAGCGAGGACTGGGTAATCTCATCAAGATCGGTTTTAGGCATCAGATCGGAAAGATTTGAGGCAGCCAATCCCATCAACTTTCCATCTTTGTGTATTTTCTTCCTGTAGTCAGGAAGATCGGGCCCGTAGCTATGATTGATAAAGTCCGGGCCGGGATTTTGGTATTCGTAGGGCTTATTCCAATTATCAAGCCAAGGCTGCGCATTATAATATACTGTGCTGCCAAATGCGCCGCCATGCATTCCTTTGCCATCCTTTCTGGCAACGGCAAGCCCCGCAACATGTTGACCATGCCACTCAATTTCTTTTTTTTGTTCATCCCACTCACCTTGCAAGGCCTTAGTCCATCCCTTGAATGTGTTGAGTGACATTCCCCCCATTTCAGGGTGCTTGGCATAGAGGGATGAATCGAACTGCCCCAGAATAACCCC
>UCNP01000040.1 GCA_900473335.1 Hyphomicrobiales bacterium | reverse complement strand
TCGGTCCGATGCTCTAAAAACTGCGGGCACCAATAGACTGAGAGGATTTTTGTGGTTAGCGCTGCTTGGCTTTACGAGCGGCATAGCGTCGATCACGCTCTGCCTTGCGTTCGGCTTCATCCAGAACAACGCGTGCAATACGGTTTTTTGCTTCAGCAGCAAGCGCCTCTGCTTCGGCCGCTGCAGCTTCGGCAAGAGCATTGGCTTCTGCCAATTTGCGCTCTTCTTCCAGTTTAGCCAAACGATCACGCTCAGCTTTTCTGGCTTCCCGCGCTGCAACAATTGCTTCGCGTTCGGCACGCTTGGCGATCACTTCGGGATCATCGGCCTTCGGTGCTGACTCAAATTTCTTCAGGAGAAGCTTTTTTGCCTCTATCGCCGCGGCGCGACGTTCATTCAATTCTTTAAGATTTTTCAATAGAAAGTGGCCCTGTCGTTGCAAGCAATTGACTTTTTAATTGCCTATCGATGAAAAAGGCCGGACATAAGCCCAGCCTTTCCATTTCACCCTAGCACGGAATTCACTGGAAGCGAACACCGTGGCAATTATTATACAGCTGCGAGTTGGTCAGCTGACATTTTACCAGACTTCTTGTCACGAACGAGTTCATAGCTGATCTTCTGGCCTTCAACGATGTTGCGCATTCCGGCGCGTTCCACTGCAGAGATGTGAACAAAAGCATCTGTCCCGCCATCATCCGGCTGAATGAAACCAAAACCCTTTGTTGAATCGAACCATTTAACTGTGCCTGTGGCCATGATGGACCTCCGTCTAGCAAAAACAACTGACACTTGTTTTAACAAGTGCCTCCTATTAATCGAGTTTTGAAGAAGGAGCTTGTCGAAGCGCTAGAAAGCGTAAAACAAAGTCAGACAATCCAAAATCCAATGCTTCTATTTACATTCCGAACTCGCAGGGATCAACCCACGGCAGGACTTGTTTTACATGTAAAATTCCAGTGCGGTTATTTTACACCTAAGCTCAGGACCTATTAATTTTGATTGAGATGTGATTCACGGTTTTTTGAAGGAGACTGTGCTGAGTGATTTGTTTTTGCTGAGCGAAACAACCTCTTGCATAGTCGCGGTTCCGCGCTTGCCATTCGAGGCAAGAATAAGCTCTTAAACTCCCGATGCTGGTTGTTTGACAAAGCGGGAGCGATTAATAGGGCATATTCGCTTGGAAAAATCATGTCCCGTTTTTTAGCTGATACATTCACCGTTCTTCTTATCATCACAGTAGCTATCGCTTCTTTTGCACCGGTGAGCGGTGCGGCAGCCGAATATTTCGGCTACGCCACCAAGGTTGCGATTGGCCTTCTGTTTTTCCTGCATGGCGCACGCCTTTCTCGTGATGTGGTTATCGCCGGACTGCTCCATTGGAAGCTGCATTTGACCATTCTTGCGGCCACCTTTGTCCTCTTTCCGCTTCTTGGTCTGGGTATTGGGGTTTTGGTGCCCATCATTCTTTCCCCTACCTTTTATGCAGGCGTTCTCTTCTTGTGCGTTTTGCCATCGACAGTCCAATCATCGATTGCATTCACATCAATCGCTGGCGGCAATGTTCCAGCGGCAATCTGCGCGGCAACGGCCTCAAATATTCTGGGAATGTTCTTGACGCCGATTCTTGCTGGCGTTCTGCTGTCGGCACAAGGGCATTCAGATTTTTCCCTGGATGCCCTGCAATCGATTCTTCTTCAATTGCTTGCGCCATTCCTTCTCGGCCAGATATTACAACCCTGGATCGGGAACTTCCTTCGCAGCAAGAAAAAGCTTCTAATGCCAATTGATCGCGGATCAATCCTGATGGTTGTTTATCTTGCCTTCAGCGAATCTGTCATCGAAGGCTTATGGCGCACCATTTCGATTAGCGACCTCGCTGTGCTCATCATTATCGATATAGCTTTGCTGGCACTTGTCCTGACAATCACGATGTTTGGCAGTCGCTGGGCTGGCTTTTCACGAGAAGATGAAATCACGATCACCTTTTGCGGCTCCAAGAAAAGCCTGGCAAGCGGTGTACCCATTGCAACGGTAATTTTCGCCGGACAGAGCATAGGCAGCATCATGCTGCCTCTGATGTTGTTTCATCAGATCCAGCTCATGGCTTGTGCCGTCATCGCCCAGCGCTATGCAAAGAAGATCAGTCGAAGCGCCTAACTTTATTTGGGTTGGCGAGCAGCTACAGCCTCCATCAATTTTGATGCAAGAAGCTCGTATTTCTCATCATAGTGATGATCACCGGGGAGATCTATCTTTTCAACTGCGCTCAAGCCGGGGTCGGTGCAAGCCGTATCATCCTCCTCGGAACCGTAGACGCAAAGAACTTTATTTGTGGGTATTTTGGTGATTGCCGGCGCAACTTCATAGTCGCCGCCCATGCCCAACCAAGCGCCAACAGAGACCTGAAAGGGCGTGGTCTTCTCTGTTCCAATCAGTCCGACAAGGCTGACACGGTCCTGAAGCTGCTTTGGAAGATAGGGCCAGGCAAAGGGCATCGTATTTGCCCCGAAGGAATATCCAAGCAACAGTACAGGTAATTTCCCGCTTGGATCGGCCTTGCTCACTATTCTTTGTATGTCTTTGGCTATTCCCTCCGGCTTGCGAAGTGACCAATAGTACCGCAGTGAATCTACACCGATCACATGGGTGGATTCCTTTGAAATAATGTCACCAACCGATTTATCGATATCGCGCCATCCACCATCACCCGAAAAGAAAACCGCGACATATTTTGCGGGACCATTGACTGAGGGAATATCAACAATCGGCAAGGTTTCTGCTGATGCGTCTTCTTTGGCAATATCCACTGCCGCGTCAGCCGCCATTTCCAGTCTTTGCTCTCTGGTTTCGCCAATCTTTTCCTGAGCTAGGAAAAATCCTGTACTGGGTGGCCCTTTAGGCTCGGTATCAGGCTTCTCGCGTATTATTGTCGCTGGATTTGGCAAATCTGCGTCGTAAGAATAGCTGAAGCCTTGCCCGGGAACCGCCTCATAGTCGGCGCCCTCACATGAGGGCAGTTTTGTATCAAGGGCTACCGACGGATCGACGATGACTGCGCCGGCAATTGTTGCTGCAGGCGTATCGGCTACCGATGCATAGGCCATTACACCACCCTCACCAATCCCGACAATGACGGGATGCATATAAACATCAATGGCAATCACGCGCTGCGCCTCCTTGGCGATACCCTCGAAGTCAGAAACGAAATAGGTACAATCGCCTGTATCCTGGTTGAGTTCTTTACGCCATTTTTCCAAATCCACAGTGAGGACAAGAAAATCTCGATCAAGCAATAGCTGCCCCAGTTTATTGTCATCGGGCGCAAGACCACCCTTTTGCGACACAAGAATAGCCAAGGCCTTTGGTTTGCCAGAGGGCTGTAGAAGTGGGATATCCTTGAGACGCTCTGAGGAAACGATCACGGGCGCCCCAGACGCACGCAGCCTGAACTTTGGCGCAAAGTGCAGCACGGCAACCAAAATGAGACTGACAACAAGAAGGGCCGCTACGATCAAAACGTAGCGGTTGCGTAAAAATTTCATCGTTTGAAAACCTCGAAGGGACTTCCGCTCACCAGATTTGTCGCATCAATAAGCGAGCGCGGCGTTGCAAGCCCCGGAGGGCAGATGAGATAATATGGCGTCCATTTTGGACCGAATTTATCTTTGAAGGCACGAAGTCCGTCAAACCTGTAAAACTCGGCGCCACGACGATAAATGAATGAGCCGATACGGTTCCAACGCGATGCAAGATGGCTGTCAGAGAGTCCTGAAAGGGGAGCCGCACCAAGATTGAACCAACGATAGCCCTCGTTCTTTGCGGCAACGAGAAGATTGGCAAACAGCCCATCCATGATAACGCTTGAAGCATCGGGCAAATGCCGCATCAGATCCACGGCAATTTCCTCGTGATCTGCTCCGCGCCAAAGATTTGCAAAAGCAACAATCGCTCCCTCTTTCCGCAAAATAGCGATGTCAAAATTTGCAAGATAGGCATTCTCGAACGAGCCAAGCGAGAACCTTTTCTCCGATCCCGATTTCATCGCTAACCAAGCGTCCGAAACAGTACGCAACTCCTGCATACATTCGCCGGTTTTGTCTTTGGGAAGTATTTCGAAATAAATACCCTCTTTTTCAAGCCGCCTTGCCGCATAACGCAATGGTTGACGTTTGGAGCCTTCAAGCGAAAACTCACTAAGATCAACTCTTGCAACTTCGCCAAGCTTCAAAGCAGTTAATCCCATATCGAGAAATAGCGGCAAACGCTCCGGTCCAACACCATAGAATACGGTTCTGCTTCCTGTCCGATCAGCAAGTCCGCGAAAAGTCCAGGCAAGATCAGAAATCGTCTTATCGTCGATACCGACTGGCTCGCCCATGGAAACCAGACTTCCTCCTGAACGGGCGTACATGACGAAACCGCGCCCCGCACGATCCATCAGAAAGCGCTTGTCTCCAAGCAGAGCCAATGCATCAGACGCACGCCGTGACTGGGCAACCAGAGCAGGAACTTCAGCTGGAATAGGTTGCGCACGCAATTTCGCACGCCCTACCCCGTTTATGATCGTGTTGATCGTAACGGCAGCAAGACATGTCAGAACCAGAACCGAGGCACGCAGGAACCGCGAGGCCTGAGCATCCCATGCAAATTCCCACCAAAGCTCATTTGCATATTCAACGTGGCGATAGGCAAAAAACCCCAACCAGATAATGGCAAAGGCCGTAGTGCCGACACTGGCGAGCCAGCCCCATGTCAGGGAAAAACCTTCCCCGAGTGGCTTGCGATAGAAAGAATCACGAAAGAGTAGCAGCGTGCCCGCCATCAATATCAGAACGAGCGCCCCCTCCCATGCGAGCCCCTTAATCAAGGCAAAAACGGCACCCAGGCTAAACAGGACGAGCGCGACGAGCCAAGCGCGCCAAAGGCGGCGAGCCAAGCCTCGCGCAACGATGAGCAGAGCAAGCCCGACAAAGCTTGCACCCAGATGCGACATTTCGAGAAAAGGCATCGGAACAATCTTTGCGAGCGTTTCAAGCCGATAATGCGCCCCTGGAAATACGGTCGAGATCAGGAGTACAATACCGCCGAGAAAGGCAATTCCCGCCGACAATGGCGGAATGAGCGGTTCGAACATTCTCACAGCAGATTGGGTAGATGCGGTGAGGATATGCCGTTTTCGTAGGACTTCAGAAAGGGCAAAACCGGCAACCGCGATCAAAAATGGAAAGAGTGTGTAAATAGCGCGATAAGCGACGAGCGCAGCAATCGCATCAGGACTTTGCCCAAGTCCTAAACCCGCAATAATCGTTGCTTCAAAAGCACCAATTCCCCCGGGAGCATGACTGACAATACCAAGGGCTACGGCGACGACATAGACGAGAGCAAAAGCGGGAATGCTTCCAACTGATCCAGCTGGAAGCAACACGTACAGCGTCGCAGCAGCGGCAGCAACGTCAACCAGACCGGAAACAATCTGCAACAGCGCGCCCTGGGTCGAAGGCAATTTGACGGACATCCTGCCCAACTGGAGCGTGCGCTCCCGGCGCGAAAGCCAATAAAGTAGCAGTGCTACCCCAATGAGAATTCCTGCACCGATGATTTCATCTACAACCGGCCCGAACGATACGATCCATGGAACCCGAGAAGGATCAATGACAAGCGCAACAGCAATAAGAATGATAAATGCGAACCAGATCGCCATCCATGATGTGCCGATGATCCGGCCAATATCGGCTGTATCAATTCCCTCCGCAGCATAGACACGGTAGCGCAAGGCGCCGCCAGTGAGCAGCGAAAAACCAAGCGCATTGGAAATAGCGTAACCGGCACCACCCGCCATGGCGGAAATTCGGTAGGGTATCCGTCTTGGAGCGATTGTCTCGACCGCCACAACATCATAAATGGCGACAGCTGCGAAACTTAAAATCGTGAAGGCAAAGGCGAGTAAAATAAGATTTAGCGGTATTTCATGTAGAGACCGGCGGACATCATGAAGGTAAATATCACTCGAAAGGTGGCTCAGCACCAAAAGGCTTATGGCCGCTACAGCAATGCCTAGAAAGGCAAAAAGTGCTGATCTCGCCTTAACGCTCCAGGGGTTGCTGGACTCAGCACGCGCTTCGATTTTACGAATTTTCTTTTCATTGTCAGGGATTGGCATCATTTCTGGTACCGGTCTGGAGAAATTGGTTTCTAAATACTGCCAAGTTCACCTTGAAACTGGAGTAGCGCCAATAGCAATTCAATAATGGCGGGATTGCGCCAAAAAATACGAAAATCTGAAACTAATCTTTGAAATGAACAACGCGCGAAGTTGTTCATACAATTGTTCTAAGCGGCGTTAAGAACAAGCCTGCGATAGCTCCCGGGTGCCTTTACCCGGCCTACAGCCGATGATGGCGGTTTCAACCCCATGCTTTCTGTCACAGCAGTTGCAACAGAATTGCTGTTCTGAAGCCAGAATGAGTAACGAAGATCAGATTGGCGAATACGCGCTGCCAGATTAACTGCAGAACGCCACTGCGTTGAAATTGAGCTATAGCTTCCGGCTAAAAGTAATGAAGTGACTGAGGTGGGACGAACGTAAAACTCAGGATAATAGCGCAAGTCACGACGAGCATAATCCGTGACGACGGCTGTCAAAGGTCCACGTATCGCGCAATAGTTAAAACTGCCGTCAGCGTTGGAAGAGCCACCGTTTATTTCGAAAAGCGGCCTGCCCGTCTCGTCGCACATCACAACAAAATTATGGCTGGCAATCCCGGCAAAACGCGGAATGGGGTAAGAGCCAAACAATATTTGATAGTTCATCGCATGCCAACTTTCGAGCCAATCCTCTTATGTCACTCATTAAATAAAGCATTTATTTTCAAAGACAACATACGAATTCTTCATCGATTCTTCTGATGTAATTTCTTAGCCGACGAATATTAGGTGATGCATCAGTTTTAAATGGCTTTTTTAAAAAGCATCAAACAAATCGGCTCCGAAAATAATTTTTTACTGCCAGCTTGTTTGATGCAAGAACAATCATCTTTGTTGGCAAAGCAAAGATCGTATCAAACAACCTTCACATGAATTTCCGCGATACCATCGACACCGCCGACCATTTCGTCGCCGCGATGGATTGCCCCTACACCTGCTGGTGTTCCTGTAAATATAAGATCCCCTGCTTGCAGGCTGAACAAGGTTGACAGATAGGCGATGGTTTCAGGGATATTCCAGATCAACTGATCAAGATCACCGCGTTGACGCTCTATTCCGTTTACCGTCAGCCATATCGCTCCCTTCGCCGGATGACCAATTGCACTTGCTGGCACAATCTGCGAACATGGTGCAGATGCTTCAAACGCCTTTCCCACTTCCCAAGGGCGGCCAAGTTTTTTCGCCTCCCCCTGCAAATCACGACGAGTCATATCAAGGCCAACTGCATAGCCAAAAACGTGATCAAGAGCCGCTTCGACAGCAATATTCACTCCACCCTTGCCCATAGCGACCACGAGTTCCATCTCAAAATGAACATCATTCGTGGCCGATGGATAAGGGAAGTCCTGACCGCTCTTTAAAAGTGAGTCGGGATTTTTCTGAAAGAAGAAAGGAGGCTCACGATTTGGATCGTGTCCCATTTCAATGGCGTGATCTGCGTAATTGCGACCAACACAGTAAATGCGGTGAACGGGAAAAAGCTTGTCCGAATTGGAAATTTCGAGCACTGGCTGTGGCGCTGGTTCAAAAACGAATTGATTGTGCATGATATTCTTTTCACCGCTTATTGATTGCTAAAGTCTTTGCGAACCAGATCATCCATAATACATGCTATTAAGATCAGAAAATGATCATCAAACGAATACAACACATCGCAGCTGGGACTTTTGTCTTTCATGCATCTGAGATTTGACCTGACGGCCCCTCAAATTGCCCAAGGTGATGATGACGTTCTGCTTGAACATGTGCAACGCGCAAGTTTCTCCTATTTTTGGGAAGGCGCCCACCCGAAAAGTGGGTTGGCACGCGATAGATCGGGCCGAGTGAGCGATCCAAACAATGATCTCGTATCAATTAGCGGGTCCGGCTTTGCTTTTATGGCAATTCTCGTTGCTCTGGACCGCAACTGGATTACACACTCTCAAGCACAAAAGCGCATCAGCAAAATGCTGTCTGCGTTGGAACGTTCGACGCGATATAATGGGGTGTTTCCCCACTTCATCAATGGCTCGGATGGCTCAACGGTCCCCTTTTCGCGGCTGGATGACGGCAGTGATCTAGTCGAAACATCATTTCTCATTCAGGGACTTGTGTGTGTCAGGCAGTATTTCAACTCCGGCCGAAGCGAAGATGTGACCATACGCCAGCGCATCAACGATATTTGGCGAGATGTGCAATGGAACAGCCACATTAAACCAGGTGGCGACGTTCTTTATTGGCATCGCAGCCCTAAATATGGCTTCGCCCGGAACATTCCCATTCGAGGGTGGAATGAAGCGCTCGTGACCTATATTCTGGCCGCAACCTCTGAACATCACGGTATTGAACCTGATAAATATCATGGAGGATTTGCGCGTAGCGGCGCTTTCCTCAATGGACGTGAATATTACGGTGTAAAGCTACCTCTTGGAGCGGATTATGGCGGCCCTTTGTTTTTTGCCCATTATTCATTCTGTGGGCTCGATCCACGAGGACTCAGCGATCTTTATGCGGATTATTGGCAGCAAAACTATAGTCACAGCCGCATCAACTACCTGCATAGCATCCACAATCCGCACGGTTATAGGGGATATGGAACCAATTGCTGGGGCTTGACCTCAAGCCACGGGCCAAAGGGCTATTTGGTTAGCTCGCCCACATCCGACTTTGGAGTGATCGCGCCGACAGCCGCGCTGAGCAGCATGCCATATACGCCCGTCGAGTCCATGCAAGCACTTCGCCACTTCTTGAGCATGCCAAAAGGAAAGATCGCAGGCCGATTTGGTTTCATCGATGCATTCTCGCCGGCAAGCAACTGGTATGCCCGGACATATCTGGCAATTGATCAGGGACCCGTCATTGCGATGATAGAAAATTACCGCAGCGGCCTGCTTTGGAACCTGTTCATGAGTGCCCCCGAGATCAAACATGCATTGCTGAAACTCGGTTTCCAAAGTCCGCATTTGGAAAAAACTTCGGAACCAAACCAGCGCTGATCCATTGCGTCAATTCGTACGACGAACCCGATTTCATTCAAACTTTTCCAACCACGCGCATTCAGGGGCCAGCAATGAAAGTTCATGCCGTTTTCAACCGCGATGGCGGGACCTTCCGCACAATGGATATGGATGAATTCTCGAAGGCTGCAAAGGATATGTTCGAGAAGTACGGCCACAGCTTTGAAAGTGAGGTCGTGGCGGGCAAGGATGTTGTAAAAGCTTTGAAGAAGGTGGCAGCAGAGGCTGACGATCACGTGCTTATGGCTGGTGGGGGTGACGGCACTATTTCTGCAGCGGCAGACATCGCCTGGAAGGCAAAAATACCTCTGGCCGTACTGCCAGCAGGAACCATGAATTTGTTTGCAAGGGCATTAAAAATTCCATTGGAACTTCATTCTGCGTTGGAAAGCCTTGCAAGCGGCAAAATTGAAGCTGTTGATATCTCGACTGCTAATGATGAAAGCTTCGTGCACCAGTTCTCGATCGGCTTTCAACCGCAGATGATCAAGTTTCGCAACACGTTGGAATATCGATCCCGCTGGGGCAAAAAAATGGCGAGCGTGCGCGCCTTCCTCAAGGCAATGGCCAAGCCGCCGCGTTTTGCTGTGCAGATGACAATTAATGGCAGTGCTACCGAGAAAATTGTATCGGCAATCTCCATATCCAATAATCCCTATGGCCAAACAATGTTACCTGTGCAGGAGGATGTAAACAGAGGCGCGCTCGGCGTTTATATCGCCGGTAACCTTACCTCACGCGCACTTTTAAAGCTCGCTTTGACAATTGTAACTGGGTCATGGCGGCGGAATGCGGACGTCGAGGAAATATTGGCTAAGCGCGTAGAACTGCACTTCCCTCACCTTCGAAAGAGCGCCAAGGCAACAATCGACGGAGAACTCATATCCTTGCCGAGGGATGTGAAAATTGCGATTCACCCAGGTGAATTAAAGGTTCTCGTCCCTCAAACAGAGGAACAGGAACAAAAACGGGACTAATGTCGCCCCGTCTCCTGAACTTTATTTGATGATCAGCTTTTCTTTTTCGGCTTCTGCGCGGGTTCAGACTGGCCGGAAGCCTTCTTAGCCGCCGCAGCTTCTTCGGCCGCAACCTGATCTGCGCTCTTCGGCATTGTATCAACAACGGAGCGGACCTTGCCCTTATCCGTAACCGTGCACATTGCATCACGAATATCGGCTTTTAGCCGAACCTGATTTACGCCGCCGCCAATTGGCTGGGCATCAACAGCTGTAATATGGTTCTCGGTAAGGAAATATTTTGACGCTGCCGCCGCGATGCAGGGATCAGCAAGCGCTGCGTCAACAGGGGGACGAATGGGCGCAAAAGTGGGCATAATTGTTGGCCGCATATTCGGTTCGCTCGTCGTGGAACAGGCTGCCAGTGGAATAAGAACTGCCAATGAGGCAATTCGGCAAAGGATGGTGTTAGGCAGGCGCATTGCTCTCTCCGCAAAGATCGTCTCGAAGGATGGTGTATAAGGCCGGAAACTATTCGCTTTTTAACAATTGTCGAGTGGCACAACTGCCACAATAGGACTTTATTGCAACAATCGGTCAACGCGCAACGGATAGCATCCAATTCAATACAAGCCGCCAATCCGTCATGCGAATAGGCGTCCCGTGATTGCCGCTCTCGAAGCGATGAAATTTAACAGGATAGCCAAGGTTTTGCGCTCGAATTTTCTGGTAAAATGTCTCCTGCATACTGATTGGAAACACAGGGTCACGGCTACCATGGCCAAAAAATACTGGAATTTTGCGCTTGAATGAGGGGGAACTGAAGAAGTTATCGTCCCACAGGGACCCAAGCAGAATGAGACCGGATATATTTTTGGAAGGCCCAGAAGCATCTGCCAACCGCCAACAGAGCTGTCCACCCATTGAGCCGCAGGCCACAAAGAGTTTGGCGCTTGGTGACTTGGCTTTAAAATAATCGATCAAGCCCGAAATCTCGCCAGCGCCCTTATCATCAAAGTCACTAAAATCAGCGGACAGATAAAGTCCTCCATTTTCATCCATAAGATTTTTGAGGCGATTAAAATTGCCGCCAAAGGTGTAGTCATTCATACCTTGCTGGCGGTTTCCACCCTGCCCGTGGAGATAAATCACTATAACCGAGGCACCCTCGAGCGTGCCAACGGCCATCACCTTCAATGCCCCGGCATCTGTCGTAACAATCAAATCTTTTTGCGAACGTTTGGGCTGCATAGACACATAGGCCTGCTTCACACGCCTTTCGGGGATTTGGTCGCGTCCATTAATATCCCGCATTTCATTATAATCTACGACGAGATAGTCCCCATTGTCAGTTGTTTTGAGAATACCAGGATAGGCAAACAGAATATCCTTATAGGGTTCAAGTTGAGCGGCTGATTTTGCACCACCGCACCAAACAAATATTAACACTGCGAAAAACCCAAGCTTGCTCAATTTATGTCCTTGTCTTGATGGCCGCGAGCGCGGAATGCTTTGATTACCCCCCCGATAATTGCCACAGCAATTTCGTGCGGTCCAATGGCTCCGATATCCAGGCCTATCGGCGCATTGATCCGATCCAGATGTTCATCGATAAATCCCAGCTGCTTCAATCGCTCAATACGCTTTGCATGTGTCGTGCGGCTACCGAGAGCCCCAATATAAAAACATCCGGCATTTATGGCCAATTCCAATGCAGGATCATCGATTTTCGGATCATGACTTAACACTGCCAGCGCGCAATAGGCATCAAGAGGACGCTCTCGCAGAACGTCTTGCGGCCAGTCGGGGTAGACCGTCACATCGGGAAAACGCTCAGGCGTAGCAAATGCCGATCTCGGATCAATAATCTCAATCTCATAGCCCGCAATTTTTGCCAGCGGTGCCAGCACCTCGCTGATGTGAACTGCACCAATGACCACAAAGCGGGGCGATGGCAGGTAAACATTGAGAAAAAACTCTCGCCCGCCGATCTCTTTGACTCCGGATTGGCCGGTCAGGAATGCCTTCCTGATCGCCTCACCCAACTCCCCTACAACGGGGTCAGATTCTTTGATCACCCGATCACGCCCATCGGTAAGGTCGGTTAAAAGGACCACAGCGCGTCGTTCACGCCGCTCCTGATTGAGTTTCTTCAAGCAAAATGGATCCATAATTAGCCAAGTCGCTCGAGATAAATTTTAATTCGCCCTCCGCAGGACAGCCCTACTTTCCAGGCGGTTTCATCGGCAACACCAAATTCAAGCATGATTGCCTTGCCATGACTGATCACATCAACAGCTTCAGCAATTACCGAACTTTCAACACATCCTCCGGAAACGGAACCTTCGAAATTCCCTGCATTGTCCACCACCAACTGGCTCCCTGCCCGTCGGGGCGATGATCCCCAAGTCTCAATGACGGTCGCAATAGCCACATCCCGCCCCTGCTTCATCCAGCTTTCGGCGATCATTAGGGGATCAGACGGTGGTTGAGGGTTCGATATCACAGCCTCAGTCTCCAACGCTATGATAGCCGCGATTGAGGTAAACCAGAGAGTTTTCAAGCTTGCCTATGCTGATAGCAGTCACCTTGCCGTAGATGACATAATGCGTTGCCACTTCATGGGTTTCGATAATTCGGCAATCAAAGCTTGCAAGCGCATCCACCAATACAGGCGCGCCGGTTTGCACCGTATGCCAGTTTGCGAGTGCAAATCTGTCCGTTTGCGAAAGATCGCCTTTGCCTGAAAAGACTTCTGATAGGGCTTTCTGTCGAAAAGACAGCGTGTTCAATGCGAAGACCTGATTCTCGATGAAAAGATGGTTGAACTCATGTTTGCGGTTAAGACACACAAGCATGGTCGCCGGATCGTCAGATACAGAGCAAACAGCCGATATTGTTACGCCTCGACGCCCGGCGGGGCCATCAGTGGTCAGCACATGAACGGCTTCAGCGAAGTGGCTCATCGCATTGCGAAATGCGAGGGGCTCTATCTTCTGGTCTTTGGCGATAAACACAGTACTTTTTCCATTTGTCTTCGCATCACTACCGCAAGACGTATCATTTATATAGGGCCGGATTGCACTGAGTGAAGGAAACAGTTACCGAAAACAGGCTATTGGTTACCAGATACGAGGAAACGGCACTTATTCGATGACTCTCCTGATCCGCACGACAACCTTCGTCCTTGGCTTGGTGTTCTGCACTATCGCACATGCCAAAGACAAAATTGGTGTTGTTGCGCCAATCTCCGGCGCGTTTTCACGTCTGGGCAATCAGCTTGTGGATGGTACTGTAATTGCAGTCGCATCGGATAAAAGTGGACAGGCCCCATCAATCGTCATCCGCGATGATAATTGTACGGCTGCCGGCGGCGCGGAAGCAGCCAAGCAGATGCTTCAATCTGACGTTCTTCTTGTCGTGGGCTTTCTTTGTACAGAATCGCTTGAGGCTGCACTGCCAATTCTTGGACAGAAGGGCATTGCGATCATTTCACCTGCAATACGCTCACAAACCCTGACGGAGCTGCGGACCGATCAGCGCTACCCTGTTTTCAGACTGGCTCCCTCAAACCGGAATGAAGTCAACGAAACCAGCGCCATTCTCGCTGATCGCTGGCGTACCACACCCTTTGCCATAATTGATGACGGGACAATCTTTGGCCGCGAGCTTGGCTCGGCTATTCGTCAGGGCCTTGAGGAGAAAGGGCTAAAACCAGTTTTTACAGATACTTATCGCCCGGGTCTCGACAATCAAAATGCGCTTGTCGCGCGCCTCAAACGGGCCGGTGCCACCCAGGTATTTGTGGGCGGTGAACGGGATGACGTCGCCGCAATTGGCCGCAGTGCCATGGCGTTGTACTACCCGCTGACAATCATAGGAAGCGAGGCTTTGAATGCCGTCGGAAAAGAAAATGATCTTGCCATTGGCACGCTCATGATCGCACCTCGCGCTGACCAAACATTGGAGAGTGCCCGCGCTGCCAAAAACGCAATTGAACTGGCCGGGAAAGTGCCGGAGGGCTACGCCATCGCTGCTTATGCGGCGGGAGAAATTGCGTTGGACGTGCTACAGGCTGCAAGGTCGCAAGCAGGTTCAATCAGCGAGTTGCTCCGTAAAACCACCTTTGAGACAGCACTTGGCCCCGTTCAGTTCGATGCAGTGGGAGAGCGCATCGCCGATACATATCGTGTGCAAAAATATGATGGAAAGCAATTTATTCTGGAGGTCAATTAATGGTGCGGCGAGCAGGGACGCTCAATCTGATCACTGATGTCGGCGGCCTTAAAGTTGGCAATGCATCGAGCACTCATGTGAAATCGGGCTGCACAGTCATTGTTTGCGAGGCCCCGGCAACGGCGGCAGTCCAAATACTTGGCGGCGCGCCAGGCACGCGCGAGACGGACCTTTTGGAACCACATAATACAGTTGAAGCCATTAACGCACTTGTTTTGTCGGGCGGCTCGGCTTTCGGGCTGGATTCTGCATCGGGCGTTCAGGCGGCACTGCGCGAAATGGGAATTGGCTTTGAAGTCGGCACTCAAAGGATTCCCATTGTTCCTGGAGCAATCCTGTTTGATATGCTCAATGGAGGCGACAAGAATTGGGGCCGATACCCGCCCTATCGTGAGATGGGATATGACGCGGTGCACACAGCATCGCGGAATTTTACCCTTGGCACGATTGGTGCCGGAACAGGCGCAACAGTGGCCGGGCTGAAAGGCGGATTGGGATCCGCCTCAGCGGTTCTGGACAACGGAACAACAATTGGCGCTCTGGTGGCTGTCAATGCGCTTGGCATGGTTACCGTCGGAAATACGCGACACTTCTGGGCTTCGCCTTTTGAAATTGCTGATGAATTTGGCGGACTTGGCCTGCCCCACCCTCTACCCGGCGAGGCTGCTGATGTGCGAACCAAGTTCAGCGATGCACAGCGCGGCGCCAATACCACTATCGGCGTGATTGCTACCGACCTTATTCTTACCAAGGCGCAGGCCAAACGTTTGGCAATCGCAGCCCATGACGGCTTTTCCCGGGCTATATGGCCGTCCCACACGCCTTTCGACGGCGACCTGATCTTTGCCCTTGCTACAGGAACGGCCGGAAGAACACCGGAAATTGGTGAGTTTATCGAGCTTTGTGCGAGCGCTGCCTCAACGATGGCAAGGGCGGTTGCACGCGGTGTTTATGCTGCAACTCCCGCTGAAGGTGATCCTTACCCCGTTTGGCGTTCACTGAGCTAAGCTTGTGCGGTAAAGCTGCGCATGATAGGTGCGCGCCAACCATTTCTCTATCCGGAGAGTATCATGAGCCGTCCGCTCGTTATCGCCCCTTCTATTCTTGCCTCGGATTTCTCAAAGCTTGGCTCGGAGATAACTTCCGTGCTGAACGCTGGCGCAGATTGGATTCACATTGATGTCATGGACGGACATTTCGTGCCGAACATAACCTTTGGCCCCGACGTCGTGAAAGCCATCCGGCCCCTGACTGATGCTGTTTTCGATACGCATTTGATGATTGCGCCGTGCGATCCTTATATCGAAGCCTTTGCCAAGGCAGGTTCGGACATCATTACTGTTCACGCAGAAGCCGGGCCGCACCTTCACCGCTCGTTGCAGGCTATTCGGGGCTTGGGGAAAAAAGCTGGCGTTGCGATCAATCCGGCCACCCCTGAAACAGCAATCGAATATGTGCTCGATAGTGTCGATCTCATCTTGGTAATGACTGTAAACCCCGGTTTTGGCGGCCAGAAATTTATCCCTGAAATGCAGGATAAATTGAAGAAAATAAAAGCGATGGTAGGCAACCGCCCTATCGATATCGAAGTCGATGGGGGCATTACTGCCGAGACAGCGCCATTGGCTGTCGCTGCCGGTGCCAATGCGCTTGTCGCAGGATCAGCCGTTTATAAGGGCGGGACAGAAGCGCAATACAAAGCTAATATTGATCTTATACGGAGTTCAATACTCAAAGGATCGTAATGACTTATCGCCAATTATAAGGCTCGCTTCGAGGCTCGCAGTAAAGCAGGCATTGCGGTTCGTAGCCTAGGTTTTGAAGGCCCGGACTATCGATGGCTAGCAGTGACCAGGCAGCGATAAATCATGTCGGCTAGAGCTAGCCGGAAAGGAGCATTGAGTGATGCGCCTTGGTCTGATAGACCGCACTGAATTCCGATATACACCCGCCGACAGGAAAACACATGATCCCGCGCTATTCGCGGCCCGAGATGGTCGCAATCTGGTCCCCCGAGACAAAATTCCGCATCTGGTTCGAAATCGAGGCACATGCCTGCGACGCCCTTGCCGAGCTTGGCGTCATCCCCAAAGAGGCTGCAAAAACCATCTGGGAAAAAGGCGGCGCAGCGACATTCGATATTGATCGCATCGATGAAATCGAGCGCGAAACCAAGCACGATGTCATTGCTTTCCTTACACATTTGTCTGAAATCGTTGGACCCGACGCGCGTTTCGTGCATCAGGGCATGACCTCGTCTGACGTTCTCGACACCTGTTTCAATGTGCAACTCATGCGTGCCAGCGACATCCTTCTGGATGATCTTGACCGGCTATTGGCTGCCCTGAAAGGCCGTGCTTTCGAACACAAGGACACGGTCACGATCGGTCGCAGCCATGGCATTCATGCGGAGCCGACAACATTCGGCGTAAAACTCGCACAGGCCTATGCGGAATTCGAAAGATGCCGTCACAGACTCGTCGCTGCCCGTGAAGAAATTGCAACCTGTGCCATTTCCGGCGCTGTTGGAACGTTCGCAAATATCGACCCGCGCGTCGAGGAACATGTCGCTAAGGCATTGGGAATGCAGGCAGAACCTGTTTCCACGCAGGTTATCCCGCGTGACCGCCACGCGATGTATTTTGCAACTTTGGGTGTTATAGCCTCTTCGGTTGAGCGTTTGTCTGTCGAAATCCGCCATTTGCAACGCACGGAAGTATTGGAGGCGGAAGAATATTTTTCACCCGGGCAAAAAGGCTCTTCTGCCATGCCGCATAAGCGAAATCCTGTGCTGACGGAAAATATGACCGGTCTTGCACGCATGGTGCGCGCTTTCGCGCTTCCGGCAATGGAAAATGTGGCGCTCTGGCATGAACGCGATATTTCACACTCATCGGTTGAGCGGATGATTGGTCCAGATGCGACCATCACCCTTGATTTCGCCTTGGCACGCATGGTCGGCGTGATTGAAAAGCTGCTTGTCTACCCGGATAACATGTTGAAAAACATGAATAAATTCCGTGGATTGATCCATTCACAGCGCGTGTTGCTCGCATTGACGCAAGCCGGTGTTTCGCGTGAGGATTCCTATCGTCTCGTTCAACGCAATGCGATGAAAGTGTGGGAGCATGGTGCAGATTTCCTTGAGGAACTGCTTGCCGATGCGGATGTTCGGGCGTCTCTGCCCGAAGAGGAAATCCGTGAGAAATTCGATCTCGGCTATCACACCAAACATGTCGATACGATTTTCCGTCGCGTTTTCGGCTCAACCGGCAACAACTAATTCAACCTTATTGGTTGCATTATTGCTCGCAAATTTTGAGGCCGTGCTGCAAAATTTCAAAGATTTTGCGCGATAATGCAGCATAGCCTCAAAAAAGACGACCAAAACCCGGTCTTTTCGCCACAAAAGACCATGGAATCCTGAAAATCGCCAAAAGAGGAATTGAACGAGCGTTCAATTCCTCTTTTTCATGCCGATAAAAATGAAACCGTGACGAAACACGCAATCCAAGACGGGTTCAGTCCCAGAACGACCGTGACGCTTCCTGATGAGCTTCGGCTTTCGTAATCCCGATATCCCGGAGCTGATCTTCGGTCAGTTCACTGAGGTCAATGCGGCTTCGCCGTTTTGCCAAAGCCAACCGCATCCAGTTGATCACACCCAAAATGGTTGAAGGTGTCTTGTGATTTTTGTCGCCAACCCCAATTGATGGGCAATACGGCCTTATTGTATCAATTGTACTCATTTTAACGATCCTCAAGTCGAAATTGACTCAAATATTGTGCCCCTCTAATGGATTGACTCTATTTGAATCGCAATATAATCATTGTCACCATGACAAATTGGCTTCCAAACCTCGAAACTGAAATTGAACCCCAAGAACGCCGTGGCCCGCTTTATATGCGGCTGGCGAACCGGATCGAATCAGACATTGCAGAAGGCATCCTGCCACCCGGCACCAAACTGCCTCCGCAACGCAATCTTGCATTTGATATCGGCGTCACCATCGGCACGGTGGGCCGTGCTTATAATCTCATTCGTGAGCGAGGATTGGTCACCGGAGAAGTGGGGCGTGGCACCTATGTCACCAGCCACAAGGACGTTCCGCTGGTGGAGCGTTCAAATCTGGCTACGCCTTTTGGCGGCACGCGCGGTGCAATTATTGAACCGGGTAATATCCGTCTCGACTCGACAGCAGCTATCGATGTCGGCCAATCGGAGCTGATGGAACGTTTGCTGCAAAATATAGTGCGGCAATACCCCCGCGAGGTAACCAGCTATTCCCGCACCCTACCCCAAGGCTGGCTTGAGGCTGGAAGCAAGTGGCTTTCAACAGCAGGATGGACGCCAGAGCCCGCATCAATCGTACCGACGCTTGGCGCCCATTCGGCAATTCTTGCGATCATTGCAGCGGTCACTGCCCCGGGTGACAAGATCGCTTTTGAGGATCTGACCTATTGTTCTGCCGCACGCAGCGTCAATCTCATGGGGCGACGCAGCATCATCATGCACACACAGTCCGGATATGCGACACCGGACGATTTTGAGCGCCTTTGTGCGCAACAACACCCGAAACTCGTCTTTCTCATGCCGTCACTGCATAATCCTACAGCGACAACCATGCCTGAAGACTATCGCCACGCATTTGCCGATATCGCACGCCGCTATAATGTCTGGATCATTGAAGATGATTTATATGGTTCGGTGATGAGACGTGAACTTACGGCTATCGCGCGTCTGGCACCGGAGCGCACATTTCATATTGGCGGTCTGTCTAAATCGGTTGCAGCTGGCGTGCGCGGTGGCTGGGTGGCTTGCCCGCCAAACCTGGCGACCCGCGTTTACACCGCCCATAAAATGCTTACCGGCGGAATGCCGTTCACCATAGCGGAACTGGGCGCGCAATTGGTCAATTCAGGCGAAGCAGATGTGATCCGCAACAAGGTCTGTGAAGAGATTCAGGCCCGTGAAGCAATTGCGCGCAGCATATTTGCGGGATTGGATTTCAACTCGCAGCCGCTTGCAACATTCCTTTGGGTAAAACTGCCCGACCCCTGGCTTTCTGCGACCTTCAAGAATGCCGCCCTCAATGAAGGTGTGCTGATTGATGACGAGGATGAATTCAAGCCCGGTCGTACGGAAAAGACCTTTCATCGCGTGCGGCTTGGGATAACAGTGCCTGCAACCCGTGAGGAACTGACCCAAGGATTTTCAATCATCCGCCGCCTGATGGACACAGATAACGCAAGCTATGACAGCTATTCCTGAGGTTGGGCGCCGCTCACCAAGTCGAAACATTCATCACTGTGCCGGTGTGGGCATAGCGGCAGAGGTTCTTCAGCACAAGGAGCTTTTGTGCCGGCGGCTCGCATCTGCGATGCCGTCTGTGATTGTTGTGATGCAAGGTGCCAAAACAGTTCGAAATGGCGCTCGGCTGATCGAGGCGGGTGCCGGGGATATTGTCCTTGTTCCCGCCGTGGTTCCATTGGACGTGATCAATCGCCCTGACAGACACGGAAATTATCGAGCCTTCGCGCTTAGTTTTGAGCCTTCGTTCATTCGAGAGTTGCATGAAGAGAATGGGCATGCCGTTAGCGGGGCCGAGTTTTTGCGGTCGCCACCAGTTGGTCTTGTCAAGGCCATTGAAACTGCAATGTCAGCATTGGCTGATAACGACCTGCCTCATCGCGTGATTGCTTCCCGCGTAGGAGAGGTTATTTTATGGCTTTCTTCTCTTGGTTATCATTTTACCGCACCGGTATCGTCCAATCCAGTCGACCGGGTGCGTGTAGCCCTGGCCTCCGATCCTGCACATAATTGGAAGGCATGCCAAGTTGCAGCCATGGTCAATATGAGCGAAGCAAGCCTGCGTCGCCGTTTTGCAGCAGCAAATTCAAGCCTGACCGAGATGCTGATTGATATTCGCATGTCCGCCGCACTCGCATTGTTGCAGTCAACAGATAAGCCTGTCACCACGATTGCACTCGAAGTCGGTTATGACTCCGCATCCCGTTTTTCTGCGCGCTTTCGCGCCCGATTCAACTTTTCACCCACTGAACTGCGAAGCAAAAGAGGTACTTTTGATCGGATCGGCACAAAGTATGATCGGGAACGCACTGCAATGACCGACACTCAATGAGATAAAGCTCCCCGAGCGGCACCGAATGACGGGTCGCAAAGAGGAGTCCATTATGAAGACAGTCGTTCATACCATGATCAGATCAGCGGCTTTACTATTCGTCATCACGGCAACACCATCACTCGCACTGGAACTTAAAAGCGCCGACATGCCTGATGGAGGCACTTTAAAACTTGAGCAAGTTGCCAATAGCTTTGGTTGTAAGGGTGGTAATCTTTCACCAAGCATTACTTGGTCTGACGCACCTGAAGGCACTAAAAGCTTTGCCATCAACCTGTATGATCCCGATGCGCCGACTGGATCTGGTTGGTGGCATTGGACGGTATTTGATATCCCCGCCTCAGTCCATAGCCTGCCTAAGGGCGCTGGAGCCGCGGATACAGACAGTCTGCCAAAGGGCGCGATCCAGGGCAGAACTGATTTTGGATATGCAGCCTATGGCGGCGCCTGCCCGCCAGCGGGGTCCGCGCACCGCTATGTACTCACACTGACAGCCCTAAAGATCGAAAGACTCGGATTGGATTCTAATGCCAGCGGCGCGCTTGTTGGCTTTATGACCAAAGCCAATGCGCTTGCAACTGCAAGTATCACGGCAACCTACCAACAATAGAAGCAAGGCAAGCCGCTCGCAAAGAGCTCAGCAGAGACCATCCTTTGGGCATTGAAAGCGCTCAACTAAGCTCTTGGGCAAGTCCGATGCAAAAACAAATGGGTAGATCGCCATCTTGCGTCTGTTGGGGCGTCCGCCATCTAGATCGCCGAACATCCTNNTTCGGTCCGATGCTCTAGATATCGCTATCATCACAGCGGAAAGTCGATCCTGATCACTGTTCCGACCCCTGCCGTTGATTTGATATGAAGCTGGCCCATGCTTGCTTTGAGATTATCAACAACACCGGTAAGGCCCAAACCAAGATGAGTGCCAGCGCGGGTTGAAAAAAACGGTCTTACCGCGTTTTTTTCAACCCTCTTGGTCATTCCAATACCATTATCGATAACTTCAAGCTGCAACCACTTGCGAAATATCCGGCGTCTGCGAATGCGTGCGCGAATGGATATTTCAATTGCGCGCTCTGCCGCCTTGGCCTTAATCGCATTGCGGACAAGTTCCCCAATGATCAAATGAAACTGCGATGCGGGAACAAGGGCTTGTGCCGCTTCAGCATCCAACATCAAGCGAATTTGCTCCGGATAAAAAACAATGGCTTCGTCAATTACTTTGGCAAGCGTGCTGCGCACACCATTGTCAAACGTTTCATTTCGCAAAAGCCCGTTATTGATCGATATTAGTTCATCGGCGGCACTGAGTGCCGCTTTATACATAGCAGGATCACCGGCGTTATTTTCTGGAAGGTAGCTAAGATATAGCCGCAGAGCCGCTATCCGGCTGGAGGTAAGGTGGGCATAGAGAGAAGAGAAGGATCGGATATATTTTTTCGCCCGTTCAGCAAAAAAAAAGCAATATAAAAAGCGATGGCCGCAAAGAGGAAGAGCACTGCACCCATTGTAAACAGCGACCTGTATTGGGCGGTTTTCGATTCCATTTGCGCTGTTTCACCGAGGATTCTGGCCTTGGCTGTTATGTCTGACAAGATACGGGATATGTTCTCTTTTACCGGCTCTAACTGCTCTAACATGGCAAAATAGGATACGCCGTGACTGTCACTTGATAAATATTTGTCTTGGACGATCTGCTGATGCTTGGTTAGGAGATCAATTTCACGCTGACTCAAAAAGTCATCAAGATATTCGGCAGAAAGCAATTCTTGAATATTTGTCTTCAAGCCAACCATCGTGGTTTGCAAACGCGGGTTCACCTCGCCAGTTCGAGAAGCAAGTTCGATATAGGCAGTCGCTCGCGTCAATTTCTCCTGCAATTTATGGGCCCGCGATTGAATTTCACCGGTCTGTCCCAATAGAATATAGGTCTGGCGCCATTTCTGATCAGAGTTTACAAAAGACCAGGCGCTTAAAACCATCGCAGCACTCAAGCCGATAAAAGCGAATAGGATGAAGGATTGACCAAACCATTTTTTCATTATGACGACCTCAGTACAACGAGCGCCCAAATCCAGCGAGGGTCATTTTCGGAACTTGTTTTTGGAAGTTGGTTGGCAGGCCATATCAAGCGGAAGAAACCATTTTCCTCCTGCCGTAATTCCCGGAACTTTTGATCTTTTTCGCAAAGCCCGCTTTTATAATCAGCGTCCTGACAGCCTATTTCAGTGGCGATTATCGGGGAATAGGTGTCGATATCTGTAGAACTGATGCTTGCCCGATATTCATCAAAAGCGATTGCTTCAATGTCTCGATTTTCAAGACCATGCCTGGCCATTACATCCTTCAGGAAGGGGCCGCGAAAAACGAACTTTCCCTGCGGTTTCAGCCAAGGAATAATCGTTTCAATCTCATGTGGCAGAAAAGCCTTTTGCAGATCTGCCGGTGAGTAGCTGGCTAAGGTTTTTTCCGCATTCGCAATCGTCAGCACCCGGATATCGTCAGACTGCGCCATACCTGCTGTCATTGTTGTGAAAAAAGCCGTCACCGAAAAGGCCACGGCAAAAAAACCATACTTGAAACAGCGCATAAAATACCTTCTTGAAAATAAAAGAGCCATTTGCATTTTGATAAATCAAAACACTGCTCTAAGCCTTTGTTTATACGCAATTCCGGAAGCAAAACCGCTTCACATTTTTGCTGGAACTGCTCTTAAAATATCAAATTAGGTGCCATCAAAAACGGGCATATCAGTCATCAATCCTGATCAACCTATATGCTAAATTCCCAGGAACAAAAAGTGGTTTTTTGCGGGTGATCAACGGGAAGTGGTGAGCAAGCGCTACTCGCTCTCCAGCATTTCCTTTACCGCCGTTGCCAGCTGTTTCAGCGAGAAGGGTTTGGGCAGGAAGCCGAATTTCGCATCTTCCGGCAGGTTCTTGGCAAAAGCGTCTTCCGCATAGCCGGAAACAAAGATGAACTTGATATCTCCATAATCCTTGCGCAGTTCACGCAACAAGGTCGGACCATCCATCTCCGGCATGACAACATCCGACACAACAATATCGACCTTGCCATTCAGCTCTTTCATGACTTCCAGCGCTTCAACGCCGCTCGACGCCTCATGCACCGTATAGCCACGTGACTGAAGCGCGCGCAGACCGCCCATGCGCACCGCGTCCTCGTCTTCCACCAGAAGCACAGTGGCGGTACCCGATAGATCAGTTGCCTTTTCAGGCTTCTTTTCTTTCTTCGGCGCTTCAATCTGAATCGCTTCGCCCTCAGCATTCAGAACCTGTGGCTCGGCACCTTCTACAAAGCGCGGCAGGAGAATGCGGAATGTAGACCCCTTGCCCAGTTCTGATTCCGCATGGATGGAACCGCCCGTCTGCTTGATAATGCCGTAAACCATGGAAAGGCCAAGGCCAGTGCCCTTGCCTACCTCCTTGGTGGTGAAGAAGGGCTCGAAAATCTTGGCAATGGTTTCAGGCTTCATACCGGTGCCGCTATCGGTCACTTCGACCACGACATAATCGCCTGGCACCACGTCGCGGTAATTAAGCCGGGCAGTTTCCGCCTCTCCCATATTGCGGGTACGGATTATCAAATCGCCGCCTTCCGGCATGGCATCGCGCGCATTGACAGTCAGATTGACCACGACCTGTTCAAACTGGCCAAGATCGGCCTTGACCTGCCAAAGATCGCGGCCATGCTCGATTTTGAGGTTGACCTGTGTACCTGCCAGTCGTGTCAAAAGCATCCGCACATCGGCAATAACGTCGGTGAGGTTGAGAACCTCCGGACGCAATGTCTGGCGGCGCGAGAACGCCAGTAGCTGACGAACCAGCGAGGCAGCGCGGTTTGCATTCTGCTTGATGTTCATAATGTCAGCAAAGGATGGGTCCGACGCACGATGATTGGTCAAAAGCAGATCAGACGACATGATGATGGCTGTCAGCACATTGTTGAAATCATGGGCGATACCGCCTGCCAGCTGACCGACAGCCTGCATTTTCTGGCTCTGCGCCATGGTGGCTTCAAGCGCCTTCTGCTCGGTGGTTTCCACCACGGAGACAATGGCCGCCTCTTCAGCACCGTCCTCTCCACCCGCATCGAAAACCGGGCTGATATAGAAGCGCAAATGCCGCTCCTCATTACCCGGAATCACCGTATCCACCGGAGAAATTTCCGCTTTACCGGCAAAGGCGGAAGCCAGGGCACGATCAAACGCTTCGCGGTCACGTTCATGCACAACGGTTTCCAGCGGAATGCGCCTGTCAATATCATCCCGGTCAACAACGGGAGCAAAAAGGCCAAGGAAGCGCGCATTGGTGCGCAATATCTTGCCGGTTGAATCGACAGCGGCAATTGCCATGGACGCAGAATTAAAGAAGCGCGTGAACCGCACTTCGGCCGCACGCAACGCAGCTGACGTATCTTCGCCTTCAGCACGATCAAGGACTATTGTGCGCGTCGGGCCACGCTTGCCATCGCGCTGCGCCTGAACGCGGTGATAAAAGCGGACTGCAAGGCTCTGGCCATTGGCCTTTGCCAGATCCAGATCGATAACCGTATTGCGGCTTGTTCCAGCCTCCGTTTTGACCGCATTGATCAGCGCCATACCATTGCCGGCGACGATCTCGCGCACGGTCATGGAGCCGGGCGTGAAACGTGTCAGGTCAATACCAAGCCATTCCGCCAGCGTCGCGTTGATATAAATGATACGGCCATCAGGATCGGCGGAGAAGAAACCGGCGGGCGCATGATCGAGATGATCAATGGCCTCCTGAATGTCCTGAAAGTAACGTTCCTGCTCGGCACGCTCGGCAGAAATATCCGATATTTGCCAAGCGTAAACGGGCGCGGTCTGGTCCGGAATGCCCGCTACGGGGCGCGCCTTGACGCGGTACCATGTCGGCACAGGCTCACGCGACGGGTCGAGCGGGCGTGACAGGCGAATCTCTTCCTGACCGGAAATTCCATCACGCAAGCCATTGGCAAGGCGGTAAATCGGATCGGATGCGGCCGGCTCACCGGAAAGAATATGCTCGATTGGGCGCACATCATCTGAACTGGTGACGCCGGTCATTTCAGCATAGGCGCGATTGGCATAAACAATGCGGCCCTTCTGGTCGCAGACGACCGTGCCTTCCGGATAGGTATCAACAAAGGCGCGTGTCAGCTCATCGCTGGTGCCACGGGGTGTGAACTGAATGACATTAATGGCGGAACCGAACAGGTAAAACACGCCGGTCATGGCAAGCACGCCAAGAAGACCAAGCAGGAATTGCTGGCCTAGCTGGTCACGGTAAATGAAATAGAGCACCGAAATACCAACCAGCACAATGCCGAGCAGGATCAGGCGCAAACCGGCCTTGTTCGATTTCGTGTTGGCGATGATCGGTTCCGGATAAAGATCGCTATTCGTTTCTCGAGACATATGTCTACTATTCGTTTCTTGAGACATATGTCTCAGGCCCCTATTTCACCGTCAGACCCGCAGACTGCCCTTGGGCCTGCCGCTTGCGTCCTTCTCGAATCGGTTGGATCATATCTTTGACTGGTATTAAACCCTATCCTTTATCGGATAAGCTTTATTCCACGCCTTATAGGGTAAAACTGTTTTAAAATCATCAGGGTTGCGACTGGGAAGTCCACTCTGTAGTGTCACGCGAAATTATGCTGCGAAGCCCGTGTCGGGGAACAAGTTTTCGGGCTTGGTGGAATATTATAGAGGAGAGTTCGTCATGAATGCATGGCTTGCCACTATCGTCGGCGATACTGCCGCCCCCATTGTGGGGTTCATTCTACTGTTTGCTCTGGTCATTGCCCTGCTCCTGCTTGTCTTTGCCGTATTGCGGCGGGTAACAGGCGGAACCTTTGTGGCAGGCGGGCGCAACCGGCAAGTGCGGCTCTCCGTGACGGATGCTGCCGCCGTCGACAATCGCAGACGCCTTGTGCTTGTGAGGCGCGATGATGTTGAGCATCTGATCCTCATCGGCGGTCCGAGCGATCTGGTCATTGAGCAGAACATCAGGCAATTTGCCAAACAGCCTTCCCGCATAGAGCCTGCAACAGCCACTCCTTCGGAGCCGGAAGTAAAAACGGAGCGCAAACAGGCAGAAACGCCGCGCACTGAGCCGGTTTCCCCAGCACCGCAAGCCGCAGCGCCACTGGCGCCCCCCGCGCCGCCTATGCAGCAAGAAGCGCCGCAAGTGCCGCTGCGCACGCCAGCGCCCCAGCCCACTCCGCCTCGTGATGTGAGGCCGCCTGAGCCACGCCAGCAGACAGCGCCCGCCCCCTTGCCGCCAATACCGCCAATGGCACCCATTCCGCCAGTGACGGCGGCCCCCGCCCCGGTGACACCCGAACCTGCGCGCACATATCCCTATGTTGCGCCAGCAGCAGCGGCGATTGCCGCAGAGGCCGCTCCGGCCATTTCAGCCCCCATGCGCGATGCAAACAATGGCTGGGAGCGGACAGCCTCGCCCTCTTTTGGCAGCGAAAGCCGGTCGGAACCAGTAATAGACACACAACCAGAACCCCCCATGAATTTGCCGGAACCTGCGCGGCCGCATATTGGCGAGCAGAGAACAAGCACGGCTGCGGCATTCCCGTTTGCCACACGCAGCGAAACAGCTTACCGCGAGCCATCCCTCGACACCATTGAGCCGGAGGAGACATCCGAGCCGGAGCTTACATTGAGCGACGTGGATTTTTCAGATGCCTTCGATCCGGAATTGGCCAGCGAGCTTCATATTGCGCCCGGTGAAGAGATCGACAGGAACAAACAACCGCAGAAGGCCGACGATATCGAGGATGAGATGGAGCGTCTGCTCGGCGATCTTTCCCGGCCAGACAGGCGATAAACTCTAGATCGCCGAACATCNNTTTCGGTCCGATGCTCTAAAGTCGGCTTCCACTTTTCAAGCCGATATCAGAGCTGAACAAAACTCCCTGCCTCGTCATGGGTCAAAGCCCCAAGGCGAGGCAGGTTTTTGCTGGAGCCGCTTCATAGCCCTGGAACAGATTTATCCATTGCCACCGCAAGCTGATTGCAAGATAGAATCCCGATCAAGCTCTGACGAAAGATCAAGGACCGTTCGCAACCCATGTTTTGGCGGTCTTCGCAGCGCCCCATTTTGCTGTGAATCGACTTGGAGCAGCCCTGTCTCGTAAAGCATTTGCAGCCGGGAGCGTGAAATATTCAGTTCCGCGGCAAGCAGCCTGTCCAATCGCAAACTGGTCTGCACCGGGATCGACAACAGGATTTCCACAAACTCGCTCTTTTCCGGCCGGCATATAATCTTCCTGTGAATGTCGACCTCGGCGAATTCCTCAACATGTTGAGATTTTGCCTTCAATGCATCGACATTAAAGGCGTGCCCCCTGATCCAATCCGGATCATTGGTTTGCAGCGCTTCGAGGGTTTCCGGGTCGATGCTTCTCACGCTCCGGCGCTCAAAAAGCGTTCGATTCCAGGTTTTATCGCAGTGAATGCATTTATAGATCAGCCAGGCATCCAGCTTCTTGCCATTGGCATTCAATCGAAGCTTGTCGCTGGATTTGAAAGCTGTGTAACCACCGCACCCACTGCATACCATTCTTGGCTGCGGAGCATTGCGGGGAATAATAGTCCATTGGACTTTAAGAATATTGCACATTGCGTCTTGGTCTTCCCGATAGGAAGTTCACCAAGATGGCAGCAAAAAAGACCCAGTACGGGCGAGGTGTGGCGAGGTTTCAGCTGATGGAGCGAAGACCGCAATGATTGCGCAGGCACATCCCAATAATGCCATACCGGTCTCGAACCACCACCCCGTGAACATAGCTAACACTCAGCACAACTGGGTCGTTATGCTGCTGTATAGGGCGAAATTGGAATGAGACCGGTGTTTACAATGGCAAAATGAAACCTCAAAATAGCCAAGCTTCTTGCCTGATCAATAGCAGAACGATCAGGGTTTTCAACTAGAGTATCCGTTTTAGCATCGGATTATCCGAANNTTTTCGGTCCGATTCTCTAAGCAGACGTATTCGGATAGCACGCTCAGCGCATTTCAACTGCCAAAGTGTCAATCTTCTCAACATCAACAAAAAGGCCCGGTTTCCCGAGCCTTCCTAGAATTCTAACTCAATCGTCACGGTAAACTTTCTCGCGTCGTTCGTGACGTTCCTGAGCTTCGATGGACAATGTTGCAATCGGGCGAGCATCAAGCCGCTTGAGACTGATAGGATCGCCTGTTTCTTCACAGAAACCATAAGTTCCATCATCAATACGCTGCAAGGCTGCATCAATCTTTGAAATCAGCTTGCGCTGACGGTCACGCGCCCTAAGCTCGATGGAACGGTCTGTTTCTGAAGAAGCACGATCCGCCATGTCCGGCAGATTTGCATTTTCCTGTTGCAGGATTTCGAGTGTTTCGCGGGCTTCCCGCAAAATGTCGTTTTTCCAGTCAATCAGTTTTTCACGAAAGTAGGATTTCTGCCGATCACTCATGAAAGGTTCGTCATCCGTGGGCTTATAGTCAAGATCGATAAGTTTATTCATCATTGAATCACCCTGCACCTTTTAGACGCGAGGACGCCTATATAGGTCGTGTCCGATAACCGCACAACCACAAAAAGACATAGTAAATCAATAAATAACTGGGCTTAAATCGCTCAAAATAGCGGCATTTAAGCCGAATAAATTGATTTTTTTGCGTGTCAGAATAGGAAAACAAGGTCAAAAACTGGCATTTTCAGCGCCGGAGGCTCTACTTTTGGTTGTGCCCTGCCTTGCAAAATTGCACCCCGCACAGAATATTTGCAGGCTGGTTTTGCACATATATTTAATAAATGACGCATTTGCCGCATGGTCAAAAATGCCAATTTGCTTCGAAGAGGGAAGCGTGGCAACTTTCAGCACTGTTCCAGAACGGAGATAAGTAAATGAGTCTCGTCTACCTTCTCCGTCATGCCAAAGCCGTCTGGCCAACGCCGAGCCAGAAAGATTTCGACCGCACACTGGACACGGATGGCACGCAAGCTGCCAAAATGCTGGGGCAGGAATTGAAACGAGCCAAGCTGAAACCCGACGTGGTTCTATGCTCAACCGCCATCCGCGCCCGCCAGACACTCGAATATGTGGGGCTGGAGCCGCCCTTTATTTTGCAACAGCTTGAAAAACTCTATTCCGGCGGTCCAGATACCTATCTGATGGCCATTCGCATGGCTGGCCTTGAGCATGAAGGCTGCCAATCGGTCATGCTGGTGGGACACAATCCCATGATGGAGGAAGTGGCCATGGCACTGTCTGGTCGTGGCGATCCCCCTACGCACCCGACATTTGTCTCCGGATTTCCTACAGCCGGTCTTGCGGTGATCGAGTTTGAGGAACCCTTAGCGGAAGTTCGTCCCGGCAAAGGAACGCTGAGGGAGTTCTTTTCGCCCTCGGAGCATTTGTGAGGCTTGAATTGCACATGCCTTATGCGTGGCTCACCCTTCGACAAAACAAAGCATCTTGAGTTTGCCACAAGGAGCCCCCAAATGGGTCGCAGAAGAACGCCGCAATAGGATTGTCGATTGGGAACATTCACCACAGGACTGACGAGTTGGGCCGACGAGGCAAGAATTGTGCTGGATACGCTGACCGAGCGTACAACTTCCTTAGCCTCCCCCTCCGTCCGCATCGGCGTGACAGGGCTTTCCCGCGCAGGCAAAACAGTCTTCATCACGGCGCTCGTGCACAATCTGATCCATGGCGGGCGCTTGCCGCTGTTTGAAGCGCAGAAATCCGGCCGGATTGCCAAAGCCTATCTGGAGCAGCAACCGGATGATGCCGTTCCACGATTTCAATATGAAGACCATCTGAAAGCATTGATCGAGGACCGTATCTGGCCGGATTCAACCCGGGCCATTTCCGAACTGCGCCTGACAATCGAGTATGAGTCGGCCTCGGCTTGGGGGCGGATGTTTTCCGGCGGCAAGCTCTCCGTCGATATTGTCGATTATCCCGGTGAATGGCTGCTTGATCTGCCATTGCTCGGAAAAAATTATAATGAGTTCTCACGGGATTCATTTGAACTGGCGCAGTTGGAGAGCCGCCGCGATCTGGCCGAAGATTGGCTCAAAGCCGCAGCGACAGCCGATGCATCTGACAGTGCCGACGAAATGACCGCACAGCGGCTGGCAAAAAGCTTTACGGCCTATCTGAAAGCAGGAAAGGCCGATGAACGGGCACTTTCCACGCTGCCTCCCGGTCGCTTTTTAATGCCGGGTGATCTGGAAGGCTCACCTGCCCTGACATTCGCGCCCCTGCCTGGTCTCGGTGAGGAAAAACACAAGTCTGGCACGCTGGGCGCCATGATGGAAAGGCGCTACGAAGCCTATAAAACCCATGTGGTAAAGCCGTTCTTCCGCGAACATATTGCACGGCTCGACCGCCAGATCGTGCTGGTCGATGCTATGCAGGCGATGAATGCCGGTCCCTCCGCTGTCGCCGATCTTGAACGGGCATTAACAGAAATCCTTTCCTGTTTTCGTCCCGGCAACACGAATTTTCTGACCGGACTTGTACAAAGGCGCATCAGCCGCATTCTTGTTGCAGCAACAAAGGCGGATCATTTGCACCATGAGAGCCATGACCGATTGCAGGCCATCGTACGTCGCCTTGTCGATCGCGCCATAAGCCGTGCTGATTTCACCAGTGCCAGCGTCGAAGTGTTGGCAATGGCAGCGGTACGAACAACCCGCGAAGCAACCGTCACCCAAGGCAAAGACATATTGCCGGTTATCGTCGGGACACCACTGAAAGGCGAGACAATAGACGGCGAGAAATTCGACGGAAAAACCGAAACAGCCATATTTCCCGGTGACTTACCGGAAAAACCGGATTCAATATTTGAAGGACCGGAATCAGTATCTGAAGATCCTTCTATCCGCTTTGTCCGTTTCCGCCCTCCCAAACTGGAGAAAACGGCAGAAGGCTTTACGCTTTCACTGCCGCACATAAGGCTGGATCGAGCCATACAATTCCTCATTGGAGATCGCCTCGCATGAGTGAAAAACGCAAGCCAGCTTCGTTTCGCATGGAGCAGCCGGAGGAAGGAAAAGCCTCCGCAAAGGCTGTCGAGGTAGCACCAGTGGCACAGCGCAAGCCAATAGCGATCAAGGATATTGCTGTTGTAACACCTGCGGCGGTCGATGTGTTTGACCTTGACCCCGAAGCTGTCAATGAGCTGGATGCCCTGACCCCGCCGCCAGCTCTGGCGAAGAAGTTTTCATTTGCCACAGTCTTTACCGGCGCGATTGGGGTGCTTGCATCGCTGGCGCTGGGCCTTTGGGCCGACAATCTTATCCGCACGCTTTTCGAACGCGCACCATGGCTGGGCTGGGTGGCGCTTGGCGTGACAATTCTTGGCGCATTGGCGCTCATCGCCATTATTGTGCGCGAAACACTGGCCTTGCGCGGCCTCGCCTCAGTACAGCATTTGCGTGACGAGGCGGCCAAGGCGGCGATGGAAAATGATCCTGTGCAGGCAAAAGCCGCTGTGGCCAAGCTCGTCAGTATTGCCGAAACATTACCCGCCACCGCCAAGGGCCGCGCGCTTCTGCACGACTTGCGTGATGATGTGATCGATGGCCGCGATTTGATACGCCTGACGGAAACCGAATTACTGCGCCCGCTTGACCGGCAGGCGCGGGAAATGATCCTTGCCGCCTCAAAGCGCGTTTCGATTGTCACGGCTGTCAGCCCACGCGCTCTGGTTGATATTGGCTATGTTATTTTTGAATCGGCGCGGCTTATCCGGCGCCTGTCGGAGCTTTATGGCGGCAGGCCGGGAACGCTTGGCTTTCTTAAGCTCACACGCAATGTCATCGCCCATCTGGCGGTGACGGGAACGGTGGCAATGGGTGACAGCATCATTCAACAATTGGTCGGCCATGGTCTTGCCGCCCGGCTTTCCGCGAGACTTGGCGAGGGTGTGATCAATGGCTTGATGACGGCGCGCATCGGAATTTCAGCGATGGATCTGGTGCGCCCCTTCCCGTTCAACGCCGAAAAGCGCCCGGGAATTGGCGATTTCATCGGCGATCTGGCAAGGATTGGCGGTACAAAAAAACCATAACAGGACAATTGCAGCATTCCCTATCCCCAAGTTTTATGGCATTGGCAACGCTCTGTTAACCATTCCAACCCATGATTGGTTCGAAGCAGCCATTCCAATGATTAGAGTTTGAGTCCGTGTCGATGAAACCAAGCGCAGCAGTCGCCGCCCTGTCCCTGTTCGCCTGCGCGTTATTCGCGCTGCCGGCGCAAGCCAAGGATAAAGACGCGGAATTCTTCGAGAATGTTCAAGGTCAGTGGGTTGGCCCCGGCGAGATCGTCGCTGGCAAATATAAGGGCACAAAATTCAACTGCACGCTGGAAGGCTCCACACCAGCCGCTGCAACCGGCATGACGCTGGATGGCACCTGCCGTGTTGGCATCTTCAATCAGCCGATGAAGGCCACCATTACCCGTAGCGGCAACAGCTATAAGGGCACCTTCCTTGACGGTTCTGCTGGCAAGGGTCTCGACATTACCGGCGGAAATGTCTCAGGCAATCGCGTTGTTCTTGCCATTAACCGCAGGCAGCTCAGTGGCGCCATGCAAGCTAAATTCAATGATAATAACAATATGAATGTGACGATTTCAGTTCATCTGGAAGACCAGTTGATCCCTGTCGTCGGCATGTCATTGAAGCGCGTTGATACAACTGCCGTGGGCAGCGTCGCCAAGAACTGATTGTATAAACGCCCTGCGTGGTTCGACAAGCTCACCACGAGGGAAGCCAGCTGATTGCACAATAGTGTGCAGTCACAATACTATTGCAGTCCGCCCTCTTCCTTATGGTGAGCTTGTCGAACCACGCACCCTTCTGTTCTGCTATTGAACAGACCACCAGCCCGCATCATCGCGGGCTTTTGTCATTCCGGTATTGTCCGCCAGCGCCGCCCAATGCAAAACGCTCATTCCCTCAATCTTCAGATTGGGGGCGATGTCAGCAAGGGGAACCAGTACAAATGCGCGTTCCGTCATACGCGGATGCGGCAGGATAAGGCTTGGGCTTTCAAAGCGATCTATCCCCTCATAGGCCAGCACATCAATATCGATAATGCGCGGACCCCAGCGTTCCCGCCGCTCGCGCTTCATTTCCAGTTCAATATTGAGGCAGACGGTGAGCAAGGCTTCCGGTTCGAGTTCGGTCACAAGTTCAGCGCAGGCATTGTAGAATGAAGGCTGATCGACCTTGCCCCATGGCGGCGTATTATAGACCGGCGAGATAGCACTGACCGAGATATCATCGCGGTTGTCCAGTGCGCGCAGCGCCTGCCCCATTGCTGCAATGGGGTCGCCAATATTGCCGCCAAGACCGAGCCAGGCTTTTCTGGAACAGATCATTGACGCTTCCCACGAGCCGCAAGCATTGCATCGGCAAGCGCGAGCGTGCAGCGGCTCATGGCAACATCATGCACACGGAAAAGATTAGCGCCTGCAAGCCGCAAAAGGGCGGAGGATGCCGCCGTTACCACATCGCGCTCGATTGCATCGCCGCCTGAAACAGCCCCCAGAAATCGTTTGCGTGAGGTCCCGGCAAGGAAGGGATAGCCAAAGGCGGCGAGTTCGGAAAAGCGATCCATCAATGCAATATTTTCATCCGTATCCTTGGCAAAACCAAATCCGGGATCGAGCACAATCTGATTTTCCGCTACGCCAGCGAGCTTTGCGATCTCAAGTGAACGATTAAGAAATGCGAACTGATCCACAATGACATCCGGGTCGCGTTCACGCTCGCGCCCTGTATGCATGATAACAAGGCCAGCGCCCGTGCTGGCTGCAAGATCAGCAATGGCCGGCTCGCGCTGGACACCCCAGACATCATTGACAATATGGGCCCCCGCCTCAACCGCAAGCCGCGCGGTTTCCTCCCGGTAAGTATCGACGGAGATGATAATATCGCCCTGCTTCGCCAAGGCTTCGATGACAGGCAAAACGCGGGATTGTTCGACAGATGGTTCGACCCTCGTCGCACCCGGCCGGGTGGATTCACCGCCCACATCGATGATCGACGCCCCCTCATCAATCATCTTGCAGGCACCATCAACAGCCCGTTCCAGTGAATAATGCACACCGCCATCGGAAAACGAATCGGGCGTCACATTGAGCACGCCCATGATCAAAGCGCGCGGCCCCAAGGTCAAAGACCGGCCATGTGCCAGTTGCCATTCCCGATACATTCATATGCTCCCTGATTATCCCTGTGCCGTTTTTTAACACATTGCGCGGAACGTCAATTCATCTGCAACGTTTTTGACGATACTGTCCGAATGATGCACACTGGCCGAAGAAAAGGAAAAACTGAATGCATATTTTGGCCAGATTAGCCGCCAGCTCCCTTTCGGCTCTTATTGCCTTCACTCTCATCACTCCAGCCGCCAATGCGGCGACAGTGCTGCGAAAATATCAGTACTTCACGCTGAATGCACATAATGCCGCTGAACTTGACCGGGAGTTGAGTCGGCGAGGACCGATGCTGGCAAAGACCGGCGCACGACATCCCGGCATGACGCGCATGCGCTTCGACAGCAAGGTGAAGTTCGGCTCCAACGGCAAGAGCTGTCAGGTCGTGGATGCGGACATTGTTGTGCGCGCCACTGTGCATCTGCCGCGCTGGAAGCAAAGGCGTACCGCACCCCGCGATCTGGCGATTGTATGGGACACGTTGTCAGCCGACATCAAGCGCCATGAGGAAAGCCATATTGTCATCGCGCGCACGGCAGCGGGTGATATGGAGCGCCAGGTCAAGGCCCTGCCCTGGCGCAGCGATTGTGCGAAAATGAAAGCTGATATCGACGCGCTGACCGCAAAACTGCTCAAGAAGCATGATGCAGATCAGCTCCGGTTTGACCGGGTTGAAACAGTGAATTTCGAGGCGCGCTTTGAGCGGCTATTGACCTATCGCATCGTCAAGGAATTCGCCAAGCCTTGAGAAGGTAGTGCGCCGCCATCAATAAAGTATAAACATTTCCGTCATCCTCTGGCTTGACCCGAGGATTCAAAATTGTCGGACACAAATTTGTTATGGATCCTCGGGTCAAGCCCGAGGATGACGGAGAAATATAAGCTTTCTAAGGGCTCAGTTCACGCCGAGCTTTTTCTGCAAACTGGTTGATGATGTCGTGTATTGGAACACCACGCGCTCACCCGGATTGACGATACGTTTTGCCGCTTGCGTCATCAGCGCGGCTTCGTGGAAACCGGACAGGATGAGCTTGAGCTTGCCGGGATACCAGTTGATGTCGCCAATGGCGAAAATGCCAGGTTCCGATGTTTCAAATGTCTCGACATTCACCGATATGAGATTTTCGTGCAAGTTCAAGCCCCAATCAGCAATCGGACCAAGCTTCATGGTCAGGCCGAAGAAAGGCAGAAGGCGCGTGACTGGAATCTCTATCTCGCCCTCAGCAGCCTTGATGATTGCGTGGCTGAGTTCTCCATTATCACCCTTGAGGCCCGACACCTGCCCCAGTTCAAAACGGACGCTGCCGCTTTCAACCAGTTCGAACATTTTCTTGACGCTATCGGGAGCAGCGCGGAATTCCGCACGTCGATGCACGACAGTCAGGCTGCGAGCGATGGGCTGAAGGTTCAGCGCCCAATCAAGCGCACTATCGCCGCCACCGACAATGAGCACATCCTGATCGCGGAATTCTTCCATGCGGCGCACGGAGTAAAACACGCTCTTGCCTTCATAGGCCTCGATACCGGGAACGGGCGGGCGCTTTGGCTGGAATGAACCGCCGCCGGCAGCAATAACAACAACCTTGGCTTCAAAAACTTCAGCATCGTCTGTCTGGACACGGAATGATCCGTCTTCGAGACGTTCAAGACTGGTCACCATGCGGTTGAAATGGAATTGCGGCGAAAACGGCTTGATCTGCTCCATCAGCTTTTCGGTCAATTCATTGCCACTGATAATGGGCCAGGCAGGAATGTCGTAGATCGGCTTTTCGGGATAAAGCTCGGCACATTGGCCGCCCGGACGGTCGAGAATATCGATGAGGTGGCATTTCAAATCATAAAGGCCAAGCTCAAACACCGCAAAAAGCCCAACGGGGCCTGCGCCAATGATGACAACATCGGTTTTGATCGTTTCGCTCATCGCAAATTCCTCATGCCCAACGGCTCTATGCCGTGCAGATAGAAAAGGGTAATGGCTGGCATGTTCAGGACATGCGGGCTGTCATGCGCGTAACGATTGCGCATCGCAAGGTCAAGACAATGCAGCCAATCAAGCCATGAAAAGCCGCTTTGCGGATCATTCTAATGGGTTGATGAGAAAATATCAGGCTACGGGTTAGTTTGAATTCGCTGCACCACAAAATTGCGCCGAATAGTCAGGACTGACGTTCCGGAACGTATACCACAAGGCCATCCAGTTCGTCGGAAACGCGGATCTGGCAGGACAGGCGTGAATTGGGACGCACATCATAGGCAAAGTCGAGCATATCTTCTTCCATGGCCTCGGGTTCGCCGGTCGCAGCTTTCCACTCTTCATCCACATAAACGTGACAGGTGGCACAGGCACAAGCGCCGCCGCACTCCGCATCAATACCTGGAACGGCGAAGCGAATGGCGCTTTCCATAACGGTTGAGCCATTTTCAGCATCCGCCACGATGCGTTCGCCACCATGTGTGACAAAGATGATTTTTGCCATGAATAAAGCCCCAGTGATCAAGTTACCGCTGACATAGGGCTTTAAGGGCGTAAGTCAATTGCACTCCCTGACGCAGCGCGGCTTTCAGCGGGTAATTGCCGCAATATAATCGCGCGCATCGTCAATGGCAGAACGCAAGTCCCTGACCGCTTTCGAATCGCTGGGGGACTGTTCGACTGCTTCGGCCATTTCGGCAACACGAAATGCGCCAATTGCATTGGCAGAGCCTTTGAGCGAACGAGCAAGACGGACGCGATCATCGGAATTTGCGTGGATAAGTCTGTCCACAATGCCGCAGGTCTGGCGAGAAAACAGGGCGAGAATTTCAGTTTCAAGCGCGCGATTGCCGAAAGTCTCACGGGTAAGGTGTACAAGATCAATCGGGCGCTTGCGCGCTGGCTTTGATCGCTCACCACCTGGCGAAGCAAACGCCATCGATGCCTGTTGGGCCATTGGTATAATCTCCTGAACGCTTTTACATTTGAACTGACAAGCCTAAGCTGATCGCGCTGATTCAAGGTTAAAACGAGGCAGAAACCGTGCTTAAATGGTGCCTTATGGTGAATGGCGGGTAAATTTTTGCCTTCAATTGAAATTTTATGAGAGGCTCAAAAATTAACCTTGTGTTTAAACTTTTAAGCATTTCCTGAATCCATTGTTTCTTTCCAAACCATGTGCCAGTACATTAGACTAGCGGCGTATAGAGTATGGCGCGGTTGGCCCCACATGTGGCCGCTGCCCAATATTGTGAGGTAAACATGGCCACAGCCCCGAAAAGCAAGGCTTTCAAAGCCGAAGACGAGCTCGGTGAAGCCCTTGAAAAGGCTCTAGAAATCGATTTCGACGAGTCGACGCTTGGGATGGATATGGATCTGTCTCCTATCGATGACGATCTATTGTCCCTGAACGATCTTGAAGCCCAGATTTCACAGGCAGCCCAAGAGCTTGCCGCCGAGAAATTTGAGCCCCCTGCTGCGGCCGAGCCGGTAAAACTCCCTGAACCGGAGGTAGCAGCACCGCCTGTTGCCGCCATTCCATTGCCTGCGCCAAAGCCGCAGATCAAAGCAGCCAACCCTATTCCCGCAGCTCCGCCCGCGCCGCCAAAGGCCCCCGCTGTTCCATCGCAGCCTTCTTTCCGTCCTGCCAATGATGATCTTTTGCAGACATCAAAAAGCAGCCATTCGGCAAGTTCTGTTACGCAGCCAAAATCCTATAGTGTGATCACGAGCATTATCAGCGTTCTTTGGGCTGGTGGTGTGCTGGCGCTGGGCAATGCGCTTTATGGCCCGTCGCTCTGGTCAATCCGTTCATTCTCCGACTTCGCCGCCGCGCCCTATGCAATTGGCCTTGCAGTCGCCGTCATTGTTCCAATCATGCTCTTCTGGGCATTTGCGATCATGATCCGCCGCGCGCAGGAAATGCAATATGCTGCGCGTTCCATGGCCGAAGCTGCCATGCGCCTCTCTGAGCCGGAAATGCTCTCATCCGACCGCGTTGCCTCACTGGGTCAGGCCGTGCGCCGCGAAGTCGCTGCCATGAGCGAAGGCGTCGAGCGCACTCTGGCACGCGCTGTCGAGCTGGAAACGCTGGTCCAGACCGAAGTGAACCAACTCGAACGCGTCTATACAGACAATGAATATCGTATCCGTACGCTCGTTGACCGTCTCGGCGGTGAACGAGAATCGGTGATCGGTCATGCGGAACGCGTGCGCGCTTCCATTTCGAGCGCCCATGAGCAATTGAAAGACGAGCTTTCGCTGGCAGGCGAGTCCCTGCGCGAAAACCTTTCCAATGCATCCACCAATCTTAGCATGTCGATCAACCAGTCCGGCGAGTCGCTCATTGAACGGCTGACCCAAAGTGGCCAAGTCATTTCCGAGCAGATCGTTTCGCGCTCGGACGATATCTCAAACAAGATCACCACTTCCGGCGAAGCCTTTGCAAATCTTCTGGAAATGCGCATTGCCGCCCTGTCCGAACAGACTGACTCCGTGACAATGAAACTGGCCGATACGCTGGATGGCCGCACCAACAGCATGTTGTCGCTGCTGGGTAATGCCACGCAGACATTGGTCGGTGAATTTGACACGCGCCTTGCCGGTCTCGACACAACAATCAATGAACGTGGCCGTTCACTGCTTGCAGAGTTTGAAACCCGCGCCCAGTCACTCGATACCAGCACGGAGCGCCTCAATTCAGCGCTAGAAGCCCGTGCGCGCCAGATCAATGAGCAATTGATCGAACGTACCCGCGATATCGCCAAGACCTTTACCGATGGCCGCGCCTCAATCGACGGCATTGTCGATGAGACAAAGGCGAAGATCGGCAATGATCTGTCGACTCTTTCCGATCATGTTGGCAGCCTGCTCTCGACCAATGCGGCAGCCCTCTCCGACCGTCTTGTCGAAAGCCGCGAAGCGCTTGCCGCCAAACTTGCTGAAGAGCGCGAAGCCTTGGCTGCAACGCTGGTTCAGGAAACTGACCGCGCCGCCATCATTATCCGCGATCAGGCCGGACAGATCGGCGACCATACATCGAACCTCAAGACAATTCTGGAAAGCAGCACCGCTGCCATCGGCCAGATCATCGAAGGTCACGGATCGACCCTTGAGGAACGAGCTGCGGGCTTGCGCGCATCGCTTGAAGACAATGATGCTCGTATCGGCGCAACGCTTGAACAGCATGCCAAGGCAATCGAAGGCCGCACTGCCGGCATTCATACGCTGCTGGAAGACAATAATGTCCGTATCGGCGCAACACTTGAGCAGCATGCCAAGGCAATCGAAGACCGTACAGCTGGAATGCATGCCGCCTTTGCCAACACCGATATTCGCATCCGCGATACGCTGGACGAACATGCGCGCAGTATCGATCAGCGCAGCGCCAATATTGAAACAGCAATACAGGCGACAGATACACGCATTGGTCAGACACTTGATGCCCATGCCAAGATCATTGATGAACGCACGATTGGAATGCGCGCAGCATTTGTCGAAACCCATGCGAAGATTGCGCAGACACTCGATCAGCACAATCGAAGCCTTGACGAGCGCAATCAGGAAATCCAGCTGGCTCTTGCCGGCAGTGATGCCAAACTCGGTGAAACACTTGCGGCCCACACGCAAGCTATCGACGCACGCAATGCCGAAATTCAAGCTACCCTGCTCCATAGCGGCACACGTATCGATGGCACATTGAGCGGCTTTATCGACAGTGTCGATGATCGCACGAGTCGCATTGAGTCAGCATTGACCAGCAGCGATGCACGTATCAGCGATGTTCTGGCCTCTCATGCCAGCGCTATTGAAGAGCGTACGGCCGGTATCGGTCAGGCTTTGATTGAAAGCGACTCACGCATCAGCAATATCCTTTCCTCGCATGCAAGTTCCATCGACGAACGCACAGCCGGAATCGAACACGCACTCAGCAATAGCGATCAGCGTATCGGCCAGACATTGGCCTCGCACGCTTCTTCGCTGGATGAGCGCACTGCCGGAATTCAGGCGGCGCTTGAAAACACCCATGCCCGCATTGGTGAAACGCTGGCGCAGCATGCAAGCGATATTGAGACACGCACCGCAGGCATCCGTTCGGTTCTCGACAGCAGCAATATGCAGATCAGCGATACGCTGGCCTCGCATATTGGAACGCTGGACGAGCGCGCTGCCGCTATTCGCGCAGCTTTGGCCGAAAGCGATACCCGCGTCGGTGAAACGCTCAATGATCATGCGAGCATTCTTGATCAACGCATTGCCGCTATTCGCGCAGCGATGGAACAGGGCAATGCTGCTCTGGGCCAGACGCTGGACGACAAGGCAGGTGCTATTGGCGACCGTACGATTGCCTTGCAGGCAGTATTGCAGGACAGCGCAGATGTGCTCGCCAAGGCTTTTGAAAGCCATGGCGGTACAATCGACGAGCGCACAACCACCATGCAGAATGCATTGGCTATTGGCGTGGACAATGTTCGCAAGTCGCTCGAACAGAGCGCTTCGGTTGTTGCCCGCACCCTGCGTGAGAAGATTACGGAAGCCGCCTCCACCCTTACCGGTGAAGCACAGAAGGCCGGTGAAGCGCTGGACGGTCATGGCGAGGCATTCAGCCTGCGCATGAATGAAAGCCTTGCCGAAACAGAAAAGCGTCTTGGCCAGCGCGCAACGGAAGCTGCCGCGAACCTTGAGGCATTGGAGGCCCGCTTCTCGGCAGCCACCGATACCACTGCTTCGAAGCTTGCAGAAAGCACCCGCGAACTGAACGAAGTTCTCTCGGCCCGTTCGCAGGAAATTATCAGCATTCTCAACAATACAGCACAGCCGCTGGTCGAGAGCCTTGCCGATAATGGTCGCACACTTGCCTCGCAGCTGGTTGAAGCCACGACATCCGCAACAGAACGCCTGCGGGTGGAAAATGCTGCTCTGATCAATGCTATTGCCAGCCGTACTGCGGAGACGATCACTGCCGTTCAAGCGGCCAAGGCTGGTCTGACCGATGATGTAAGCAACCTTATCGACCGCCTCTCCTCTTCCAATGCGAAGCTTGGCGAGCTGATCGATATGGCCACCAAGAACCTTGGTGACATTGACGGACGTCTGCTCGATACGACGACCGCCTTCGCTGAAAACGCGACAAAGGCTGCTGAATCCTTCGAGACCTCAACCCGTCTGATTGATGGCAATCTCGGCAAACTGTCGCAATTGTCCAACAGCACGCTGACCGACATTGCATCCATTGCCAAGCGCTTTGACGAACATGGCAATATGCTGAGCAAGGCATCCGAGTTGATCAATGCTTCGCAGACCAATCTCGCTTCGACCTTTGACGAGCGTCAGGAAGCCTTGCAGGCATTGGCATCCGGCCTTATCGCCAAGTCAGAAACAATCGAGAAAACCATGCGCTCGTTCGAATCGCTTGTTTCTTCGGCATTCGACCGCGCCGAGGGTCGGGCGAACCAGACAACCGAGCAGATCCGCACTTCGATCTCCGAAGTTGTCGAACAGGCATCGCAGAAGTTTGCCAATGCCACCGATGAAATCCGCCGTTCTTCCGCAGCGATCCGTACGGAACTCGAACAGACCCGTTCCGAGTTGCAGCGCGGCGTGATGGATATGCCTGAAGAGGCCAAGCAGTCCACCGCCCAGATGCGAAAAGCTGTTTCCGAACAGATCAACGCGTTGAAGGAACTATCGGAAATCGTTCAAAAATCCGGACGCCTTACCGATGTTGGTGAAGCACGGGCACAGCGCGCAGCGCCAGCCCGCGCAACAGCTGCGGTGGCAGTACAGCCACAACGGACGGAAGCGGTCGCTCCGGCACCGCGTCCTGCGGCGGCGCCTGCTGCTTCGGTACCAGCGGCTCCAGCAATGCGCGGCACGCTCGACACTCGGGGCAATGCCGAACCTGCTCGCCCTGCCGGTAATGGCTGGGTGTCCGACCTCCTGCGCCGTGCTTCGACCGAAGAGGCCGAGACGGCTCCGAAGACACCCGCAAGCCGCTCACCCGGCCAGGTTGTTGAGTCGCTCAATTCCCTGTCGATCGACATCACCCGCGCCATCGATCATGAGGCTTCTGTGGAACTCTGGCAGCGTTACCGCGCCGGTGAACGGAATGTGTTCACCCGTCGCCTCTACACGCTCAAGGGTCAGCAGACTTTTGATGAGATCAAGCGCAAGTATCAGTCGGACAGCGAGTTCAAACGTGCTGTTGATCGTTACATGGATGATTTCGAGCGCCTGCTTGAGGATGTCACGCGCAACGACCGTGACAACACAACGACCCAGGCCTATCTGACCTCTGACACAGGTAAGGTTTACACCATGCTTGCCCATGCAAGTAACCGCCTGCGCTAAGATCAGGCAGATACAGAACTGAAAAACGCGGCCTTAGGGCCGCGTTTTTTGTTACATTTCGCGCCTGCCGGAGGTGGAGCGCCATCCATACGGTTCTGACAGATAACGGCATCCAGTTCACCAATCAGGAACGGCATAAATATGCCTTCCATCACATCTTCGACCGGAGTTGTGATGACAACAATATCGAGCATCGCCTGACAAAGGTGAAACACCCATGGACCAATGGCCAAGTCGAGCGCATGAACCGAACGATCAAGGAAGCAACCGTCAAGCATTTTCACTACGACGATCACGCACAACTGGAAAGATATCTTGCCGACTTCATCAACGCCTACAATTTCGGGCGAAGGCTCAAGACGCTCAAAGGCCTCACACCTTACGAATTTATCTGCAAATGCTGGGCAAATCAGCCCGAACGTTTCAAGATGAATCCGATCCATCAAATGTCGGGACTAAACTGCTAGCGCCTTCCTTGATGTAAAGATCGACATCCTTGACCGCTGCGCCAAGACAGGGGCTGGAGATAAAGCATCGCACCCCAGTCATAGAGGCAAAACACTCTGTGTTGTATCTCAAAGGCGGGGCTAGACTATAGTTTGGGACGAGCATCAATGACAAAACTAACCGACAACCACAAACAGGACTTGGTAAGGCTATGCCGTGGATGGCGCGCCGAAGCTGATTTAACAGCAAAACAGGCATCAAAATTGCTCGGCATAAGCCAACGGACTTATGAGGGTATCGAGCAAGGTCGTGGATTTACGTACCCGACGCTATTATCAATGGCCATCGAAACATTTAAATCTAAGGGATAATGACCAAGGATCATCCATTACTGAGCTTTAAAATTTATAAAAAAGGGGTTGGCACCTAGGCCCATTGATCCTATGCCTATACTTGTCGAAAGGGCAAAGGTGCCCGCCACCAAATGGAGATAAAACAATGACCAAAACGCTTACAGAGATCAAAGGTGAAAAAGGCAACTTTTCCTCTGAAGTCATCCGCAATGCGCGCGCTTTCGCCGCATCAGTCGGGATGCAAAATTCACCCAGCAGATCGCTTTTCTAGTAGCACGTTAGGAGATCAATTGTGACCCCACAAGAACTTAAATCAGCCCGCCACGCCCTCGGACTTAGTGCCGAGGGTTTCGCATCGTGGGTGCATGTGCAAAGTGGCCGCACTGTCCGTAAGTGGGAAGCTGGTGACCGTGATATACCTGGGCCTGTTGCCGTCCTCGTAAAAGCCGTTATGGACAGCGAGGCGGTGAGACAACACTTCGGGCTCTCCATTAGCCCTAGCCGCTTACCCCTGCTGCTCCGATAGCTGCCCGAACATATCCCTGTAGGCTGTGGGTGTGGTTGCCAGTTGCTGGCGGAAGTGGTGGCGCAGGGTCGCCGCGGTGCCGAAGCCCGTATTTAAGGCTATCGTCTCAACGGAAAGCGTAGAGTTCTCCAGAAGATTGCGGGCTTTGCCCAATCTCTCGGACAGTAACCATTTGGCCGGCGTGCTGCCTGTTGCAGCTTCAAAACGGCGCAAGAAGGTACGCGAACTCATACCCGCAGCCTTGGCGAGGCTCGCAATCGAAAAATCCTTATGAATATTGTTGCGCATTGATTCCAGCAGCGGAGAAAGCCTCGCTCCTTCATGGGCTGTGGGGACAGCCTGCTCGACAAATTGCGCCTGCCCGCCATCACGGTGGGGGGCCACAACAAGGCGCCGCGCGACTTTATTGGCAGCTTCGGTGCCAAAGTCGCGGCGAATAAGGTGCAGACAAAGGTCAATACCCGCCGCGCTGCCTGCTGAGGTCAAAATATTGCCCTCGTCCACATAAAGCACATTCGGCTCGAATCGGATGTCCGGATAACGCTCGGTCAACAGATCGGCATAGCGCCAATGGGTCGTTGCGCGCCGCCCCGATAAAAGGCCAGCGGCAGCAAGCACAAAGACGCCCGAGCAGATTGAAAGAATGCGCGCGCCATTGGCATGGGCCTTTTGCAAAGCCTGCACAAGCGCTTCAGGTACGGAATGCTCAACACCACGCCAGCCCGGCATGATGATCGTCCCAGCCTGCTCAAACAGATCAAGGCCGCCATCGGCAAGAACACGCACACCACCTGTAGCCCGAAGCTCGCCCATTTCAATGCTGACGACAGCAAACCTATACCAATCATCGCCCATTTCCGGCCTTGGTAACCCGAACATCTCGACCACAACACCGAATTCGAAAGTGCAAAGGCCATCATAGGCGACGGCAACGACAAGCGGATTATCAAGGCAGGGCGGATTTGATACGTTTGACATGATATTGACGATATATGGCATTCTTGCCAACTACCAGCGATTTCTGACCTGTTCTATTTCTTTCTCGCCAACCAATTAGGAGAACTGAAATGAGCCTCGTAACTGAAATTGCCCCGGCTCCGGCCCACATTGCTATTGAGCATTTTTCGCGGCTTCTCTCGCTGGAGACCGACTGCTCTGACGTGGCACAAGCGCTGAAAGAAGGCGCTGATTTTGTCCTACTGCACGTTATAGGAACAAGCGCTGCCTATGAGCGTGGCCATGTTCCCACCGCGATCCATCTGAACCACAGGGAAATTTCTACCGAGCGTATGGCTGAGTGGCCAGTGGACACGGTTTTTGTTGTCTATTGCGCTGGACCCCATTGCAATGGGGCAGATCAGGCAGCACTTAAGCTGGCGCGTCTTGGGCGCCCGGTAAAAATCATGATCGGTGGAATAACCGGCTGGGCCGACGAAGAATTGCCATTTGCAACGGGACCGGAAGCAGGTCAATTCCAGCAGGTGGCTTGATTGCCCATCGCATCGAGTTGCTGAAACTGGCATCCAATTTACTGCGTGGTTCGCCCTCCGACAGATTCAGGAAGGCGAACCACGCATTGAATGAAATGCCAAATAGTCAGTATTGAGCTGATGCTCTAAATAACCGAAAGGGTCCAGGTAACAATATCGCTGGTGGCAGTGTCGAAGGCACTGTCAAGTGCGGCGATATAAGACGCATTGCCAGCCCCCCTCACGGGAGCAGTTGAACGGAAAACCTTGGTCGCGCGCACGGTGCCGTTCTTGTCATTCAATATCTTCACGGCAATCTCAACGACAGCTGTTTCATTGCCGGAAGCATCAATATCGAAAGTGCGGATATTACTGATGACCTGATAATCAATGGCAAGGCCATCACCCGGGCGACCAACACCACCAAGACGACCAGTGCTTTCAAATGCTTGCGCCAGACGCGACTGCACGATGTTTGGCAAGCGATCCGCCCATTGCGCGCCTTTCAAAAAGGAAATTGAATTGGGACCGGAGCGGACAACAACATTTTCACCGTCAAGCGCTTTCAATGCGGATGGGGCGGCGATCAATATCTGACGGCCCTGCTTTCTTGACGAGGTGACTTCAGGCGATGGGCTGGAAAGATCAAATGTGTCGAGCTTCTTGGAACTGGCGCAGGCCGACAAGGACAAGGCAATAACCAATGCAGCAATTACTGTTTTCGATTTCACCACTTAACCAATCCTACGCGTAACAGTTCATTAACTTTCATGCGGTGCGAATCCATCAATGTCAACGGCGTGTACGCCCGTCATACTCAGGAACGTTCCCGCCACCGCCAAAAATCACGCGCTGAGGGTTTTTCTCAAGATCGGTGATAGCGCGCTCGATCCGTTGAACCGACTGGCGGCTCTCATTGACGAGAGACTGAACGTCGCGCAATCCCTGCCCCGAAAAGCGATTAAGATTATCGGTGATTGGCCCAAGTCTCGCATTCAGATTATCGGCAACCGAACGATAGGATTGCAGCGTCTGGCGCGCCTCGCGGACAACACTGCCATCCTCATCGGACAACTGCTTGTCGAGCTTGGCCAAAACACCATCAACGCGCGTGGAAGCATTATTGAGTTTTGTCATCATCTGCCGTGCTTCGGTAACGACCGCCTGAACGTCCTCAGCACTGCGGCTGAACTTTTCAATGACATCGGAATTCTTGGCAAGGGCATCGGTGAACTTTCTGGTATTGTTGACCGTATCGACCAGAGGTCCCTTCACTTCCGTGATGAATGTTTCAATTGATCCAACGGCGCCATCAACACGTTCAAGAATCGTTTGGGCCTTTTGCAACAGATTGTTCACAACGGACGGATCAGCATCAATACGGGCAATCAAATCTTCCTTTGCCGCCTCTTCAAGCAGCATTGGCTCATAAAGCTTGCCGCCCTTCAGCTCGATAAAGGCCTGACCTGTAAGACCTGCGAACCCCAGTGTAGCCTGGGTCGAGCGGGTAATCGGCGTCGTCGCATCGACTTCCGTCTGCGCGATAACTGCATCGGGGTTTTTATCATCAATCTTCAAGCGGCGAACAGAACCCACCTTGATACCATTGAACAGCACCTGGCTGCCCTCGGCCAAACCGGTTACGGAGCCAAGAATACGGATTTCCAAGGTTGCGGTTTCAGTTTTGTCGCCATAACGCGCAATCCAGTAGACGAATCCAAAGGCGAGCATGCAGATAGCAAGCGTGAAAATACCGACCAGAACATAATTGGCTTTTGTTTCCATGAATTACTCTGCCCGACCCTGTTGTTCCGCTGGCCTGTTCTGCGGTGGTACATTTGGCGTTGGCGCAGCTTCACCGCGCGACGCACGCCGCCTATTGTCGCCATTGGATACAATTTGACGAGCACGCTTTCCACGGAAATATTCTTTCACCCACGGATCGTCAAACGCCAACATGTCCTCAATGGTTCCTTCAATCAGAACCTTCTTGTTTCCCAATACAGCGATTCGGTCACATACAGCGAACAGACTGTCGAGATCGTGGGTGACCATATAGACGGTGAGCCCCATTGTATCGCGTAGATCGGCAATCAACTGGTCAAAATCTGCGGCACCTATCGGATCAAGGCCCGATGTCGGCTCATCGAGAAAAACGATTTCGGGATCAAGCGACAAGGCGCGGGCCAAGGCCGCGCGCTTGATCATGCCGCCCGAAAGCTCGGAGGGAAATTTATCCGCCGTATCAGGCTTTAAGCCGACAAGTTCAATCTTCAGCCGCGCAAGCTCATCCATAAGCTTTTGCGGAATATCGAGATATTCGCGCATCGGCACCTGAATGTTTTCAAGCACTGTCAAAGATGAAAACAACGCCCCGTGCTGGAACAGCACGCCCATGCGCATATCAACAGAGAGCTTTTCCTGATCACTCGCCTCGTCAATATCATGACCGAAAATGCTGATCTTGCCCTTCTGCTTCTGATTAAGGCCAAGAATCGTGCGCATGAGGACAGATTTGCCCGTGCCGGAGGCTCCAACAAAGCCGAGAATCTCACCACGATAGACATCAAGGTCGAGATTATCGAGCACCGTCGAGCGGCCGAAAGACACGCTGACATCCTTCACGGAAAGGATGATGTCATCTGCCTTTCCGTTGGTGCTCTGGTTGTTTTCTTTCGGATTCATGCGCCTCGATCTACTTTGAGCAGGCCCGCTTAAGGGGCTGGTTCGACAGATTAAAAATTGATGGATGCATAGAAGATGGCGAAAATGCCATCGACCACAATAACGACGAAAATCGATTTGACCACCGATGCCGTCACGCGTTGCCCCAGCGATTCAGCGCTACCGCCAACCTTCATGCCTTCTACCGAAGCCATAACGCCGATAATCATGGCCATAAAGGGAGCTTTGATCAAACCGGCCAGATAGCTGGAAAGGTCCACCGCATCGCGCAAGCGCTGGATAAAGGCATCCGGCGGAATTCCGGAATAGGCCCAGGTGATGACTATTGCCCCGCCAAGCGCCGCAAAATCTGCGATAATGGTCAGCAATGGCAGGGAAATGACCAATGCCACCAGCCGCGGGAATACAAGAACGCCAACGGGATTAAGACCGATCACTGTCAGCGCGTCTGTTTCTTCGCGCATTTTCATCGAGCCAATTTCGGCGGTGATCGCGCTGCCTGAGCGGCCCGCAATCATGATCGCTGTCAAAAGAACGCCGATTTCGCGCAACACCAGAATGCCCACAAGATCGACGACGAAAATTTCAGCTCCAAAATAACGCAGCTGGAAAGCGCCCTGCTGCGCGATGATCGCGCCAATAATCGTCGACATGAGCACAACCACGGGCACAGCGCCAAGACCCATACTGTCAATCTGGTGTACAATTGCCGCCGGACGAATACCGGTGCGGCTACCGCCCTTCATCTGCGCGCCGCGCACAGTGGCACCAAGAATATGCATTGCCTTGATGAAATCATCACCAAACGCATAGACCATGCGGCCAATGGATTCGAAGAATCGCGTTATTAACGGAGGGCGCTCAATGTGAATGACCTCAGGGGGAGCGGCTGCAATCTCCCCAACCGCTTCAAACAGGGCGGTCCAGCTTTCAGACTGCCCTTCAAAGGAAACGGTCTTACCGGATTTCTCCAGTGCAGTGCGCAGGCGCTCTATCAGCCAGGTTCCGGCAGTATCGAGCAATTCCACTCCGGAAAGGTCAACTACAGCGCTTGAAAAGCCATTATCGCGCTCAATATCCCGCATGGGTTCATCAACGCGGCGCACATTGCGCGTGGTCCATGCACCGGTAAGCGTAATTGTGGCGCGATCCCCTTCCTTGTTGAACGCAACATGGGGAGGCGCGGCAGTAGAAGCACTTGAATTGTTTGCTTTATCGGTCAACATCAACAACACACATATCGAGTCTCCAGACCGATGTCACTTAAACAATTAAGGCGCAAATCATGACAATTCAATTGGATATAGCGGTAGAGCGCTGGCCCATTGCGGGAACGTTTACGATCTCTCGTGGTTCCAAGACGGAAGCTGCAATTGTCCTGTGTACGCTTAGCGATGGAACATATAGCGGTCGCGGGGAATGCGTTCCTTATGCCCGTTATGGGGAGAGCATCGAATCAGTCTGCGCCGAGATTGAAGGATTGCGCGGTGCTCTGAGTAATGGCGCAACGCGCAGTGATCTACCAGGCCTCATTCATGCAGGTGCAGCACGCAATGCCGTGGATTGCGCCTTTTGGGATCTTGAAGCCAAGCGTAGCGGCGCAAGCGTAACTTCCCTGCTGGGCCTGCCAGAATTGCGCCATCTGACCACCGCCGTGACTGTTTCGTTCGGTGATGCTGCAACAATGGCAAAGGCAGCGAGCAACTTTGCCGACAGACCTTTGATCAAGGTCAAGGTTGGCGGCGAGAATGATGCCGCGCGGATAAGTGCCGTCGCGCAAGCTGCGCCTTCAAGCCGCATTATCATCGATGCCAATGAGGGCTGGACTGACGCCAATATCATCGAAAACATGCTTGCCTGTGCAAAAGCTGGCGTTGTCCTGATCGAACAGCCATTGCCCGCCGGAAATGATGCAATTCTTGCGAAGATTCCGCATCCCGTGCCAATCTGCGCCGATGAAAGCGCTCATGGCACCGACGATTTGCACACATTATTGGGGCGCTATGACAGCATCAATATCAAGCTGGATAAAACCGGCGGCCTCACCGAGGCGCTGCGCATGCACCAGCGTGCGCGTGAACTTGGTTTCGGCATTATGGTCGGCTGCATGGTTGGTACATCCTTAGCCATGGCTCCGGCTGTCATCGTGGCGCAGGATGCCGATTTTGTTGATCTGGACGGTCCCTTGATCCTTAAGCAAGACCGGACACCGGGGCTCGAATTTAACGGAAGCCGGGTTTCACCGCCTAGCAGCGAACTTTGGGGTTAGGTCTCGCGTTGCTCAAGTCTGAGAGATACAATGGCGAGAGAAAGACCGATAGCTGCAAGGGCTACCATCGCGTAAAAGCCGTAAATGCCAGTGGCCGAATAGAGCGGCCCTGACGCCATGGTGGCAATGGCCAGCGACGTGCCGATGAAAAAGGTTGAGAGACCTTGCGCCGTGCCGCCGCGTTCTTCGGGAATGGTCAGGACGATCATTTTTTGCATGCCCAGAAATGACAGGGCAAATGAGAAGCAGTGCAGGCACTGGACCACCAGAAAACCAGTGACGCCAAGTCCGGCGGGCTCAATCAGCGGGAAGACAGCCCAGCGAAACATGGCAACCGCAGAACCGATCATCAATACCTTTGCGGGATGAAGATGGCCGAAGATACGGCGGAAGCAGGTAAACATGATCACTTCAGCAACCACCGAAATCGACCAGAATGCCCCGATTACGGTTTCTTCTATGCCGATAGACTTCCAGTAAATCGCCGAGAAACTGTAGCCATAGGCATGGCTTGCCTGCGTAATGCCTGTTGCGATGAGAAAGGTTACAAAAGCCGGGCGGCGCAGCGCCCTGCCCGCATCGGCAATGTCCACATCAGAGAGCGGGGAAAGCCTGCGTGGCTTGCCAATTCTGGGCACGATAAAGCTCATACCGCATGCCAGCACCAAAGCTCCCAGCAAGGCCCAGGGAATGATGTGCTCGCCCAAACGCTGGATGAAGATGCCTGCCACAAACGAGGTAAGCAAAAAGGAGATCGAGCCCCAAACCCGCATCTTGGCAAAATCGGCACCGTAACGGCGGACTCCCGATAGGGCAATCGTATCGGCAACGGGCACCTGCGAAGTCCATGGCGGCGAAAGCAGCAACGACACAGCGAGAATACCAATGAAGCCGAAGGGTACGAAGTAGAACGCCGCGACAGCCACCGCCAATATAGTGCACAGGGTCAAAATATGCGCCCGGTCATTGGAGCGGTCAGCCAGTATTGAAACCAGCGGGGCCGCGATAACCCGAACAAAAAGCGGCATCGACAGGACGATGGAGATTTCTGTGGGCGTCAGCGAGCGATATTCAAGCCAGAGCGGAAAATAAGGCAGATGCAGCCCGTTCGACATGAAAATAGCGAAATAGGTCAGTGCAATCCGCAACTCAAAGTGAGACGGTTTCCCTTGGCTTAAATCCGCAACGGCGGCTGTCATTTGGCGGGACTTTCGGAAAAGTACAAAGCTGTTCAGGCAGAATCACAACCGTGCGTTGCCTTGAGTTTGGCCATTATCATGAAACTTAGAGCGCGTCCGTTGAACGCGGAATCAGCTTGAGGATTCCCTTGCTGGACGAATTCTGATTCCATTGCTCCGACTGGTGATTTGGTCGGAGGCAATATGACCCGAGCTTTCAGCGACGATCTTCGTAGCCGCGTCTTGGCTGCGTCACGGGATGGCATGTCGGCGCGCTCAGTTGCGGCCCGATTTGGAATTGGCATTTCAACAGCCATCGCCTGGATTGCGAGTGCGCGCGCTGGTCGGTTGACGCCGGCAAAACAGGGCCGACGCGGCGGCTCGCGCCTTGATGCCCACGAGGACTTCATCGTTGGCATGATCGAAGAGGCAAAGGACATTACCCTCAACGAGATGGTCCTGCGATTGCGTGAGGAGAGAGCCGTTTCCATTGGCCGCAGCGCGCTCGATGTCTGGCTGCGAAGGCGCGGCTGGACATTCAAAAAAAGACCGCACATGCANNTGGTTCGACGGCCAACTCGACCTTGATCCAGCGCGACTCGTCTTCATCGATGAAACTGGCCTGAGCACGAAGATGTCCCGGCTTCGCGGACGGGCACCTTGCGGAGATCGATGCCGCTCCCCGATCCCGCACGGCCATTGGAAGACAACAACATTCACCGGAGCGCTCAGGCTATCTGGCATGACCGCGCCCATGGTCCTCGACGGTGCGATGAACGGGGCCGCGTTCCAGGCCTATGTCCAACAGGTTCTCGTTCCAACATTGGCACCGGGCGACATTGTCGTCATGGACAACCTGCCTGCACACAAGGCGGAAGGCGTGCGTCATGCAATCGAAGATGCAGGATGCCGATTGCTTTATCTCCCGCCCTACAGCCCGGACTTCAACCCCATCGAGAAGGCCTTTGCAAAGCTCAAGGCTGTCTTGCGCGCCAAAGCCGAGCGAACGGTCGAGGCGCTATGGGATACCGTCGGCCAGGTCGTCACACTGTTCGAGCCGCAAGAATGCGCCAACTACTTCAAATCCTGCGGATATGACCCCGAGTAAAGTGGACGTGCTCTAGAAGGTTCATAGAAATAGAGGTTAGCTCATACGCATAAATCGTTGCGTTTTTGGAATTGTATGGGTTGAGTACCCTACCGCGCCGAAATGGTCTGGCCGGAGTTTGCCACCTGCCCTGGAACTTCACGCGAGACGCCGATCCTCGTCAAAATACTTTCAAAAATATCGGCGCAAGCTTCCCAGCTAAAGCCCTGCAGCGTCGTTTCGGGGTCTACGCGGCCCATCGCCAGAGCGGCCAGAGCTGCATCTCCCAAATCCTCAGAAAGAACACCAGCGCCGGTTGCGTTGATGACATCCTTTGATCCCGGCACAGGATAGGCCGCGACCGGCAGGCCAGTGGCTATAGCCTCAAGCAGGACCAGCCCGAATGTGTCAGTCCGGCTTGGGAAAACGAAGACATCCGCGCCCGCATAGAACCGTGCAAGCGCCTCGCCCTCATGTTTGCCGGCAAAGACAACCTTTGGATATTTGCGCTTAAGACTGTCAAGATCAGGACCATCACCCACAATCAACTTCGTACCCGGCAAATCCAATGCCAGAAACGCTTCAAGATTTTTCTCGATTGCGACACGCCCGACACAAATGAAAACCGGCTTTGGAAGGTTCAGATCAATCTTGGGTTGGGGCCGGAACAATTTACGATCAACGCCACGCGTCCAGACTTTTAACGTATTGAACCCTCTGGCAACCAATTCATCATAGATAGACTGTGTTGGCACAAGGCAGGATTCAGCGGCATTATGAAAGCGGCGCAGCCAGCTATAGGACCACGACAAAGGAACCGGCAAACGCTTGCGCAAATATTCGGGAAAGCGGGTATGAAAACTCGTGGTAAAGCGCCATTTATTCTTGATGCAAGCGCGCCGCGCCATCATTCCCAGCGGTCCCTCCGTGGCAATGTGCACATAGGCCGGCTGTATCGCCTCAATCCGCGCCTTGACAGCGGCCGGTAACGTCAGGGCAAGCCGAATTTCCGGATATGTTGGACAAGGCACCGAAGTATAGTCGGCGGGAGAGATGATCGTCACCTCAAAGCCGCGCCTCTCCATTTGCTCACGCACCTTGGTGAGGGTTCGCACGACGCCATTGACCTGCGGATGCCAGGCATCCGAAACAATGACGAGCCGTTTTACCTCGTCACGCTGCATTCGCCGCCTTTGGCCGCTTGTCGGCAATCTGGACCACAGGCGCAAAGCCCGCATGTTCACCAATGAGATGTGTCCATGACAGAAGCTCCATGCGCCCATCGAAATGTTCTACAATGGCCGTGCAGCTTTCTACCCAGTCACCGGTATTGATATATTCGATACCGTCGATCTGCTCGATAGTCGCGTGATGGATATGGCCGCAGATGACGCCATCCGCCCCGATACGCCGCGCCTCATCGGACACAACAGTCTGGAACGAACCAATGAAATTGACTGCTTTCTTGACGCGAAATTTTGCCCATGCGGAAAATGACCAATAGCGTAGACCAAGACGACGGCGCACCTTGTTCATCACTGTGTTGATGGCAAGCGCCGCATCATAGGCCCAATCACCCAGATAGGCGATGTGGCGGGCATTACGCACAACCACATCGAACTGATCGCCATGAATCACCAGAAACTTACGGCCATCAGCCGTTTCGTGCATCAGACGGTCGGTGACTTCAATGCCGCCGAAATGCGTGCCCTGGAAGTCACGCAGAAACTCATCATGATTGCCGGCAACATAATGAATTGTCGCACCTTTGCGGCTTTTGCGCAGGAGTTTCTGCACAATATCATTGTGTTCCTGCGGCCAATGCCATGAGCGGCGAAGACGCCAGCCATCAACAATATCGCCGACAAGATAAATGGTTTCGGCATCATGATGCTTCAAAAAGTCCAACAAAAAGCTGGCCTTAGCGCCTTTTGAGCCAAGATGGATATCGGACAGAAACAGCGTGCGGAACTTTTTAGGCTCGGCCTCGACCATGATGCGAACTCCGTATCGCGCTGACGCAACCGCGTCTTCTGCGCGACACAAACCCGATTCATGTCACAGTCTTATGACGGCAAGGAAAATTGCAGATTTGCACGATAAAGACTTGTATCAAATCTGTGTTCATTTATGCCTCAAATAGACATTCGAGACCGATACTCCGGAAGGAAGAAATTCATGGCTCAGGACAATATGCCCGGCAATTCAGAACTTGATGAAAGCGCGCTGTTTTACCACCGCTTTCCCACGCCGGGTAAGCTGGAAATTCAGGCAACAAAGCCGCTTGGCAACCAGCGCGACCTTGCCCTCGCCTATTCCCCCGGTGTCGCCGCCCCCTGCCTTGCCATTCACGCAGACCCATCCACCGCCGCCCATTACACAAGCCGCGCCAATCTGGTCGCTGTCATTTCCAATGGTACCGCCGTTTTGGGGCTGGGCAATATCGGGCCGCTCGCTTCCAAACCGGTGATGGAGGGCAAGGCCGTCCTGTTCAAGAAATTTGCAAATATCGACGTATTCGACATTGAGATTGACGCGCAGGAAATCAACAAGATTGTTGACGTTGTTTCCGCTTTGGAACCCACTTTCGGCGGCATAAACCTCGAAGATATCAAAGCACCCGAATGTTTCGAGGTTGAAGAGCAGCTTCGTGAGAAGATGAATATTCCGGTGTTTCATGACGATCAGCACGGCACGGCAATCATTGTTGCCGCTGCGATCATCAATGGCATGGAGCTTGCCGGCAAAGACTTATCCAAGGTCAAGATCGTTGCTTCCGGTGCCGGTGCCGCAGCGCTTGCCTGCCTCAATCTTCTCGTCAAGCTTGGCGCGGATCGCAAAAATATCTGGGTCTGTGATCTGGATGGCGTGGTTTATGAAGGCCGCAACACCCTGATGGATCGCTGGAAATCGGTCTATGTGCAAAAGACCGATGCGCGCGTTCTTGCCGATGTTATTGGCGGGGCGGATGTGTTTCTGGGGCTGTCGGCAGCGGGCGTGCTGAAACCTGAACTGCTCAAGCAGATGGCACCCAATCCGCTGATCATGGCGCTTGCCAATCCAAACCCGGAAATCATGCCGGAAGAGGCTCGCGCCGCGCGCGCAGACGCCATGATCTGCACCGGACGCTCGGATTTCCCTAATCAGGTTAATAACGTCCTTTGTTTCCCCTATATTTTCCGCGGCGCGCTGGATTGCGGTGCCCGCGCAATTAACGAGGAAATGAAGATGGCGGCGGTTCAAGCCATCGCGGCCCTTGCCCGTGAAGAACCATCCGATGTTGCAGCCCGTGCCTATTCCGGCGAAACGCCGACCTTCGGCCCCAACTATCTCATTCCCTCGCCATTTGATCCGCGTCTTATCCTTCGCATTGCGCCAGCAGTGGCAAAGGCTGCAATGGAAACCGGCGTCGCCGAGCGCCCCATTGAAGATTTTGACGCTTATCTCGATCGGCTGAACCGCTTCGTTTTCCGCTCCGGCCTCATCATGAAGCCAATCTTCACGGCAGCGAAAACCGCCGAGAAGAAGCGCGTCATCTATGCCGATGGTGAGGACGAGCGCGTATTGCGCGCAGCTCAGGTTGTGCTGGAAGAAGGTATCGCCATTCCAACACTTATCGGACGCCCGCAGGTTATCGAAACACGGCTAAAACGCTACGGCCTGAAAATCAAGATCGGGCAGGATTTCGATATTATCGATCCTGAGGATGATCCTCGCTACCGCGACTATGTGGACCTGCTGGTCAGCCTTACCGGGCGACGCGGGACAACACCGGAAGTTGCCCGCACCATGGTTCGCGCCAGTGGCACGGTCATTGCGGCGCTCGCTATTGTTCGCGGCGAAGCTGATGCCATGATTTGCGGCCTTGAAGGCCGTTTCGAGCGGCACTTGCGCAATGTCGAGCAGATCATCGGCAAATCGGAAGGTATCCGTAATTTCTCCGCCCTCAGCCTGCTCATCTCACAGCGCGGCGTGCTCTTCCTCACTGACACCTATGTGAATATTGATCCGACTGCGGAAGAAATCGCCGAAAAGACTGTGCTTGCGGCAAATGAAATCCGGCGCTTTGGCATTAAACCAAAGGCCGCCTTGCTCTCGCATTCGAACTTTGGCTCACGCGATTCTGAAAGCGCAGCAAAAATGCGCAATGCCTCGGAAATCCTGCGGGTGAAAGCGCCCGAACTTGAACAGGATGGTGAAATGCACGGCGATAGCGCGCTTTCACAAATTCTGCGGGAACGCGTTTTGCCCCATTCCCGCCTGACAGACGAGGCCAATCTGCTCGTATTTCCTAATCTTGATGCAGCCAATATCACGCTGAATGTCGTCAAATCGGTAACTGATGCCCTGCATGTCGGCCCGATCCTGCTGGGTGCTGCAAAGCCAGCTCATATTCTGACGCCTTCTGTGACATCACGCGGTATTGTCAACATGACCGCACTGGCAGTGGTGGAGGCTTCGCAGCGGGTAGAATAGACTTTCGTCTTATTGCTGCCGCATCAACATGGATGGTTTCGTCAATATCCCAATATGAGACCATCCATGCTCCGCACATCTTTTATCATCGTTGCCGCATTTGGCGCTGTATTGGCTGCGACTGGCCTGTCCCATGCGCAAAGCGATACATGTGCGCGCATGCAAGAGCGTCTCGACAGACTGAACAGCGATCCAACGCTGGATGATTATGAATTCAATCTTCGCCGGGATCGCATTGAGGCGGCGCTTGACGCCAATAATTGTGCGGTAAGAGACTATCAATATCGTGACTTACCCCGACTTGACGAAGAAGAGCGCGGTTCCTACGAGATTTTGGAAGGCCGCGAGCCATTGCCTGTTGGTCCCGGTTCAATCCCGGTTCCTATTGAAGGCGGCCAGTACCAGACTATGTGCGTTCGCACATGTGACGGCTATTACTTTCCGCTGACCTATCAGACGGGGGCGGAGAATTTTCCGCGTGATCAGGCACAATGTCAGGCGCAGTGTCCTGGAGCACAATTATTCTTCAAACCAACAGGCGAAGAGCGGCCTGAAGCCATGATCTCATTGGGCGGTCAAGCCTATCGGGATATGCCAAACGCATTCAAATTCCGCAAGGCCGGTGCCAATGGCACGGCGCAATGCACATGCCAGAAAACAGCTGGCAACTATTCGACTATGGGAAATCCACGCGAACTGGCAAAGCAACCACCTAAACCCGCAACACCGCCGGTCGCTAAACCAGCCCCGTCAACACCTGCTGTGATACCAGCCCAGCCGCAACCGCCAGTAGAGACGAAGCCGGAAACACTTCAGACTGCTACGCCACCTGCAAAACCAACAATGGCAGAACCCAAAAAGCCCGATACAGCGCCGGTTCAGACCAAGGCTGAACCTTTGGCAAAATCACAAGAAGCGCCATTGCCCAAGCCTTTAAGCGAAGACAAACCCATCGACCCGAACCGCAAGGTCAGGGTCGTCGGGCCAACGTTCCTTCCCGACCAAGGAGGGGCAAAAGATCCGCAAGCTCAGGACCGGAAGATCGCCCCGTAAGCGCAATACGCAAGGGCATGAATAAGCCTTTGCCTTTACGCCCGCTCTGCGCCTTTACGGCATCAGTCCAGGCTTTCCACGTTTCGTGGCTCCATGGCTCTGCGGGCAGAACATCAAAGGCAGCGCGTGCAAATTCACGATCCTCGTCGGCAAGAGGCTCGTCGCTCGAAGGGCCATTTTTGACAATTGCCCACCACTGCGCGGCATCGGATACGAAGGTAAGATTGCTGCGCACAGCCAGCCAGAACGCCTCTGCATCATCACCTTGAATACCAAGCGCAGCAAGCCTGTCTTTGGCATCGCTAAATGGCATGGCGTGGATCAGCGTACGGTTGAGCGCATCAAGGTCGGCAGGATCAAACTTGGAAGATGATTTTGAGGTGGAAGCCGGATCAAAAACTGCGGCCAGCGCGTTCATATCGGGCATGGCAACAACATTTTCCGAAGTGCCCGTGAGCACGGCAAGGCTTGCCACCGCCATTGGTTCATAGCCCGCGCGGCGCAGACTACCCACCGACAAAGCGCCTGTCCGTTTGGACAGGCCCTCGCCCGTGGCTGTTGTCAGCAGATTGTGATGGCCGAGTTGCGGTGACTTTGCGCCCATCGCTTCAAAGATGGAAATTTGTACACCGCTATTGGTGACGTGATCATCGCCGCGAATAATATGTGTGATGTCCATATCGATATCATCGACAACGGAGGTGAATGTATAAAGATAGGTGCCATCTTCGCGGATCAGCACTGGATCAGACAGGGATGCCAGATCAACCGTTTCCGGTCCACGCACCAGATCATCCCAATGCACTTCCGTACGCACTGGAGCGAAGGGATCATCCTTGAAATTTGGCAGGAGGAAACGCCAATGCGGACGCTTGCCCTCCGCTTCCAGCTTGGCTTTATCTTCGTCCGACAGCTTCAGCGCATCGCGGCCATAGACGGGCGGCAGACGCCGCGCGAGCCGCAGCTTGCGTTTCAGTTCAAGCTCTTCCGCCGTCTCGTAGCAGGGATAAAGCAGGCCTGCTGCTTTCAGCTTTTCAGCTGCCGCCGCATATTCGGCAAAGCGCTTTGACTGATACTCGACGCGGAACGGCTTGATTCCCAGCCATTCAACATCCTCGGCGATGGCTTCAACATATTCGGTCTTGGAGCGTTCAACGTCCGTATCGTCGAAACGCAGGACCATTTGTCCGCCATTTTTCAGCGCAAACAGCCAGTTGAACAAGGCAGTGCGTGTATTGCCAATATGGATATAGCCCGTAGGCGATGGTGCAAAACGTACGATTGGGGTCATGATCGGGGCATATCGGATGCAGCGATGAATGGCAATATGGGCCGCGTTTGTGCGCGACTGAACGGTCATCATTCCAATAACTATATCAAAATAAAATAGATTGTGGATTAGGTTGAGTCGACGCAAGCTAGCGTCACTCGCATTAGATGAAACAGATTATAGATAGATTCAGCATAAGGATTTTTGACGGCACTTTAAGTTTGTGATAACTCTCAAATGTTCTTGTTTTGTACCAAATCGAGGTGTTGTTTTGAACAACCAACTTACTTCTCTGGAACTTTGTGCCGGCGCTGGGGGGCAAGCCAGCGGATTGGAAATGGGAGGTTTTTTCCATGAAGGCATTGTCGAAATTGATCGGCATTGCTGCCTAACGCTTGCTTTAAATCGACCAAACTGGACGATACACGAGTCCGATTTGAATGAGTTTTCAGCAACTTCCTATAAAGGAGTGGATTTGCTTGCCGGCGGCCTGCCCTGCCCCCCATTTTCCATTGCCGGAAAACAACTTGGCGAGAGAGACGAGCGTAATCTGTTTCCATCAGCTATTCGCGTGGTTGATGAAACCAGACCACAAGCCATCATGATCGAGAATGTTAGAGGCTTTTTAGGAGCGGTTTTCGAAGATTATCGCGGTTTCATCAGGGGCGAGCTAAAAAAACTAGGTTATGAAGCTCACTGGAGACTCCTGAATGCTTCTGACTATGGCGTCCCTCAATTGCGGCCACGTGTAGTGATCGTCGCCTTGAAAGACGACATTAAAGACCGTTTTGAGTGGCCAACACCCATACCGACTGATCCCCCCACGGTGGGGCAAACTTTGCTAGACTTGATGTCCTCTGGAGGCTGGAAAGGAGCTAAAGCATGGGCAAAGCGCGCCGATGATATTGCTCCGACATTGGTTGGTGGATCGAAGAAACATGGCGGCCCTGATCTTGGGCCTACACGAGCACGACAAGCTTGGGCAACGCTCGGCGTGAACGGAAAATCTCTAGCGGATCAAGTTCCAGAACCCGATTTCGTAGGAATGCCCCGCCTCACAGTTCGAATGGCAGCTCGCATTCAGGGATTTGATGACAAATGGCAATTTCATGGAGGTAAAACAGCTGCTTATCGGCAAGTAGGCAATGCCTTTCCGCCACCCGTAGCGCGCGCTGTTGCCCTAAATCTACGTGAAGCTATCCAGCGCAAAAGAATTTTCAAGATTCCTGCGTTTGCGAGCTAGATCTTAATCGTCTCATAACTATGTTCGTTAAAGATAACGTGCATGGTTTCTATTCCGCTTTCCGTTGATCATCCCGATTATCTGGTTCTCGCACCAATAGCTTTAGCGCTCCTGCGGCAAGGAAAAGGAGACAAGCTCTTTTCCTTGGAAGTGCCGACGCTCTTCAGGCAAGCAATTGATGAGGTAATCGACGCGCCTAGAACCAACCGGTTTACTCTCGATGAGACGGAAAAGACCGAAAAAACATACCTTGGAACAAAAATAGAAATTCTACTGCGCAATCACTTGGGCCTTCAAAAGGGTAATATCCTTGATTTATCAATTGATGGACATGAAATAGATATCAAAAATACGATGGGGAATAATTGGACGATCCCTCTCGAAAGTCTCCACCATCCTGCACTTTTGATACGCGTGAGCGAAAAGAAAGCACTCTGTGACGTCGGATTGATCCTTGTAAAAAACGAATACTTGAATCAGGGAATGAACCGTGACTCCAAAAGGACCATAACAGCTTCTGCAATGACTAACATTTGGTGGCTGTTGCGTTTGCATCCCTATCCGCCTAACTTTTGGGAAATCCTCCCCTTACCCGACCGGCAGATAATATTGAACGCTGGCGGCGGCACAGCGCGAATTGCGCTTCTATTCGAAAAGATTCAAGAAAGCCCAATTTCGCGTATACAAGTCCAGGCACTCGCTCAACAACATGATTACATGAAACGTATCCGGCGTAATGGCGGAGCAAGAGACATTCTTGCTCCAAAAGGTATCGCGCTTCTATGGGGACAACGAGACCGCGGTCTGATTGAAAAGCTTGGCTTGGGACGAGTCGGGCGCGATCAATTTATTTCGTTCAAGCCAACTCAAATTGATCAAATCGACCTTTTGCGTAAAGCTCACCACATAGATTAGATGGATAAGCTAAGTCCCGAACGTCGTAGTGCAAATATGGCCCGTATCAAAAGCCGCAACACTAAACCAGAAATGGTTGTGAGGCGGCTACTCCATTGTCTCGGCTATCGATACCGACTGCATCCGGAAGATCTACCAGGTAAGCCTGATCTCGTATTTCCCAGAAGGCGGGCTGTGATTTTTGTTCACGGGTGCTTTTGGCATCAACATCCCAATAACAGTTGCAAAGATTCCGCCATACCAGAATCGAGACAAGAGTATTGATACCAAAGCTTCAACGGAATCAACAGCGGGATATAGAAAACCAGGAGCGTTTAGCACAACAGGGTTGGAGGGTTTTAACTATTTGGGAATGTGAAATACGTAATACTGATCACCTTACTGAAATCGTACGTTTATTCTTGAAATGGGACCACCACACGAAATGGGCCGCGTTTTCACGCGGCCCATATTATTAGCTGTCCTGGAGCATAAGGCCCTTTGTCAGCTCCATTGCCTGCAATTCAAACAGGCCACGATATATCCCTCCCTTAAGCTGGATCAATGCTTCGTGATTGCCCTCTTCTGCGATACGGCCATGGTCAAAAACCAGAAGCCGGTCGAGTGAGCGCACGGTCGACAGACGGTGAGCAATCACCAAAGTCGTCCGGCCGAGCATCAGGCGCTCCATCGCCTGCTGGATCAGCATTTCCGATTCTGAATCAAGGCTGGATGTCGCCTCGTCCAGAATAAGAACCGGAGCATCCGCAAGGAATGCACGGGCAATGGCAACACGCTGACGTTCACCACCGGAAAGCTTCACACCGCGCTCACCAACGAGCGTGCTGTAGCCTTTCGGCAGATTGGAGATGAACTCATGCGCACTTGCCTGCCGTGCAGCTTCTTCCACCTCGGCCTGTGTCGCGCCCGGCCTTGCATAGGCAATGTTTTCCGCCAGCGACCGGTGAAACAGGATTGGTTCCTGCTGCACGATGGCAATTTGCCGGCGTAGCGATGCCTGTCTGACATTGGCAATATCCTGGCCGTCAATGCGGATCTGACCCGACTGCACATCATGCAGACGCTGGATCAACTTGACGAAGGTGGACTTGCCCGAACCCGAATGTCCGACCAGACCAACCCGCTCGCCCGCCCGGATCGTTGCCGAGAACCGGTCATAGAGCGGCAATCTGTGCGCACCATAATGGAACGTCACATTGTCGAACTCGATCTTGCCATTGGTGATCTCGATCGGCTTTGCGCCGGGACGATCATCAATGCCAAGTGGTTGACTCTGAATATCAACCAGCTCTTCCATGTCATTGACGGAACGCTGCAAATTGCGAATGTCCATGCCAACTTCGCGCAAATAGCCCTGCAAGATGAAGAACGAGGTGAGGACAAAGGTAATGTCTCCCGCACTCGCATGACCATTTGCCCACAAAAGCAGTGCCGAACCGATCATCGAGCCTCTCAACACAAGGAGCATAGAGCCTTGCGTTGTCCCGTTGATCGTTCCGCGCCGCCATGTACGGGCCGTACGGTCACGCCATTTCGCCACGACCTTGGCAAGCCGCGCATCTTCGCGTGCTTCTGCACCAAAGCCTTTGACAACCATATTGCAGCTGACCGCATCGGCCAAGGCACCGCCAAGCTTTGTGTCCCAACGATTGGCAAGGCTTGCCATTGGGGCAACAAAGCCAAGCGACATAAGCACTGTAACGACAACGAACAGCAGCGAACCAAGACCGACAATGATGCCCATAACCGGCCAGTACCAGGCCATCAGCACTGTCGAGCCGATGAGCATGATCATGGACGGAAACAGTGCCAACAACAGCGTATCATTCAACAGATCAAGCGCCCACATGCCGCGCGTAACCTTACGAACCGTAGAACCGGCAAAGCTGTTGGCATGCCAGTCTGTCGAGAAACGCTGGATACGGTAAAAGGCGTTAGCAGCAATATCGGACATCATTTTCAATGTCAGTTTGACCACTGTCATGAAGGTAATGTAGCGCAGGATAATTGCCGCCAAAGACAGGGCAATCAGCGTTGAGAAGGCTGCCATTGCAGCATTCCATGCCAGTTCGTCCTGCGGGCTGCCTTTGACAATGGCATCAACAAGCCGCCCGGAATAAAGCGGGGTCAACACATCGGCCAGCGTCGAAAGCAGTACGGCGGCAAGCGTTAGCGACAGGCGAAAAGGTTGCGCCTGCCAATGTTTCCAGGTGAATCCGAGAACGCTGCGGAAAGCTCCGCCTCGGATGGCGAGTCGAAAAAAAGCCATGACAATTGTCCGGTACATTCGCACCGGCCTCAATAGGAATTGTAGAACGAAGATGCCGTTTAGTAGGAAAGCAGATCAGTACGGCATTGTGGTGTGGCGACTTGGCCGAATACGGACAAGGCCAATGTCGGCGATGAGTTCTTGACTTGTGAAGCCAATAGAAAAGCCAAAAGGCTTTTCGCCGTCACATATCAGAAACTGGCGCCGCCCCGTCGGGGCATGATGAAAGCTGCCATTCGTGAACCTCCCGGTCGCAATTGCCGGAGATTGGCTTATAGGCGAATCGCATTGCGCCGCCAAGCACCTGTTTTTAGAGCAAATGCCTTTTGGACGACGGGTGCGGCCAGATTGCAACAGTTGAGGTTAATGCCTGTCACGGAACCTGTTGGTGATCGGATAACGGCGGTCACGACCGAAATTCTTCTTTGTGACCTTCACACCCGGAGCTGATTGGCGGCGCTTATATTCAGCGATGTAAAGCAGATGCTCGATACGCTCCACTGTGGCCCGCTCATGCCCGCGCGCAACGATTTCATCCACGCCCATCTCGTTCTCAACCAGACATTCAAGAATGTCATCAAGAACAGGATATGGTGGCAAAGAATCCTGATCGGTCTGGTTTTCACGTAGTTCCGCCGAGGGTGCCTTGCTGATGATATTGACCGGAATCACCTCTCCCGAAGGACCAAGACCACCGGCAGGTACATTCTTGTTGCGCCATTCGGACATGGCATAGACCTGCATCTTGTAGAGGTCTTTAATTGGATTATAGCCGCCATTCATGTCACCATAGAGCGTGGCATAGCCAACGGACATTTCCGACTTGTTGCCTGTCGTCACGACCATTGAGCCGAACTTGTTCGAGATCGCCATGAGGATTGTACCGCGCGCGCGGCTTTGCAAATTTTCCTCGGTAATCCCTTCCTTGGTGCCCGCAAATGTCGGGCCGAGCGCTTTGAGAAAACCTTCTACCGGCTCAAAGATCGGCACGACATCATAACGGCAACCGAGCAACCTTGCGCAATCCTCTGCATCCTTCAGCGAATCCTTGGACGTATAGGTGTAAGGCATCATGACGGCACGAAGCCGCTCTTCACCCAGCGCATCAACGGCCAGAGCGGCGCAGATCGCTGAATCGATACCGCCGGAAAGACCAAGAACCACATCCTTGAAGCCGTTCTTATTGACGTAATCGCGTAGCCCAAGCATGCAGGCACGATAATTCGCCTCCTCACCCTCCGGGATACGTGACATCGGGCCTTCGCCACAGCTCCAGCCATCTTTGCCACGGCGCCATGTGGTGACAATCAGCTGTTCTTCAAATTGCGACATTTGGAACGCGAGATTCTTGTCGGCATTGAAGGCAAATGAAGCGCCGTCAAAAATCAAATCATCCTGTCCGCCAAGCTGGTTCGCAAAAATCAGCGGCAACCCGGTTTCAATGACCTGACGCAATGCCACCTGATGGCGCACATCAACCTTACCGCGATAGTAGGGAGAGCCATTCGGCACGCAGAGTATTTCCGCACCACTTTCGGCCAGCGTTTCGCAAACGCCAAGGTCGCCCCAAATATCTTCACAGATCGGTATTCCGATGCGGATGCCCCTGAAATTGACGGGACCTGGAAGCGGCCCCTGCTGGAACACACGTTTTTCATCGAATTCGCCGTAATTGGGCAGATCGACTTTGAAACGCTCGGCTATGACCTTGCCACCATCCAGAACCATGACAGAATTATGCAGCCCGGTCTCGCGCCGCAGTGGCACACCAATAATGACACCTGGACCACCATCACCGGTATCCTCGGCAAACTCCCGAACAGCTTTTTCGCAAGCCGCGATAAATGCTTTTTTCAGTACCAAATCCTCTGGCGGATAGCCGGAAATGAAAAGCTCGGTGAACAAGACAAGATCAGCGCCTTGCCGCGCAGCATCGGCTCTGGCTTCGCGCGCTTTGGCAAGATTGCCCCTGATGTCACCCAAGACGGGATTAAGCTGGGCAATGGCGATACGGAGAATGTCAGGATTTTTGCTCATAATGAACATATATCGTTTCGTTGATTGGAAAACAATGTGGCGATTGCAGCCTATTACAGGAAATATGCAGTCGAAAGCGTGTAGATCCAGACAGTGGCAACAAGGATGACCGAGATCAAGACAGCAAGCGAACCGCAATCTTTAGCAATCTGAATTTCCTTATGGAAATCGAGGGAAACCGCATCGCAAGCTGCCTCAATACCCGTGTTCAAAACTTCGACCATAATGAGAAACAGAAGTGAACCTGTAAGAAGCAGAAAAGCCAGTCCGGTGGGCGCAAGAAAAGCTGCAACGGGTATCGACAACAGAAACAGGACAAGCTCCTGTTGCACAGCCTTTTCATGAACGGCAAGGTGCCGAAGCGCCCGCATTGAATTTATGAATGCCATTACCAGCCGATGCATGTTTTGCCCCTGTATATTCCAGCCATGCCAGCTATATGACCAGTACATTCCACGTCAATGCTTTGGCGGCGCAACAACAATCCCGCTACTGCTTTGTTCATATTGCGGCAGATCATCGCAAATCTCGTAGTAATCACCTTTATCAGCCACGAAAATATGGACTTCACCCTTAAGCCCTGTGGGACTGTCAAAGGCACCAGCCATGACCGAGATGTAGTCGAACTGATTGTGCTTCCAGAATAAAACAGAGCCGCAATTCTTGCAAAACCCGCGACGAGCGGACTCGCTGGCCTCATACCAGCTGATGTTTTCCTTGCCGGATATATCGATACAGTCATCCTGCACGTTCGTCGCCGCGTAATGATGGCCGGACTGCTTGCGGCATTGCGAGCAATGGCAATAGATGATGCCCCGCAAAGGGCCACGCGTTTCAAAATGAACTTTTCCGCAAAGGCACGAGCCCTTATGCAATTCCGTCATCAATCGCCCTCCTTGCAGGATTGGAGAATAGGCCGGGTGGTCCCGTCCGCTTTCGCATTCACGTCTTGGCTGGTCGCTTTGACGACAGGACCAACAAGAGCGCACCAAACAGCGCCGATAGCAGCGAGCCAAGCAGAACGCCAAGCTTTGTTTCATCCTGAAGCAAAGGCGAGTTGACATAGGCAAGCAGCCCAATGAACAGGCTCATGGTAAAGCCAATGCCGCATAGGACGGACACGCCATACATCTGTGTCCAATTGGCCCCGACGGGTCGCTCCGCCAGCCGCATCTTGATCGCAAGCCAGGCAAAGGAAAACACCCCAAGCTGCTTGCCTACAAACAGACCGGCGGCAACGCCGAGCGGCACAGGGTCTGCCAGATTTGAAAGCGAAACACCGCCGAATGAAACACCTGCATTGGCAAATCCGAATATTGGCACAATAGCGAATGCGACCCATGGCTGGATTGCATGTTCAAGCTGGAGAAGTGGTGAATTCGCCTCGCCCTTGTCGCCTTTCATGGGGATCGTCAAGGCAAGAAGCACACCTGCGATCGTTGCGTGGATACCGGATTTGAAAACCAGTATCCAAAGTATGACGCCGAGCACAACATAGGCCCATAGCCTGACCATACCCATGAAGTTCATCGCCATGAGGATGGCAAAAACGAGTGCGACACCAGCGAGTGCCGGAACGTTCAGACCCTGAGAATAAAACAGCGCGATAATAATGACCGCGCCAAGATCGTCGATAATGGCAAGGGCAGTCAGAAATATCTTCAATGACATTGGAACACGCGATCCGAGCAGCGAAAGCACGCCAAGGGAAAACGCGATATCCGTAGCCGATGGAATTGCCCAACCACGGATCGTATCGCCTTCGTTAAAGGCAATAAAAATGAGCGCCGGAACAACCATGCCGCCGACAGCGGCAAAACCGGGAAGCGCGCGCCGCGACCAGTTGGACAATTGTCCGCTGATCATCTCGCGCTTGATCTCCAGACCGACAAGCAGGAAGAAAACCGCCATCAGGGCATCGTTGACCCAATGCAAAACACTAAGACCGCCAACATAAAGGTGAAGCAGATCAAAATAGGCCTGACTGAGCGGCGAATTGGCGATGATGAGTGCCAGTGCCGCGACGACCATCAGAATGATGCCGCCAGCGGCCTCACTCGCCATGAATGAACGGAAGGATGCTGATAGACGGACTCGGCGGGGCGTTTTCGTGTTCATATCGCCTTGATAGAATCCGAAAACATAAAACTCCACCCCAAACAGGGTGGTTATGACGTTATTGTGAGCAATATGGAGCTGTCTTGCCGGGAAGTCTTACTTCTGCGGTATAAATTTTAAAATTCCGGCCAGACCCGATCCCTGATTGCTGCCCCTGTCGGATGGGTGGCTTGTCCCATCATTTACCGGCAGTTCTTCAAAATCAAACGGGCTTATGCCATCAAGACAGGCAACATTGACACCATATTCCTCCGTATTGGACCGGCGCTGGTGATGCGTATAAATTCCACATTTCGAACAGAAGTAATGCTTGGCCGTATTGGTGTTGAATTGATAAAGCGTCAGCGCATCCTCACCCTCTGAAATGGTGATATCGCCAACCTTTGCGCTTACGGCAACAGCGCCGCGCATCCGGCAATAGGAACAGGTGCACCTGCGCACGCTGTGCAAACCATTCTTCAGTCGCACATGAAAACGAACCGTGCCGCAATGGCAAGACCCGTTAATCTCCTCAATATCCTTATCCATCGCCCCTCCTTGAGCGCACTGTACCCTTGAAACAATAATGGCGGCCCTTCCGAACCGCCATCATCTTTTTAAAGTCAGCTTGATCAGCCGTTTGCAGCCATTTTCTGTGGCTGGCTGTCGCGCTGTTTCTTGAGCAGTTCAGCAACCAGAAACGCAAGTTCCAGAGCCTGATCCGCGTTAAGGCGCGGATCACAATGGGTGTGGTAGCGATCCTGCAAATCTTCCGCAGATATGGCGCGCGCGCCCCCTGTGCACTCCGTCACATTATTGCCGGTCATCTCGATATGGATGCCGCCCGGATATGTACCCTCGGCATGATGAACTGCAAAAAAGCCCTCAACTTCCTTAAGGATACGGTCAAAAGGACGTGTCTTGTAGCCATTGGCAGTGATGGTATTGCCATGCATCGGATCACAGGACCAGACAACATTGCGGCCTTCCTTTTGCACGGCGCGGATCAGCTTTGGCAGATGATCGCCAACCTTGTCGTGACCGAAGCGGGCAATCAATGTCAGGCGACCAGCCTCATTGGCCGGATTGAGCAAATCAATCAGACGCAGCAGATCATCCGGCTCCAATGTCGGACCACATTTGAGACCAAGCGGGTTCTTGATACCACGGCAATATTCAATATGCGCATGATCGGCCTGACGGGTACGATCGCCAATCCAGATCATGTGACCTGACGTGCCATACCAGTCGCCCGAAGTGGAATCGACGCGGGTCAAAGCCTCTTCATAGCCAAGCAGCAGCGCTTCATGGCTTGTGTAGAAGTCCGTTTCACGCAGTTGCGCATTTGTTTCAGCAGTGATGCCAACAGCACGCATGAAATCGACCGTATCCGCAATGCGGCGGGCGAGCATGCCATAACGCTCGCCCTGCGGGCTGTCAGCCACGAAACCAAGCATCCACTGATTGACGTTCTCCAGATTGGCATAGCCACCTTGCGCGAATGCACGCAAAAGATTGAGCGTTGCGGCAGACTGGCGGTATGCCATTTCCTGGCGTGCCGGATCCGGGATACGCGATTGCTCGGTGAACTCGGTGCCGTTGATGATATCGCCGCGGTAAATTGGCAGCTCAATGCCGTTCTTTGTTTCCGTGTCCGAGGAACGCGGCTTGGCAAACTGGCCAGCAATACGGCCAACCTTGACGATGGGCTGCGAAGCACCAAAGGTCAAAACAACGGCCATCTGCAAAAACACACGGAAAAAGTCACGAATATTATCCGCACCATGTTCCGCAAAGCTTTCGGCGCAATCACCACCCTGTAGCAGGAAGCTTTCACCACGGGAGACTGCGGCAAGCTGTTTCTTCAACTTGCGTGCCTCACCTGCAAAAACCAGCGGTGGATATGTCCGAAGACGGGCCTCGACATCGCTCAGAGCCTGAGCGTCCGGATAAAAAGGCACCTGCTTGATCGGTTTGCCTCTCCAGGAAGTCGGTGTCCAGTTCTTGGTCATTATTGCACCTGTTACTTGCTTTCCACTTTGGTAGCGTTTGTTTGAAATTTTCCGGTCAGGCCGGAAAGCGCTCATATAGTCCACTTATGCTTATGATACCAGTCCTGTTAACGATTGGGATACCAATCGGATTTGATCGTTGTAGGAATGTTCCATCTGTATTACTTTAACGTAAAAGTAATAAGGGGAGGCAGCGATGCAGGGGATTGCATTTGAGGCAGCGGATGGTTTTCCCTTGCGTGGCAATCTGTTTATCGGATCGGGGCAAAAGCCAGCGGTTCTGATCTCTTCGGCAGCCGCAGTTCCGGATAGTTTTTACCGGCATTTTGCCAATCGGTTGCTGGAGCTTGGAGCCTCGCATGTGCTCACTTACGATTATCGCGGTGTAGCGAAATCTCTTGTACCCAAAGGCTGGAAGCCACGCCTTCACATGAAGGATTGGGGCGTTCTCGACATGGCAGCGGCGCTGGATGAGTTGAAAAAAGCATCTGGCAACAAACCAGTTGTTGGCATTGGTCATTCCTTTGGCGGCGTAGCAATTGGCCTATGCGACCGATCCGCCGAATTTGAACGATACACAACCCTCGCTTCCCTTTCAGGCTACTATCGCAATACAGCCGAGCCATTTTCCGTCTATGCGAGAATGAACCTGCTGGGCGTACCACTCACCTATCCACTGGGGCGACTTCCCAAGTGGAGCGGTATTGGCGAATCTCTTCCGGGGAGCATTTTTCGTGACTGGGCACGCTGGTGCCGCAATCCAAACTTCCTGTTTGAAGACCCCAAAGTTCCAGAAGCACGGCATTTTTCAGCCGTAAAAATCCCCGTATTGGGCATTGGCATAACGGATGATCCCTGGGGCACGCCAAAAGCTGTCCGATTGCTGCTTGAGAGGCTCGTCAATGCGGACGTGCACGAGTTGTGGTTATCACCGGAAAATCGCGCGGATAAGATTGGCCATCTTGGTTATTTCCGCAAAAGCCGCGCCGAGACTCTATGGCCAGACGCCATCAATTGGTTATTGGATGGAACGCTGCCAGCAAATGCTATCAAACGCTAAAGCTGCGCCAAGCGAAAGTGTGATCTCAGTCACACTTAATCAATACGCTTACCTTTGACGATGCGGTAGCTTGGCTTGTACATTGTAACGAGTTCTTCCGCTGCGGTCGGATGAACAGCCATAGTTCGGTCGAAATCGTCCTTGGTACAGCCCGCCTTGATCGGAATACCCAAAAGCTGCGCCATTTCGCCAGCATCCGGCCCAAGAATATGGGCGCCTACCACCTTGCGGCTGGCAGCATCGACAACCAGCTTCGTGAGCATCCTTTCCTTGGATCCTGAAAGCGTATTACGCATAGGACGGAACAAGGCACGGTAGATATCAACCTCATTGAACTCCTTGGCGGCTTCTTCCTCCGAAAGGCCGACTGTACCGATTTCAGGCTGTGAAAATACTGCTGTTGCAATCTCACGGTGATCAGGCTTGGTCGGATTATTTTTGAATGCTGTTTCAAGGAAACACATGGCTTCGTGTATTGCTACAGGTGTCAGCTGAACGCGATTTGTCACATCTCCAACTGCCCAGATATTCTCGGCGCTGGTCCGTGAATAATCATCAACCTTGATTGCGCCAATCTCGTCAGTTTCGACGCCAGCCTGCTCAAGACCGAGCATTTTTGTGTTAGGCACACGTCCAATCGCCAGCATGACCTGATCGGCTGCCAATTCATCGCCAGACGACAGATGCACGTCGAGACGGCCATCAGAATTGCGTTTGACCTCTTTCAACATCTCGCTACAGCGGATTTTTATGCCCTTGGCTTCCATCGCCTCATGCAGGAGATGACGCAGATCATGATCGAAGCGGGACAATATCTCCTTGCCGCGATAGACCAAGGTTACATCAACACCCAAGCCGTGAAAGATATTTGCGAATTCGACAGCGATATAACCACCGCCCGTTATAATAATGGCCTTTGGCAACTGCTCCAGATGAAATGCCTCGTTGGAAGTGATGCAAAGTTCATAACCCGGCAATGCTTCATGCGGATTGGGATGACCACCCACAGCGATCAAAATTTGATCGGCGGTAACGCGTTTCCCGGTTTTGAGTATTTCGATCGTGTGGGCATCCACCAGCACGGCACGGCTGTCAAATATCTCCACATGCGAACCATCCAGCCCCTTGCGGTAGAGCCCTTCAAGTCGCGCAATCTCTTTATCCTTATTGGCAATGAGTGTTGGCCAATCAAATTTCGTCTCGCCGACAGACCAACCATAACCCGCTGCCGCTTCGAAATGCTCTGGAAACTGCGAAGCATAGACAAAAAGTTTTTTTGGAACGCAGCCGCGTATCACACAGGTGCCGCCCATGCGAAATTCTTCGGCAAGGCCGACCTTCTTGCCCATGGCCCCGGCAAGCCTGCCAGCCCGAACACCGCCCGACCCTCCCCCGATAACGAAAAGATCGTAATCATATTTTGTCATAGCGGGAGCACTCCGAATCTTTGCCTGAGCAACTATATGGGACTTATCCAAACGATTTAAAAGCACAAAGCCCGGCTTTGAACCGGGCTTTGAAATCAAATTACCGTAGAGTTAGCTCACGGCTTGGGAGCTTCCGGCGCTGCGGGAGCAGGCGATGTTGCCGCCGCTGCTGCAACAACCTTTTCGGCAACAGCCTGCGCCAGATCGCGCGCAATACCGCGCTGCCAGATGCTGGCAGCCTTGAGAACTTCACGCGTAACAATGGGGCCTTCCGAGAGAAGCTTTTTGCCCGCTGGCGAATTATAAAAGCCGGTGATGGCATTCAGGTCTTCTTCGGTGAAGGAAACAGCATAGGCGCGCGCTGCTTCATTTTCGAGGTCGCCACGGCGTGATGCCAAAGCGAGGGCCTGCTCATCAACAGTGGTGCTGATGATCGATTCCAGATTGGGGTCTTTCTGAATCAATTCTGCCTTTAGCTGTTGGGCAACCATAGGCAAAATTGAGTCGAACTGATCCGTTGTCTTAATCGCAGTAACAGCGGCGCGTGCAGCAGCCAGGTGTGATGGAGTGATCTCCTGCGCTTGTGCAGAATAAACACCACCCAGCATGATTGCGATGGACAAAGGTGCAATCAAGCGGCGAAAGCCAGTTGCTCGGTTCATGAATTTATCGCTCCGTTTTTTTGTTGTATGCGTCTCACCCGAAACCATCTCCAAGCTGCGGGTAAAACAACTGATTCTAATGCTACTGCGCGCCTAGACAGATGTGTCACGCAGCAATGTCTGAATACCGTCAGCACCGGCCAATATGGCTGTATGCGCCAGATTCAAAAACAAACCATGCTCCACCACGCCGGGAATGGCATGCAAAGCATTGGACAACGCTCTTGTATCCGGAATGCGGCCAAAAGATGCATCAAGGATCAAATGTCCACCGTCCGTTACAAATGGCTCTGTAACAAATGCATCGCCTTTCGTCATCCTTAATGTAAGGGCACCGGGCAGACCAAGCCTGGCAGCGGCAGCCTCAATCGCCAGCTTGGTTGAGGCCAATCCAAAACGATTGACTTCGATGGGCAATGGAAAGGCTCCGAGCACATCAACAAACTTCGAAGCATCGGCAATAACAATCATCCGGCTTGAAGCCGCCGCGACGATCTTTTCACGTAGTAACGCGCCTCCACCACCTTTGATAAGGTTCAGTTCCGCATCAATTTCGTCGGCGCCATCAATGGTAAGATCAAGCTGCGGCGTATCTTCAAGCGTCGAAAGGGGAACGGAAAGTTCCCGGCAAAGCGCAGCAGTGCGCTCGGACGTAGGAACCCCAATAATGGACATTCCCGCCGCAACCTTCACTGCCAATAGTCGAACAAACTCTTCTGCCGTCGATCCCGTACCTATGCCAAGACGCATGCCATCTTCGACGTAAGTCAATGCCGCCGCTGCGGCTTCAATCTTCAATGATCTCGGGTCCATCGCTTGTGCGCCCTCTTGTAGCTTTGACTTACTGTCATTTTGCATTGACATTGGGCTCCCTAACACGTCAGGCAAAAGGGTCAAGACTAGTGGAGTGAATTTGACATTTGATTCCCATCCGCTCGCAAACTCCCATACAAATGTCAAATCCGAAAACTCCACTAAAAACATATAGTTACTAGTGGCCTTATTGATTCTAACATTCGCTACGAGCCTAATCGAAATGGGATGCGAATGTTAGAATCAGACCGCTCGTGGAGTAAATTTGACACTTACGTCCAACGCGTCTTGCACGCCCATATAGAGATAGCAGGAACAAAATGGCTCAACCCATAATCATATTTGATCTGGATGGAACGCTGGTCGATACAGCTCCTGATCTTCTCGACAGTCTCAATCATTGCCTGAGTTCGGCAGGGATGGAGAAAGTCGATCCGGTCGCGTTGCGCCGCTATGTCGGTCAGGGCGGACGCGTCATGATTGAGCGCGCTTTCGAAGCACAGCAAAAACTGCTTAGTCCAGAACAGCTCGACTGGCTCCTTGGCCTGTTTATCGAGCACTACAGCGCAAACATGCCGGGACACTCAGCGCTTTACGAGGGCGTCGCCCAGACAATGGATAATCTTGCAGATGCCGGTTATCTATTGGCCGTGTGCACAAACAAGTTTGAAGGGCTGGCCGTTTCGCTGCTTGGTCATCTTGGAGAAACATCCCGCTTTGCAGCGATTACAGGCGGCGATACATTTTCTTTCAGGAAACCCGATCCAAGACATCTACTTGAGACAATCAAAATGGCTGGAGGCGATGTTGATCGTGCTGTGATGGTAGGTGACAGCCACACCGATATCAACACTGCGAAGGCCGCCGGAATTCCAGTTATCGCCGTTGATTTCGGTTATTCCGACATGCCGGTAGCAACCTATGATCCCAGTCGTGTCATTTCGCACTATCGGGAGCTAAGTGTTGAAATGGCCGGGAATTTGATCGCAGCCGTGAACGCATAGCCCATCCATCCAGCCGGAACAAAAAAGCCGATTGTGCGTTTTTACCTTTAGTATGATGCCGACAAATTTTGGTTCGTCATCGGAACGAAGTGTTTTTGATGCTTCGGGAAACTCTGGAGGAACTATGAAAAAGCTCACTTCAATTCTGACAGCAATGGCCATAAGTGTCGGCATGCTATCTACGGGTGCTGTTCCGGCAAGTTCGGCGCCGCTGGCACCAGTGGCTGTTGAAACCGGTAATGCCAATGTGCAAACTGTACGGGATCGCAGAACCATTTTTTACAACAAGCACCAACAATATATGAGCCGCAGTGATCGCTGGCGCGGTGACAGGCATTGGCGTGGCGATCGTGGCTGGCGAGGCGATCGCGGCTGGAGAGGTGACCGATATTGGCGTGGCCATCGCGGTTGGCGTCACCACCGCCCAGGATATCGCTATCACAATGGTGCATGGTTTCCGCTGGCAGCTTTCGGCACCGGTGTGATCATTGGCAGTACCGTAAATCGTCCAGCCTATCGGGGTGTCCGTTCTCACACACAGTGGTGCTATGATCGCTATCGTTCCTATCGCGCCTCGGACAACACGTATCAGCCAAACTACGGCCCACGCCGTCAGTGCAACTCACCCTATTGAGGGTTGAGATTAAATGATTCCAGGGTCCGGCCGCAAAAGGCCGGGCCGGTTTCTTGTTAGCCGACTTCAATCAAAATTCAGACTGAAGAAATGCCTTCATATTAGACGAAGGCCTTATTGCACCTGCCCAAAACACAATATAGCTGCCTAGTTTTTGAGCCACCATAGCTATGGCGAACGTTGACGACGGAATGTGCTTGCATTTTTCCCCGAACGCGCTTGAATGATACTTATATAAAGGGGGATTTGAGTGAAGCCATTTGACGAGATGATCAAAACCGGCGACGAGGTCCGTCAGCCATATGACCAGTTGAAAAGCTGGCTCGATACACAAAATCCAGGCCGACTGGCGCAAAAAGCACTCGATGCTGAGAATGTTTTTCGTAAAACCGGTATTACCTTCGCCGTCTATGGCGATGAAGAGGCCGCAGAGCGCCTTATCCCATTCGACATTATCCCACGCATTATAACCGGAAATGAATGGCGACGCCTTTCGCAAGGTATCGAACAGCGCGTGATGGCGCTAAATGCCTTCCTTGATGACATTTACCACCGTCAGGAAATCATCCGCGCAGGACGCATCCCCCGCGAACTGTTCACGCATAATGATGCTTACCTGCCTGAAATGGTAGGGTTCCGCCCGCCAGGAAATGTCTATACCCACATTATTGGTGTCGATATTGTCCGCACGGCAGAAAATCAGTTCTATGTGCTTGAGGATAATGCGCGAACCCCTTCTGGCGTGTCTTACATGCTGGAAAATCGTGAAACCATGATGCAGCTTTTTCCGGAACTGTTTCAGCAGATCAAGGTTCGCCCTGTCGAAACATACCCGAAGATGCTGCGGCAATCACTTGCAGCCGTCGCCCCGCCCGGATGCAATGGCACGCCGACCATCGCCGTTCTAACCCCGGGTATCTATAATTCCGCCTATTTCGAACATGCATTTTTGGCAGATCAAATGGGCGTGGAGTTGGTCGAAGGCGGCGACTTGAAGGTCGAAAACGGCAAGGTTGTCATGCGCACGACCGAAGGCAATCGCGCTATCGACGTATTGTACCGCCGCGTGGATGATTCCTATCTCGATCCCCTCACCTTCCGCCGCGACTCCGCATTGGGTGTTGCCGGAATAATGGATGTTTACAGATCTGGTAATATAACCATCGCCAATGCACCGGGAACGGGAATTGCTGACGACAAGGCGCTCTATTCCTACATGCCGGAAATCGTCGAATTCTACACGGGACGAAAGGCAATATTGGAAAATGTGCCGACACATCGCTGTTCCGAGCCGGATACACTGAAATATGTGCTCGAAAATCTCAGCGAGCTTGTGGTCAAGGAAGTGCATGGTTCCGGCGGTTATGGAATGCTGGTTGGGCCCGCGGCCTCAAAGAAGGAGTGCGAAGACTTTGCACTAAAGCTGAAGGCCAATCCCAAGAATTACATTGCGCAGCCGACCCTTGCCCTATCGACAACACCAATCATGACGGAAAAGGGCCTTGCGCCACGTCACGTGGATTTGCGGCCTTTCGTGCTCGTTTCGGACCGCATCCGAATTACGCCCGGCGGTTTGACGCGCGTTGCTTTGAAGGAAGGCTCGCTGGTGGTCAATTCAAGTCAGGGAGGCGGCACAAAGGACACTTGGGTGCTGGACGATTAGGTTCAAGCGACTGCCGATAATTGCGGACATAAGGGTCATCCATAAGGCCCCCCGATGAATAAAAGAGGGAATTTATTAGAAAATGCTACTTGGGCGCACCGCAAACGGTCTTTACTGGATGTTTCGCTATATAGAGCGGGCAGAAAACATGGCTCGATTGATCGATGCCGGGTTGCGCATGGCGCTGACTAAAACATCCGATGCACCCGAAGAATGGTCTTCGGTGCTCATGAGTGCTGGCGTGAAGATCGGTTACGACAATAAATACAAGGAATATAACGCCAGCCTCGTTTCAGATTTTCTCCTGCGTGATCCGAGCAACCCCTCAAGTGTCATGTCGTGCGTCGAAACAGCCCGCTCAAATGCGCGAATGGTGCGGACCGCTTTGACCCGCGAAGCCTGGGAAAGCGTCAATGAAACCTGGATGGTGTTGAAGTCCACCTTGGCCTCAGCAGTTCCCGAAACGGACTTGCCGCGCGTTCTCGACCAGATCAAACGTGAAACAGCAATCATTCGTGGCGCTTTTCATGGCACAATGCTGCGCAACGAGATTTTCAATTTCGCTCGGATCGGCACCTTTATTGAGCGGGCCGACAATACAGCGCGAATTCTCGACGTAAAATATTATGTGCTTCTGCCATCAATTTCCTATGTCGGTACAACGCTGGACAATTTTCAGTGGGAGTCTATTTTGCGGTCAGTTTCCGCCCATCGCTCCTATCGCTGGGTCTATGATATTGAGTATAATCCAGTGAACATCGCGGATTATCTGATCCTCAATTCAAGAATGCCCCGCTCGCTCAATTTCTGCTATTCCAATATTGTCGACAACCTTAAACATCTGGCGATTGATTACGGTGCCCGGCACGAGTGCCACGACATGGCCGAAGGCATCATGACCCGGCTTGAGAACAATGATATTCGCACCATCTTTGACAATGGACTGCATGAATTCCTGAGTGATCTCATCTATCAAACAACCGGCTTGAGCAGTAAAATCGCCAAAGCCTACAATTTTGATTGAGCCCCATGCTACTGAATATCCAGCATAATTCCCACTACCGCTATGATGCGCCTGTTCACTATGCGGTCCAGCGCTTGCGCCTTCATCCGCAAAGCTCACCCGGTCAGAAAGTCATCGACTGGACCGTGACTGTGGAGGGCGCGACGCAGGAGGCGAATTACCGCGATGGTTATGGCAATAAAACCATGCTCATCAGCGTCGATCAGGGAACCGAAGAGCTTGTGATCCGCGCCGCAGGGCATGTTGAAACGGATGATCGCAGCGGTGTTCTCGGCAAAGTCTATAACTTCATGCCGACCTGGCTTTATGAGCGCGAAACCCAGCTTACCGCACCTGGCGATGCTGTTCGAGATCTGGTCGCCGGATTGCCCGCCAAGTCCGACAGGCTGGAGATTTTGCATGAATTGATGGGAGCATTGAACAAAAAACTGGTTTACACACCCGGCTCCACCACCATCAATACAACGGCAGAAGAAGCGCTTGTGCTCGGAACCGGTGTTTGCCAGGACCACACACATGTGTTTCTGTCGGCTGCAAGGCTCCTCGGTATCCCTGCCCGTTACGTCTCCGGCTATCTGATGATGAATAATACTGTCGAGCAAACTGCCAGCCATGCCTGGGCTGAAGCCCATATAGACGGGCTTGGATGGGTTGGCTTCGACGCAGCTAACGATTTGTGCCCCAACGAGACCTATGTGCGCATCGCCTGTGGGCTTGATTACCGCGAAGCAGCCCCTGTTTCTGGAATACGCTTTGGACCATCAATCGAATCGCTTGCCGTCGAGGTCAATGTAGAGCAGTAATCGCTCTTATTTCGAATTTGGGATTCGCTATGACTTATTGCGTCGGCCTCAAACTGGACCGTGGACTTGTGTTTATGTCTGACACAAGAACCAATGCGGGCGTCGATAATATCTCGACATTCAAGAAGATGTACACTTGGGCCAAAAGTGGCGACCGGGTCATAACGCTCCTTTCAGCAGGCAATCTTGCCACCACACAGGCCGTTATCAGCGTTCTCAACGAGCGCACCAAAATGCCATCTGAGCGCTCTCCATCCATTTATGAGATGCCATCCATGTTTCAGACGGCAAGACTGGTGGGCGATACAATCCGCGACGTGATCCATCAGGTCGATAGCGGGGGTCAGCGCGCCGACTCCTTTGGCGCCTCCATCATTCTTGGTGGCCAGATAAAGGGCGGCGATCCTCGTCTTTTCCTCATTTATCCTGAGGGTAACTTTATTGAATCGACGCAGGACACGCCATTCTTTCAGATCGGCGAGCACAAATATGGCAAGCCGATCATTGTTCGGTCCTATGATCCAGCGATGACTTTTGAGGAAGCGACAAAGCTTCTGCTTGTTTCCTTTGATTCAACGCTAAAATCGAACCTTTCAGTGGGCCTGCCGCTCGATTTGCAATTTTACGAGTCAGACAGTTTCAGGCTCGGTTACGAAAAGCGTATCGAACGCACTGACCCCTATTATGAAGTCGTATCGGAAGGTTGGTCACAGGCTTTAAAACTTGCATTTCAAAGCCTGCCGCCATTTGAGATCAAATCGGGCGATTAGAGCAATTCCAGGAAAAGTGTGCAGCGGCTTTCCGGCCGGAATTGCGTAAAAACAAAGACATAGAGCGTCGTTTTGAATCTATCAAAACGCTCTAAAGATTTGCTGTCTGCAAGGTATCGGCCTGGCGGACAGCCTGCGTCTTGAGAATGGCCTTTCCGAGATAGGCATCACGCTCATAGACATCATCATAATAATGAATCTGCCCTGTGGCAGCATCCGGCCAAGCGGTGAAATAGGACACATAGACGGGAAGCTGTGATTTCACCTTCACGTTGCGCTCATTCTTGCCGAAATATTGCTTCAAATCCTCAACAGGCATTTCCAACACTGCCGCAGCCATATCGCGTGGACGCTCCAGCCGGATGCAACCATGGCTTAAAGCGCGCATATCCTTTTTGAAATAGGACTTCGCAGGCGTGTCATGCATGTAGATGTCATGACTGTTTGGGAACAATATTTTCAATTCGCCAAGGGCGTTATCGAGGCTTGGCTTCTGCCGAATACCGACACCGCCGCCATTTGATGCGACCTGTCCCCAATTAACCGAACTTGACGGGACCACGCGACCCGACTTGTCGTAAACCTCATAGCCGCTATTTTCGAGATAGGCCGGATTGTTCAGGATTTTCGGCATCATCTCATTGAGAATGATGGAGCGCGGCACACCCCATGACGGATTGAACACCACTGTTTCAATCGTATCATTGAAGAAATAAGTCTGGTTCTTCGGCGATCCGACCACAACATTCATTGCGAGTTTTTCAGTGTTATCGCTGAAATATTGCGCACGATAGGCAGGCTGGTTGATGAAAACATAGCGACTGCCAAAATCGCGCGGCATCCAGCGCATCCGCTCCATGGAATAGAGAATCCGGTCGCGCTTGGAGGCACTGCTTTCGCCCTGAAGCGACTTGATTGTGGCATTGCCTATGACCCCGTCGGCCTGACGGCCTTGCGATTTCTGGTAATCCTTAACCGCTTCGACGAGACTTTCATCATAGGTCTCAGAGGTTTCATGCGCCTGCAAAATGGCGTCATGTTTCAAGAGATAGTCTTGCGGCGCCTTTGCCCTGATAAGAGCAACAATGTTTTTCAACTCGGCATTGGCTTCGCCGGGGCGGATCAAGGTTCCGGGCGTAATATGAACCGAAGGGCCAGCAGTATCGGCAATCGCATGCAGATTCTGCTTAAGCTCCATGTACCATTTATTCTGCGGCTCAAATCCGGCAAGCACAGCGCTTGCATCACCAGCCGAAGCAAGCTGATCGATAACCGCGCGGGGCTTTACATTATTCGTATTCAGATCATGAAACCCGCTCAAGCGATTAGGATTAACGCGGCCATCGCCTTGATCCATTGCATAACGAAGTGCACGGGCAGAGAGCGAAAGCTCGAATGCGGCCAGTTCCTTCAAACGAGCAGGAATATCGCTCCGGTCATAATCATCACCGGGAACTTTCACCGCATAGTCTTGCGGATCAAGACCACTTTCCGCGGCCTTTGCGAAGAGCGCGACAACGGCCTTGGCTTTTGGTGTCACATCATAGGACACGGTCCAGATCGGATGCTTGCCCGATGCATAGTAAGCAACGACAGCATCAGCAATATCTTTTTCCGCTTTCACATGCGCTTCACGAAGATGATCAATCTTCAAGCCGAACTGATCCATTTCCATGGATGGCGCAGCAACAGTGCTGGCATGCGACGATGCCGTCAGTTGCGGATCAATCTTGGTCAGATCGATCTGAACCAGCGCATCCGCATTATATTCATAATTCTTGGGCGCTGTGACTGTCACGCGCTTGATGGGGGCACGGGGTGCAGGAGCTGAAGTCTGACCTGTACCCACCATTGGCTCTGGCGGCATAACGGGCTGTGATTGAACACGGCGACTTGGGAACAAGAGTTCCATCAGATTATTGGCTGCCGATGCCTGCGGTACGGCACCTGCCGTTGCCGACAGCATTGCAGCCAGAAAGAGTGCGCGTTTTTTCGAGAAAGAATTCATAATGCTCGCCCAGCTGGAACAGTCTCACCCGCGGTCAAATGCGGGCAACAGATTCGGTATTGCTCCAGTTTCGACGCATCTTGTTTAGAATGTTTTAACAATGCCCCGCCCCCGGCAGATTATTCTCCGGCGAGACATTTGAGCATACTCGCCAAGGTTCAATGGTTAACGTGATTCAGCTCTTATTTCATTTTGATTCACTACACGACGAGTTGATCACAGACGTTCTTTTCCCGAGCGTGCAATAATGTCACAGTACAAACAGTCGAAACATCGAATTGGGGGATACGATGATTAGATTATTTCGCATGATTTCAGTATGTATTGGCGTTTTTTGTCTAAGTTGCTTTGGAGCAACCGCAAAACCACAAGATAACCTTGCCAGAAAAATTATCCACAATGACAGGCTCCAAATCCAATCTACAAAATACAGATCGGATTTTTCGCCAATTACCCGAAAAACTGTTTCTTTCCCGTCCAAATATGCGGAAGGGACAATCGTCATTCGAACCAGCGAGCGGCGCCTCTATCATGTAACTTCGACGGGACGTGCGGTTGCCTATGGAATCGGCGTCGGTAAAAGCGGTTTTACGTGGAGCGGCAGCAACAGGATTTCACGCAAGGCTGAGTGGCCGGGCTGGACCCCGCCGGCCCGTATGCGTGCTCGTGAGGCAAAGAAGGGGCGTATCCTGCCTGCTTACATGCCGGGTGGACCAAACAATCCCCTTGGTGCCCGCGCAATGTATATAGGCTCAACTATCTATCGCATTCACGGAACCAATCAGCCCTGGACTATCGGTCAGGCCATGTCATCCGGCTGCATAAGAATGGCGAATGATGATGTGAAGCATCTCTATGCCAATGTCAGAATCGGTACGCGCGTTGTCGTCTTGCGATAGAAATCAGGAACGCTTGATCATCACAGGTTCGCGGCTCAAGTCCTTCTGCGCCAGCTCATCAAGATAAGCTTGCCAGCGCGTATCCTTGTTCCGGCCAAGATCGATCAAATAGTCCCAACTGAACAGGCCCGTATCGTGCATGTCGTCAAAGGTAATGCGCACCGCATAATTGCCAATAGGCTCCATCTTGGCAATTTCCACATTCATTTTGCCGGGAACAGTCACACGTTGTTCCGGTGAATGCCCCTGCACTTCCGCAGAGGGCGATGCCACGCGCAGCAATTCAGCGCTCAAATCATAGCGCTCGCCATTGTCGAATGTGATTGCCAGCGACTTTCGATCCTTGCTGACACGCAGTTCCTTTGGCCACGCATCGGTCATGTCTGATATCCTTTTTCTTTCTGTGTAGGCCGTGCCGTTAACTGCTGCAAGCGGCAAGATGCGCTCTTTTGATCATCCCTATCAGTGTGACGAAATGCGCGTAAACGCCTCAGCCGTTCGCCTATTGACCTTGCCGCAAGAACTGGACAAGTCCTGGATGCAGCACTATCTCTTGATAAGGAGGAAGCTCTTGAATCATTTGGCAACATTCGACCAGACACCAACGCAAACATCCATGCTCGACCCTTTCGGGCGGACGATCAACTATCTGCGCGTGTCGGTAACGGATCGCTGCGATTTCCGCTGCACCTATTGCATGTCGGAACATATGACTTTCCTGCCAAGAAAAGAACTTCTGACACTTGAGGAACTGGATCGCCTTTGCACGGCCTTTATTGAAAAAGGTGTAAAGCGGATCAGGCTCACAGGCGGCGAGCCGCTTGTCCGCAAGAACATTATGCATCTCATCAGCGAGCTATCCCGCCATTTGCGTTCCGGCGCATTGGATGAGTTGACGCTGACAACCAACGGTTCGCAACTTGCGCGATTTGCGCATGAGCTGGCCGATCTTGGGGTAAAGCGCATTAACGTATCGCTGGATACGCTCGACGCTGCAAAGTTCAAGGCAATTACACGCTGGGGCGATCTTGGCCGCGTCATGGAAGGCATCGAGGCTGCGCAGGGTGCCGGAATTAAGGTCAAGCTGAATATTGTCGCCCTCAAAGGCTTCAATGACATTGAAGTTCCGCAGATGATTCGTTGGGCGCATGGACGCGGTATGGATCTGACCTTGATTGAAACCATGCCCATGGGCGAAATTGATCTCGACCGCACGGATCAATATCTGCCTCTGTCCCTGCTCAGAGCCAAGCTCCGTGAAGAATTCACGCTCAACGACATTGCCTATAAAACGGGTGGCCCTGCCCGTTATGTCGAAATTCCCGAAACAGGTGGCCGTGTTGGTTTCATCACGCCCATGACCCATAATTTCTGCGAAAGCTGCAATCGGGTTCGCCTGACATGTACAGGCACGCTCTATATGTGCCTCGGCCAGGAAGATGCAGCTGATTTACGCGAACCTTTGCGGGCATCGGAAGGCAATGAGCTTTTGAGCAAGGCAATTGATGAAGCCATTGGTCGCAAACCAAAGGGCCATGATTTTATTATTGATCGCCGACATAACCGCCCTGCGGTGTCCCGCCATATGAGCGTAACAGGCGGCTAATATTCCGCATGCACAAAGCTGCTTTCATTGATATATCAATGAAAGCGATTCTGGAGGAGAGAAATTTCCTTCGTTGCCCCATTTCGCTACACAAGCCTGCTTTGGGCAATTCTTCTCGGCTTTCTGTTTTTCGGAGACCTACCGGACATGCCGATGATTATCGGATCAATCATCGTTATTGGCAGTGGGCTCTATACGCTTTACCGTGAAAGGATGGTGAGCCGTAGCAAGCCGGCGGCAACGGCGGCTGCCTCCTCACCCGACGGAGTTTGATTTTGAAAACAGCGGGTATCATTCTGGCAGGCGGGCAATCCCGCCGCATGGATGGGTCAGACAAAGCACTTCTTCCCTTTGGTGGCGGTAGGTTGATCGATCATGTTCACCAACGCCTTGCACGCCAGTTGCCAATTATTGCCGTGAACACCAACAATGACCCTGCGCATTTTCGCCATCTTGGCATACCGATTATTCCCGATAGCATTGCCGGATATGCCGGTCCGCTCGCCGGAATACTGGCCGCAATGGACTGGGCCGCCATTCATGGGGATGCCTTCTTGAATATACTGACGGTTGCAACGGATACGCCTTTTTTTCCGCACGACCTTTACGAAAAACTGAGCGGCCAGATTGCCGATGCCCCGGACACAATTGCGATTGCATCTTCAGGTGGGCGTCCTCACCCCGTCTTTGGTCTTTGGCCGGTTTCGTCGCGGGATGAACTGCGCAAATGGTTGGGTGATGACCGGAATCGCAGAGTCATGGACTGGATTGACGCGCATCCACATCGCCGCGTTAAATTTACACTTGCGCAGACGCAAACAGAACGGACGCTGGATCCATTTTTCAATATAAATACGAACGACGATATTCTTAAAGCACGAGAACGATGGACGACTTCAATATGATGAATCGCCTCTTCGGCATAACCGGCTGGAAAAACTCCGGAAAAACCACGCTGACAGTCAAGCTGGTGACCGAACTGACGCGGCGGGGCTGGAAGGTTTCCACGATCAAGCACGCGCATCATGATTTCGACATCGACAAGGAAGGTACGGACTCCTTTCGCCACCGCAAGGCCGGTGCTGGCGAAGTTGCGATTGTCTCCGATCGTCGCTGGGCGCTCATGCACGAATTGCGAAACGAAGATGAGCCACCATTATCCAGCATTCTGGAGCGATTCTCGCCCTGTGATCTGATATTGATTGAGGGATATAAGCGCGAAGCGCATAAAAAGATTGAGACAAGGCGGCTGGAAAGCCGCTCGAAGGAACGTTTGACGGCAAGCGATCCAACAATCGTGGCACTGGCCAGTGATTACGCTCTCGAAAGCGAAGCTGTTCCGGTGTTTGACCTTGATGATATTGCCGCAATTGCCGATTTGGTCGAGCGCGAAACAGGACTGCGCATTTAAAGTGTTTGAAAATATCCTTTCAGCCCATTGGCTCGAAACAATAATACAAAGATTACAGCAATCGCAATTTTTTGCGGGAAAATTCGATAGGCGGCGCACATTTCCCGGTTGCTTTTACGTAAAAACTAGTGGGAATATCCGTATCAGGAGCAGTGACATAAACTGCGACCTTGCCCGGAAGGCTGTCCAGAAATACAGGGGAACAGCCGGGCCCATAAAAGAGAGGTTCAAATAAATGCGTACAACCAAGCGTCTCGCAATCGCGATTTCTGCTGCAGCCCTTGCCTTTACCATGGGCGCTGCTCATGCACAGGACGCACTGAAGATCAAAATCGCTTCCGAAGGAGCCTACCCTCCTTTCAACAATCTGACGCCAGACGGCAAGCTCGAAGGCTTTGACATCGATATCGGCAAGGCACTTTGCGAAGAGATGAAAGCAGAATGCACTTTCGTCACGCAGGATTGGGATGGAATGATCCCTGCACTTCAGGCTGACAAGTTCGACGCTATTATCGCTTCCATGTCAATTACGCCGGAACGTCTCAAGCAGGTCGATTTCTCCAAGAAATATTACAACACACCGCCAGCAATCGCTGTACCAAAGGATTCGGATATCAAGGACGTTACTCCGGAATCGCTGAAGGGCAAGTCGCTTGGCGTTCAAGGCTCAACCAGCCATTCGAACTTTGCCGAAGCCAAATATAGCGGCTCTGAGATCAAAATGTACCCGACTGCCGACGAGTATAAGCTCGACGTATCCAATGGCCGTATCGACGCTGTGATGGACGATGTGGTTGTGCTCAGCCAGTGGGTGGATAGCGAAGCTGGCGCATGCTGCAAAATTCTCGGCACAATTACCCCTGATGTTGCAATCCACGGTCCAGGTGCTGGTGTAACTGTCAAAAAGGGCAATACAGCCCTTGCCGACAAGTTCAGCGAAGCGATTGCCGCGATCCGCAAGAACGGCAAGTACAAGGAAATCAACGACAAGTACTTCAAGTTCGACGTTTATGGCGCTGATAACTAAGCCATAATCTGAATTTAAAATGCAGATGGCGGATAAAACTGCCATCTGCAAGCTAACAAAATGACGGGTTGGGGAATTGCCCGCAAGATATGAAAGTTGCCTATGGAAGGCTCAATAGCGCTCTTGGGTTTTGGCGAAGGCGGATGGGGCCTGAGCATAGCCAGCGGAATTCTTGTAACGGTAACATTGGCGCTTGCCACGTTGCCTTTAGGATTGGCGATCGGCTTTTTTGTTGCTCTCGGAAAACAATCCGAAGAACCCTCTCTAAAACTCGCTTCGAACATGTACACGACAATTTTTCGTGGCCTGCCCGAACTTTTGACCCTGTTTCTGGTTTATTATGGTGGTCAGATCGGTGTTCAGAAAATCGGTCAATTGCTTGGCTACTCCGGAGCCATCGAGATCAACTCGTTTATCGCGGGTATGTTTGCTTTAGGCACAGTTTTCTCTTCCTATGCGAGCGAGGTTTTCCTCTCTGCATTTCGTGTTATTCCCAGAGGTCAGTACGAAGGCGGCTATGCGATAGGCCTTTCCTATGGACAGACCATGCGCAAGATTATCTTGCCGCAATTGATCCGCATCGCCTTGCCTGGACTTGGCAATCTCTGGCTGATCTTGCTTAAGGATACGGCGCTTGTCTCAGCCATCGGGCTTGCTGATATTTTGCGTCAAACTGCAGTGGCAGCCCGTGTGACAAAACAAGCTTTCCTTTTTTATGGCACGGCCTGCGTCATTTTTCTTGTCCTTGGGATTTTGTCATCTTTTGTCATCAACGGCATTGATCGCTGGGCGGCTAAAAGCGGAGCGAAGCGATGACTGATAATGTGATCTCGCCCGCAGCTGCGACCGTTCGTCGACCTCCTTCGCCGCCAAAACCCTGGACGAAACCTCGCATAACCGGCTATGTGCTTGTAGGCCTCTGGACGGCATTGATCGTTGGTCTGGTGTATTACCTCTTCCGCGCCTGGGACAGGGAACTCGTCGACAAATACGCGCCGACTTATCTTTCCGGACTATGGACCACCATCAGCCTCGTTTTGGCATCGGTTATTATCGGCGCTGTTCTGTCTGTCCCTGTTGCCCTCGGACGGATGAGCAAAAACCGCATCATTTCTTCCATTGCCTATTTCTACGTCTACTTCTTCCGCGGAACGCCGCTGATAGCGCAGGTTTTCCTGATCTATTACGGTCTTGGATCGTTCAGCAAAGAGCTTCAAGCAGTCGGCCTTTGGGGATTTTTCCGGGACGCGTGGTACTGTGCGCTTCTGTCATTTGCATTGAACACGGCCGCCTATCAGGCTGAAATTCTGCGCGGTGCCATTCGCAGCGTTTCGGTCGGTCAATGGGAAGGTGCCGCTTCGCTCGGTATTCCGAAATTTGTGACCTTCCGCAAAATCATCCTGCCTCAGGCATTGATTGTGGCGCTACGGCCTTACGGCAATGAATTGATCCTCATGATCAAAGGTTCGGCGATTGTGGCGTTGATTTCAGTCTATGATCTTATGGGTTATACCAAACTGGCCTATTCCCGCACGTTTGATTTCCAGACTTATCTTTGGACTGCAATTATCTACCTATTGCTGGTTGAAGCCCTTCGCCATTTATGGGACTGGATGGAAAGTCGCATTACCCGCCATCTGATCCGCTAAATCTAATTATAAAGAGAGTATCATGCTCAAAATCTGGGGCCGAACAAACTCGACCAATGTCAAGAAGGCCCTGTGGGCTGCTGAAGAGGCAGGCGTTTCCTATGAGAATATTGCAGCGGGTGGCGCATTCGGCATTGTCGGCGATCCGGAATATCGAGCCAAGAATCCGAACGGTCTTGTCCCGACATTGGAAGATGGCGACCTGATCCTTTGGGAAAGCAATACGATTGTGCGCTATCTCGCCGCGCAATATGGTGGTTCTGCGCTTTTCATCGCAGATGCAGGACAGCGCGCCAAAGCCGAGCGCTGGATGGATTGGGCCACATCGTCCCTTGCACTCCCATTTCGTGATGTGTTCTGGAATGTCGTTCGCCTGACACCAGACAAGCAGGATCACGCCGCCAAGGAAAATGGCCTCAAGAACTGCAGCAAATTATTTGCGATAGTGGACGACGCTTTGGCGACGCAGCCTTATCTGTCCGGCTCACAGTTCGGCATTGGCGATATTCCTGTGGGCTGTTTCGCCTATGCCTGGTTTGAAATGCCCATCGACCGTCCGAACCTGCCCCACCTCAAGCGCTGGTACGAGCAACTCAAAATGCGCCCCGCCTATCAGCGTTCCGTGATGACTCCCCTCACCTGAGGGAGATCATCACGGTTCGCCTGATGGGTTAATTATGGCTTCAAATGCCAGATACCTTGCAAGCCATTTTGATAGACGGCTTCATCCGTCGAAATCATTATGCCTTCAATGTTTGATCATTTTTCTGCAAATATCGGTGGGAACGGTTTTATCACCGAAAAGCTCTGAAAGCCTGCTCCGTCCCGCCATGTGGTAACTTCCATTTGCCATAGCCGCTCTTGCGCATGCACATAGCCGAGCGCGCTGAATACGTCTTCTAAAGACGAACCACTAGGACCAATCGACATTCA
>UCNP01000141.1 GCA_900473335.1 Hyphomicrobiales bacterium | reverse complement strand
CGGCTTGCTCGGCGCTTGGCAAGTCAATGAAATGGAGGGCGGCAAAAACTTTCCGGCCGTGAATGCCGGGCCGTTCCCGCAACCCTTCGAGACCGACTCGGACAGCGTCGCGCCGCCGGCCGATGGCTACATTCTCAGCGGCGGCAAGACCGATGCCCGCGATTGCGTCAATTACACCGACTACGAGATGAGCAAGAAGCTCGGCCGTTCATTCAACTGGCCGCTGCTTAATGTCGATCCGGGGCAGATTCTCGAGGTCAGCTGGGCGTACACCGCGCCGCACACCACCCGTGGTTATCGCTGGCTGATCACCAAAGACGGCTGGGATCCACAGCAACGCATCAGCCGTGCGCAGCTCGAAACCCAGCCGTTCTTCGAAGACTTCTACCCGCAAGTGCCGTATTACAGCCATGCCGGCGAATTGAAGGCCAAGGTTGATCACCAAGTGCAACTGCCGACGAACAAGAAGGGTCATCACGTCATTGTGCTGATGTGGATCGTCGCCAACACCGGCAACGCCTTCTACCAGGCCTTCGACGTCGACTTCCAGTAACAACCCAGGCTGAACGAGCCCGGTAGCGCTGCCGGGCTTTTTTTGTCGGCGCAATTGTCGGACCATGGCAGTCCCCCATGAGGACAGGATCAGACGCGATGTCCAACACAGCCGAACGGGTCAACATCGTCGACACACAGGTGTTGTCCCACGACTGGTATCTGCTGAAGAAAATCACTTTCGACTACCACCGCAACAACGGTGAATGGCAGCGCCAGACCCGCGAGGTCTACGACCGGGGCAACGGCGCGGCGATTCTGCTGTTCAACCGCGAAAAGCGCACGGTGGTGCTGACCCGCCAGTTTCGTTTGCCGGTGTTCGTCAACGGCCACGATGGATTGTTGATCGAGGTGGCGGCGGGGTTGCTGGAAGGTGCCGCGCCGGAGCAACGCGTTCGTGACGAAGCCGAGGAGGAAACCGGTTATCGCGTGCATGACGTGAAGAAAGTATTCGAGGCGTATATGAGCCCCGGCT
>UCNP01000026.1:26376-26496 GCA_900473335.1 Hyphomicrobiales bacterium | reverse complement strand
ATCCTTGCTCACATTGAGCGTACCAACCGAATTGCCCGGCGAGACCATGCCGCCGCTTTTGGCGACAAGATACTCAACCGTACCCGCGCCGGAAACGACACCAGCCTCGCTGACACTGGT
>UCNP01000026.1:0-26345 GCA_900473335.1 Hyphomicrobiales bacterium | reverse complement strand
GCTGTCACCCGTCAGGGTTAGTTGGCCGGAGCCGGTCTTGGTCAGACCGGATTCGTAAGATGAAGGGTCAGCAAGCTTGGCAGTTAAATAAGGGATGCGGGTGCTATCATTGAAATTGATTTCGCCTTCAATTGGCAGGTTGGCAGCGATAATTTCATCGCGGGGGATATTTACAATTGCTTTGGCCAAGACATCATTACTACGACCAGCAATGAAATTATCAAAGTCGGTAGGCTTGCTATAATACTCCTGCCATTCAGGCTTCTGTTTTTCATAAAGTTTCAGTAACTCGGCTCCGGCAGGATTGGCACGTAATGCAATCAACGCAGCTTGCAGTTTTTTCCCCGAGTATTCTGTGCGTGTCATTACGTTGATCGCAGCCTTTAAAAGGTTTTTGGCATCATCCAAACCTGTGATCAAATCGTTTAACGGTGTTACTTCATCAGGAGTAGTTTGCAATTTACCTTGCAATTCCAGCTTTCTGGTTGCCCAGGAGGCCACTTCATTGGCCTCTTCAGCCCTGCGCGTCATCAAAGCCGTGTCGGAAATATCGTTGGACCAGACATCGGTGCCAGTAGCGTGCCCCGTAATGACGGCATCCTTTGAAAGATCGACAACAAATCGGTCCAGAAACTGTTTTGGGCCGAGCATGGCGCTTTTAAGATCCAGTTGGCCCCAACCAAAGGCCGTATCGGGAATACCCGTCGCACTTGAGCCAACCTGCTCGGCGGTTGTCAGGAGAACGTCACGAATCTCCTTATTCTTGAGATAGGTATATCGCTCCATCAATACCGCCAATGCTCCCGCAACCATTGGCGTTGCCATGGAGGTACCGGTTAGCTCATCGTAATCCGGAGAATCGTTACCGCCACTCTGTTTATAAATGGCGCTGTAGATCGACGTACCGGGAGCAGAAATGCAGTAATATTTTGCCATGCCGCAGATACTTGAGGAGGCGTCAAGTTGAGCCGCAGGACTAAAGGCGGACATATTAGCAACAGTAATCCAATGATTTTCGATGTCCGGACGAAAATAGGGTAGAGCACCGAGTGCATCCGGTTCAGATCCATATTTGTTGCCGGCCGATTTTACGTAAAGAATACCAGCGCGCGCTACACTCGCGGCGGCATTTATGGCGCCATCGTTCGGTGCGGATATGAATTGCGCGATTGTATCATTTTTCGTAGCCTTCGGCCCTCCAGAAGTGCCCATACTGCCGAGGAATCCGATTCCCCAGCTATTATTTATGATACGAGTACCGCTTCCGATCAACGCATTGAAACCAGCAGTGTAGGCATTCGCATCATTGCCGGCAACGACACCATCTTCAGGGCCAGCGTCGCTGTTATGAGCCGCGATCAGTTTGGCATCGAAAGCAACGCCTTGCATGCCGAATCCATTCCGGTTGGCCGCAACAATGCCACCCACATGCGTTCCATGTCTATCAGGGCTAATTAAGCCAGTGCCGTGAAGCGGATCATTGCCATTGAAGGAAAACGGGTCGCCAGCCTTATAATAATTCTGATAGGTCCAAGCATAATTGCCTTCAGTGTGCAGTCCGGTCAGCTTGCCATCTCCGGCAAACTCCGGATGCTTTCCATAGACGCCGGTGTCATAAATCCCAACACTTACATTTTTGCCTGTAAATCCCAGCACATAAGCGTACTCGGCTTTTGCGTTGCCAAGTCCAGTGTTTGCTTTGAATTCTGGATCATCACGCCAGGCTTGTAGTGCCTTATCGAGACTATTTGTACGAATTAGGTTTCGAGGGTCGGCTGGATCCGGCATGTAGTATCCATCTACCGGCATATATTGTGCGACGTTCGTATCGGCTACCTGTGCAAATGCGGCTGAACTCGTCGTCAGGATCAGCGCGATACAAGCCGAACCCTTCAAAAACTTGCGAAATATTGATAAGCGATTGTGACGTGCAGAAATAGCCGCATCAGTGGCGTGAAAAGGCATAAATAAAATTCCCGAATTATAAAAGACGACTTACAATATTCACGTATTAGGGGTGCAATCGGTTGCGCCGTCAAGTGCCTATTTTACGTGCAGTTGTTATTTTTGCACTTTTATAGATCAAATGTTTAGCTGGTCGTAAAAAAGCCTAAAGCCAACACCTTATTCATGGCACGGGCAATGGCTTGTTTATTTCAAAACCTGCCGGCCCGGCTATAGGCCGTAAATCCGTAGCAGGCTTGTCATTCGCTCAATCGCCAGATCAGGCTTGTCCAGGACATTTGCCTGATCGGCGAGCCGGAAAATATCTGCATAATGGATTATACCGCGTGCCGATTGCATACCGGCGGGCATGATGAAATGTGGCTGGTGGCCGTTAAGCCAGGCGAGAAATACAACGCCGGCTTTGTAATATTGTGTAGGGGCTTCGAAAATCTTGCGCGATAGGGGAACAGTTGGCTCAATGATTGAACGGAATGCCTGTGTTTCACCTTTGGCGAGATGAGCTAGCGCTTTGGAGGCCGAGGGAGCCACCGCATCGAAAATGCCAAGCAAAGCGTGGCTATAGCGTTCGCCGTCGCCTTCAATCAATTCAGCATAGTTGAAGTCATCGCCAGTGAAACAAAGAATGCCTTCCGGCAGACGCTTGCGCAGTTCGATTTCTTTGGCGTTGTCGAGCAGCGATATCTTGATGCCTTCGACCTTGGCTCTATTGTCGTTGATGATTGCAAGCACTGTTTCCAGCGCCTTGTCGAAGGAGGTTGAACCCCAATAACCGGCAAGTTGCGGATCGAACATATCGCCGAGCCAATGCAGCACGACTTTCTCACGCGTCTGTGCGAGAATATTTCCATAGACAGCGCGATAATCGTCGCTCGATTGCGCGACACGGGCAAGTGCCCGACTCGCCATCATCACAGCGCGTCCGCCTTCCGCCTCGACAAAATCAATCTGCGTTTCATAGGCGTCGATGACATCCTGAAGTGTACGGGCATTTTCGGGTGCCAGTTGGTCTGTTCCGGCACCGCAGGCAAGATCAGCACCGGGAACTGCGCGCGACTCCGCCAATGACCGGCGGATCAGTTCACGCGCGCAAACCCAGTCGACACCCATGCCGCGCTGTGCAGTGTCCATCGCTTCTGCAATCTTGAAACCGAGCGACCATAAATGATGGCGGAATGCCATGGTTGCATCCCAGTCAATGGCAGGCGCGCCCCACGGTGCCACGTCCCGGAGCGGATCAGACACGACATGCGCCGCTGCATAGGCAATGCGATTGAAGGTCGGAGGACTGGACGGAAAACTGATCGGACTGCCCACCAGTATGTAATCGAAGATTGCACCGGTCTGGTCAGGCAACTTTAGGGCGTGGGTCATCTCATAGCTCCCGTAGAATGAAACAATAAATATTTTGGAACGATCCAAAAAACAAGAAGTAAATCGCGGATGGCGCAGGAATACGCAAATTTGCGACAGGAATGGATCCATATTCGATATTAGGGTGCGAAAACGCAGGAAAATGCGAGCATAGTTACAATTATAGGCAGAAAATTTGGTGTGTCGCGTTGTAAAACTATTTACTTGACGTGTTTGGAACGTTCCAATTATATATCGCCAATGGAGGAAACAGGCTTTGAACCGGACAAGAACAAGCATTGTGGATATTGCGCGCGCCGCTGGCGTGTCGAAATCGACTGTGTCGCTGGTCCTTCAAAAGAGTCCTCTTGTCAGTGAAGCGACCCGCGAAAAGGTCAATGCTCATATCGCCGAGCTTGGCTATATTTATAATCGGGGCGCTGCCAATCTTCGTCAGTCCAAATCGAAAATCGTTGGTATTGTCGTCAATGATTTGACCAATAGTTTCTTTGCAGAACTTGCTGTTGGCATGGATATGGTAGTTCAATCGGCTGGCTATGTTCAATTCCTTGCCCATAGTGGTGAAAGTGTTGATCGTCAGCGCGAGGTTATCGCTTCAATGCGTGAGAATGGCATTGCAGGTCTGATCCTCTCGCCGGCGCGCGGAACAAAAGCAAGTGATATCAAGGATTTGGCCGATAGTGGCATTCCCGTTGTCGTGGTCGTCCGCAATTTGCCTGGAGCAAAAGTTTCAACGCTTGTGTCGGATAATTACGCAGGTGCAAAGGCTGCTGTTCGCCATCTGATCGGTTTGGGACATCGCCGGATTGCCTTTATGGGCGGTTTTCAGGATACGGCTGTATTTGGCGAACGCCTTCGCGGATATCGGGATGCTTTGCAGGAAGCGGCAATTCTAGCGACTGAAAAATGCATCATTCATTCGGCGCCCTCCCGTGCCGGGGGCGTTGCGGCTTTGGAGCGGTTGATCACAATTGAAGATCGCCCGACGGCGGCGCTCTGCCTCAATGATGCTGTGGCTTTTGGCGTTTGCGATGGTCTGCGCGCCAATGGACTTGAGCCAGGAAAATCCTTTGCAATCATAGGCTTCGATGATGTGATCGAAGCAAAGACCGCTGTTCCTGCCCTAACCACCATATCTGTTGACCCGCAAGGCATGGGGCAACGGGCAGCCCAGCTTTTGCTCAAGCAAATCAATTCAGGACAACGCGATCAGGAGTCGATCGTAACATCGGTGCGGCTGGTCGTGCGCCAAAGCTGCGGTGCACCTGTAAAGCAATTGGAGGAAATAGAGTGATACGTTGGGGACTGATCGGAGCGAGCACGATTGCGCATGAGTGGATGATTGACGCGATCCGCGCGAGTGGTGGCGAGATTGTTTCGGTCATGAGCAGCAGCGTTGAACGTGGCGCAAAATATGCTTCCGATCACGGGATTCCACATGCTTTTACAACTGTGGATTCGTTGCTAAGTGAGCAGCCGATTGATGCCGTTTACATTTCGACGACGAACGAGTTGCATAAAGAACAAGTCCTGGCTTCGGCGAAAGCTGGAAAACATATTCTTTGCGAGAAGCCTTTAGCGACAAGTCTGGCTGATGCGAAAATCATGGTGGATGCCTGCAAGGCGGCAAATGTTGTTTTTGCCACCAATCATCATCTGCGCAATGCCGCAACCCACACGGCGATGCGCGATGCGATCGCTGCCGGGAAGATTGGCAAGCCGCTATCTGCGCGAGTATTTCATGCGGTTTACCTGCCGCCGCATTTGCAGGGCTGGCGTCTTGATCGCCCGGATGCTGGTGGTGGTGTTATCCTCGACATTACTGTGCATGACACAGATACATTGCGCTATGTATTGGGCGACGATCCGGTCGAAGTCATTGCTTCCACGCAACAAAGCGGTCTGGCCAAGGCAGACCTTGCTGATGCAGTCATGGGCGTTATGCGGTTCAGGTCAGGCTTGATTGCCATGTTTCACGACGGGTTCACCACCAAATATTCTGATACAGGATTTGAAGTGCATGGCACTGAAGGGTCCCTCATTGGCCGTAACGTGATGACACAAAAGCCGATTGGGACTGTGGTCCTTCGCAATGCGAATGGCGAAAGCGAACTGAAGCTCGATCATAAAAATCTTTACGAAACAGGCATTGCCAAATTCCACGCGGCAATAGCTGGAAACGGCAAGCCGGCGGCAAGCGGCGACGATGGGCTTTGGTCTCTTTCCGCGAGTCTGGCGGTGGCCAAGTCAGCAAAAACCGGAGCAATGCAGACAATTGATCCCGGCCTTTGAGAAGAACGAAATAGAAGCATGAACAAACATATCACCCCAGAACAGGCCGCTGAACTCATCCCCGATGAAGCGATTGTTTCCGTGTCATCATCGAGTGGTCTTGGCTGCCCGGATCTGATGTTGAAAGCGATTGGCGCACGGTTCGACGCCACGGGACATCCGCGCAATCTCACCACATTGCACCCCATTGCGGCAGGCGACATGAGCGGTATCAAAGGCGTGGATTATATCGCCAAAAAGGGGCTGTTGAGGAAGATCATCGGTGGTTCCTATCCGTCGGGACCGTCAACCTCCGAGCCGCCCTTGATCTGGCAGATGATCGGTCATGATGAGGTTGCGGCCTATAATGTCCCATCCGGTATTTTGTTTGATATGCACCGAGAGGCGGCAGCCAAACGCCCGGGCGTATTGACGAAGGTTGGCTTGGACACCTTTGTCGATCCGGACCGGCAGGGCTGTGCAATGAATGTCTCGGCCGCCAAGGAACCTCTTGTCAAAAAGGTCAATTTCGAGGGCGAAGAATGGTTATTCTTCAAGCCAATTATCCCTCAAATTGCTATTATTCGCGCCACGACTGCCGATGAGCGCGGCAATCTCACTTATGAACATGAAGGTGCTTATCTTGGAGGTTTTGATCAGGCATTGGCGGTGCGCAATAATGGCGGAATTGTTATTGCGCAGGTAAAGCGCATCACCAAAAGCGGGTCACTCAAGCCTCATGATGTGCGCGTCCCCGGCATTCTTGTCGATTATATCGTTGTTGATCCTGATCAAAAACAGACGACGCAAACCGTTTATGACCCCGCTATTTCCGGTGAGATTTTCCATCCACTTGAGGATTTCGCACTTGCTGAATTCAACATCCAAAAGGTTATTGCACGCCGCGTTGCCAATGAGTTGGAAGCGGGCAGCGCTGTTAATCTCGGCTTTGGTATTTCGGCAAATGTGCCACGTATCCTATTGGAAGAAGGTCTGCACGGCGCGGTAACCTGGGTCATTGAGCAAGGTCCTGTCGGGGGCATTCCGCTGCTGGATTTCGCATTTGGCTGCGCATCCAATGCGGAAGCCTTCGTTCCTTCGCCGCACCAGTTTACCTATTTCCAGGGTGCAGGTTTTGACGCCTCTCTTCTATCATTTCTGGAAATCGACAAGTCCGGCTCGGTCAATGTTTCAAAGCTGAGTTTCCGCCCGCATGTTACGGCAGGTGCAGGTGGTTTCGTTGATATCACGGCAAGGGCGAGGAAGATCGTCTTCTCCGGCATGTTTAATGCCGGCGCGAAAGTCCATATCGAAAATGGCAAGCTTGTTATCGAAAAGGAAGGCAAGCTGAAAAAGCTCGTCAATGAAGTCGAACATGTCACCTTCTCCGGTCGCCGGGCAATAGAGCAGGGGCAGGACATCACTTACGTGACAGAACGTTGTGTCATGGTTCTGCGGCCGGAAGGAATGGTTCTGACAGAAATTGCCCCGGGCATTGATCTGCAAGCACATATTCTCGACCAATCCGAATTCCCGCTGGTCGTGGCGCGCGACCTGAAGCTTATGGATGCTCAATTATTTTTGCCGAAACCCTATGGTCTGAAACTACCGCAAAAAAAGCAAAGGACGCTTCATGACTGAGCCTCTTATTCAGGTTTCGATAGATGGGCATGTTGCAATCATAACCATTGTGCGGCCTGAAAAACTGAATGCTTTGGACAGAAGCATGCTCAAGGAATTGAGTGCCGCTTGTGATTTGGTTGAAGTCAATAGTGAGGTGCGTGTGGCGATCCTGACCGGAGCGGGAAAGGCTTTTTCCGCGGGCGGCGATATCAAGGCTTGGGCCGCAATGACGCCGAATGAGTTCGGCCATGCCTGGGTGCGTTTCGGCCATCGTGTCTTCGAGCGTCTTGCGACTTTGCGAGTGCCGCTTATTGCAGCGTTGAATGGTCATGCCTTGGGCGGAGGGCTAGAGCTTGCTGCGGTGGCTGATATTCGCATTGCGGAAACGCAGATCAAGATCGGTCTGCCGGAAACAGGTTTGGGGATGATCCCCGGCTGGTCCGGCACGCAGCGTCTGACCTTGCGTTTCGGTGCGCAAGTGGTGCGGCGCATGGCATTAGGCGGCGAGATTTTCAGCGCGGGTGACGCTCTCGCGCTCGGTCTGGTGGATCATGTCGTAGAAACAGGAACCGCCCTTGAAGCGGCGCAGACCTATGCAGAACGTATTGCCAGGCGCGGACCTTCCGCCACAGAAGTGGCAAAACTCATGATTGCTTCTGCCAATGGCGAAGACAATGGAACAGCGGTCGAAGCCTTGGGCTCGATCCTCATAGCAAAGACAGCGGACCTTAAAGAAGGTGTTTCGGCATTTACCGAAAAGCGTGAGCCCGCTTTCAAAGGAGAATGGTAATGACAGTTCTGGTGCACCCTCAAGCACTTGAAAATTTCAAGGTCCGTGACTTCCAGATGCTGATTGATGGCAAATGGACCAATGGCTCGTCTGGTGATGTGATTGAGCGCAAGAGCCCCGGACATGGTGTTGTGGTGTCACGATATCAGGCCGGCACGAAAGTTGATGCGGAGCGTGCCATTGCTGCCGCGCGTGTCGCCTTCGACACGGGCCCTTGGCCACATATGACGGGTGCAGAGCGTTCAAATATATTGCTTAAAGCTGCGGACCTTATTGCAGCGCGCGCTGACGAACTTGCTTATCTTGATTGTATTGAATCGGGTAAACCCATTAGTCAGGCAAAAGCTGAGCTTGGCGGTGCAGTTGATATTTGGCGCTATGCGGCGGCTCTAGGGCGCGATCTTCATGGCGAGAGCTACAATACTCTTGGCGAAGGAACACTTGGCGTTGTCCTGCGTGAAGCCATCGGGGTTGTTTCCATTATTACGCCTTGGAACTTCCCCTTCCTGATTGTCAGTCAGAAATTACCTTTCGCTTTGGCCGCAGGCTGTACGGCGGTGGTAAAGCCATCGGAACTCACATCGGGTTCAACTTTGCTGCTTGGCGAAATATTGATGGAAGCAGGTGTGCCTTCAGGCGTGGTCAATATCATTGTCGGGACGGGGCCAGAAGTGGGGGCACCGATGACGACGCACCCGCATGTCGACATGATTTCCTTCACGGGCTCGACAGGCGTGGGCAAGTTAACCATGGCCAATGCAGCGCAAACCTTGAAAAAGGTTTCGCTGGAGCTTGGCGGTAAAAACCCGCAAATCGTGTTTCCTGATGCAAATCTGGATGACTTCATCGATGCCGCCGTCTTCGGCGCCTATTTCAATGCGGGCGAGTGCTGCAATGCCGGTTCCCGTTTGATCGTCCATCGGGATATTGCAGATGATGTAGTGGCCCGTATTGCTGCCTTGTCGGCAAAGGTGAAGGTCGGCGATCCACTTGATCCGCAGACCAAGGTCGGAGCAATCATTACCCCGGAACATCTGGCAAAGATCAATGCTTATGTCCGTAATGCCGCCTCTTCAGGAGCAACAATCAGCCATGGGGGTGAGTTGTTGAATCTGGGCATGGGACAGTTCATGTCACCAACAATCCTTTCCGCTGTTCAGCCGGAAATGGCTATAGCGCGTGAGGAGGTTTTTGGTCCGGTCCTTTCAGTTTTGACGTTCGAAACCTTGGATGATGCGGTTCGTATAGCCAATTCCATCGATTACGGCCTATCGGCCGGGGTATGGAGCCGGGACTTCGATACGTGTTTGATGGTGGGGCGCAAAGTACGTGCAGGCACGATCTGGATGAACACTTTTATGGACGGCGCATCGGAGCTTCCGTTTGGGGGGTATAAGCAATCCGGCCTTGGCCGGGAGCTCGGGCGGCATGCCGTCGAGGACTATACAGAAACTAAGACGTTGAACATGCATATAGGTAGTAGGAAAGTAGTATGGTCAGTCAATTAAATCGATTGTAATAGCCATTCTGCATGCTGTATGAATGCTCGGGACTTGAATAAGCTTCAGTCGGTTTTTTTTGGATTTTATCTCTTTTTTCTCACGGGAGGACAAAATGAAAAAGTTGATGAACACTGTTGCCGCCGCAGCTATGCTGATGGGCGTTGCAACGGCAGCTCGTGCTGCTGAAAACGTCGAGGTTCTGCATTGGTGGACCTCCGGCGGTGAAGCGACTGCATTGGAAGTGCTTAAGAAAGATTTGGAAAGCAAGGGCATCAGCTGGTCTGATATGCCTGTTTCCGGCGGCGGTGGTACAGAAGCCATGACCGTTCTTCGCGCTCGTGTAACAGCGGGAAATGCCCCGACAGCTGTGCAGATGCTCGGCTTCGATATCCTCGATTGGGCAAAGCAGGGTGCGCTGGGTAACCTTGATGAAGTTGCGACTAAAGAAAAGTGGGACGATGTAATCCCGGCTGCTCTGCAAAAGTTCTCAAAATATGACGGTCATTGGATCGCGGCTCCAGTCAATGTGCATTCCACAAACTGGATATGGATCAACAAGGCTGCCCTGGACAAGGCTGGTGGTAAAGAGCCTGCGAACTGGGACGAGTTGATTGCTCTTCTTGATAAGTTCAAGGAACAGGGCATTACACCAATAGCCCACGGTGGTCAGCCTTGGCAGGATGCGACAATGTTCGAGGCCGTTGTGTTGTCTCTCGGCAATGATTTCTACAAGGCTGCTTTCATCGATCTTGATCCTGCTGCTTTGGGCGGCGAAAAGATGAAAGAAGCCTTTGATCGCATGACCAAGCTGCGCAGCTATGTGGATGACAATTTCTCCGGTCGTGACTGGAACCTTGCAGCCGCAATGGTCATCGAGAACAAAGCGGGCCTTCAGTTTATGGGTGACTGGGCAAAGGGCGAGTTTGTCAAAGCCAAGAAAGAGCCAGGCAAGGACTTCGTTTGCATGCGATTCCCGGGCACTCAGGGCTCTGTGACATTCAACTCTGACCAGTTTGCCATGTTCAAGGTTAGCGAAGAAAAGGCAAAGCCTCAGCTCGTTATGGCTTCGGCAATCGAGAATCCTGTTTTCCAGTCAGCATTCAACGTGGTCAAGGGGTCCGCTCCTGCACGTACGGACGTTCCGGATACAGCATTTGATGCTTGCGGTAAGAAGGCAATCAAGGATCTTGCTGAAGCCAACAAGGCTGGCACGCTCTATGGTTCCATGGCTCATGGTCATGCCAATCCTGCTGCGGTAAAGAATGCGATTTATGACGTGGTAACACGCCAGTTCAATGGCGATCTGTCGTCAGAAGATGCGGTTAAGGAACTCGTTTCCGCCGTTGATGCAGCCAAGTAGTAAGTGATGCATATTTCTGTTCGGGGCCATATTGCCCCGAACAGTTTTCCGCAAGCGCGGCAATGGTAATATTACTTAATTGAAGGGGTGAGGCTATGGATACCCGCAGCCGCGTACAGGACCTTATACCGAAGCTGGTATTGGGGCCGAGCTTCCTGATCATATTGATTTTCGTCTATGGGTTCATAGCCTATACGGGCGTTCTATCCTTTACGGACAGCAAAATGTTGCCCACTTATGGATTCGTCGGTTTGGAAAATTACCGCAAGTTGTGGGCTCTGCCGCATTGGTGGCGTGCGATAACCAATCTTGGCATTTTTGCTTCTTTGTACATCATTATCTGTACATTTATCGGGCTTGGTCTGGCTATTCTGCTTGATCAGAAAATTCGCATCGAAGGCTTTTTACGACCGATTTATCTCTATCCAATGGCGCTGTCCTTCATCGTGACAGGCGTCGCATGGAAATGGTTCCTCGACCCCGGTATCGGCCTTGAAAACACCATGCATCAATGGGGCTGGGCGAGTTTTTCCTTCAACTGGATCAAAGACTCCAAAATGGCAATCTATACGGTTGTCATTGCCGCCGTGTGGCAATCATCAGGTTTTGTCATGGCCATGTTTCTTGCAGGGCTACGCGGTGTTGATAATGAAATCATCAAGGCAGCCCAGATTGACGGTGCCTCGACTGGCATGATTTACCGTCGCATTATCATTCCGTTGATGCGCCCGGTATTTCTTTCAGCCTTCGTCGTGCTCGCGCACCTTGCCATCAAGGCTTACGATCTCGTCATTGCATTGACGGGTGGCGGGCCGGGACAGGCTACTGAATTGCCTGCAACATTCATGTATTCCTATACGTTTACGCGCAATTCCATGGGCATAGGCGCATCGTCGGCCATTATCATGCTGATCATGATCTTTTCGATCATCGTTCCATATCTTTACTCGGAAATCCGGGGAGGCAATAAATGAGTGCTCCAAGCCCCGACAATGCCATCAACAGCGGAAAGCTGACGCGTGCATTAATATACACGGCGCTGTTCCTGTTCGCGTTCTATTATCTATTGCCGCTTTACGTCATGGTCGTTAATTCGCTCAAGACACTTGATGAAATCCGGCAAGGCGGAATGTTGTCTCCGCCACGCGAATGGACAATCGAGCCTTGGCTTTCTGCATGGTCAACCGCGCAGATCGGCGTGCAGCCAACAGGACTTCGTCCCTACTTTATCAATTCGATCATCATGGTTCTTCCAGCCGTTGCCATATCAACGATTCTTGGCGCATTGAATGGCTACGTTCTGACAAAGTGGAAATTCCGTGGCTCAAATGTCATGTTCGGCATGTTGCTTCTTGGTTGTTTCATACCTTTTCAGATCGTGCTCATTCCGATGGCGCGTGTCCTTGGCATGTTGAACATGGCAGGCACCATTCAAGGGTTGATCCTTGTCCATGTCATTTATGGGCTCGGGTTCACGACGCTGTATTTCCGTAATTATTATGAAGCCTTTCCAACGGAACTGGTGCGTGCTGCGCAGATTGATGGCGCAAGCTTCTTCCAGATTTTCCGGCGCATCCTCTTGCCTTCATCAGGTCCGATCATCGTCGTTTCGGTCATTTGGCAGTTTACCAATATCTGGAACGACTTTCTTTTTGGTGCATCATTTTCCGGATTCGACAGCACGCCGATGACAGTTGCCTTGAACAATCTCGTCAACTCGTCCACGGGTGTTAAGGAATATAACGTACATTTCGCTGGCGCCATTCTCGCAGCGCTGCCAACTCTCATCGTCTACATCGTCTCCGGACGCTATTTCGTCCGCGGCCTCATGTCCGGCGCCGTGAAGGGATAATTCAATGTCATTTCTCCAAATCAAAGACCTTCATAAATCCTATGGCAATGTGCCGATCCTGAAGGACATCAACATCGAGATTGATGAAGGTGGCTTTCTCGTTCTCGTCGGTCCCTCCGGCTGCGGTAAATCTACTCTGCTCAACACAATTGCGGGGCTTGAGCCGATAACTTCCGGGGACATATCGATAAAGGGAAAATCGATCAGCGGACTGCATCCATCCAATCGAGATATTGCCATGGTTTTCCAGTCCTATGCGCTTTATCCCAACATGACTGTTGCCGGTAATATTGCCTTCGGTATGGAAATTCGCGGAGTTCCCAAGCCCGAGCGCGAAAAGGCAATCAAGCAGGTTGCCGACATGTTGCAGATCGGCCATTTGCTGGATCGCAAGCCAAGCCAGCTTTCCGGCGGTCAACGTCAACGCGTGGCCATGGGCCGGGCGCTGGTGCGCAACCCGCAAGTATTCCTGTTCGATGAGCCTCTGTCCAATCTGGATGCGAAGCTCCGTGTCGATATGCGCACGGAAATCAAGCGTCTGCACCAGCGCATGAAGACGACAATCGTTTATGTGACGCATGATCAGATTGAGGCCATGACGCTGGCAACCAAAATTGCGGTTCTGAAGGATGGCGTTTTGCAGCAGTTCGGAAGCCCTGCCGAAATCTACAATAATCCAACCAATCTTTTTGTGGCGGATTTCATGGGCTCACCCGCCATGAACCTGCTTCAAGCCAAGATTGATGGCGCGGCATCCGACCTTCATGTATCCTTGGAGCGGCCAGATTCCACGCCCTTGCGCCTCCCGATTAAAAAGACCAATGCCGCGCTTGCCGCCTATATCGGCAAGGATGTTGTGTTTGGTATTCGTCCTGAAGCTCTTACCGATCCAGATGGTGCTGACAGGAATGCAGCGTCTTTGGCCGAGGGTGAATGCCTGATCGACGTCGTGGAACCTGCCGGATCAGATACTTTTGCCGTAACCAAGCTTGGCGGCAAGGAGGTGGTGGCACGCCTGCGGGCAGACGCACATATTCTGCCGGGCCAGAAAACCCAGTTGGCATTCAATCTGGATAAAGCTGTTTTCTTTGATCCCAAATCCCAACTTCGTATCGGCGCCTGATAAGGCGCCGATTGGCCAGGGTTCATGTCAAGAAATATGCAACCACGCACAACTGCTGATATCGTCATCATAGGCTCTGGCGTGGGCGGCTCAACCCTGGCAGCAGGGTTGGCCAAGTCTGGTGCTGACATACTCATTCTTGAAGTGGGGGATCATCTACCCGATCGTCCGGAAAACCGTGATCCACGGGCAATCTTCCAAAAGGGCTTCTTCCGTCCGAATGAGACTTGGTATGACGAGCAGGGACAAGTCTTCAATCCCGGCAACTACTACAATGTAGGTGGCAACTCGAAATTTTATGGTGCGGTGCTTACACGGTATCGTGCTGAGGATTTCAAGGAAATGCAGCATATGGAGGGCGTTTCTCCGGCCTGGCCATTCTCCTATGAGGAGCTTGAGCCTTGGTACGGCAAAGCCGAGGCGTTATTTCAGGTGCGGGGCGCGCTTGGCGAAGACCCGACTGAGCCGGACCATTCGAGACCATATGATTTCAGTCCAGTGCCGGATGAAGCGCCTATCGGCTTGCTTCGCCAGCGGCTCAAAGGTGCTGGTGTTCATCCATTCTCTCTGCCGCTCGGCGTCGATATTGATACGTGGCTTTCACACGGGAAGACCCCTTGGGATGCCCACCCCAATAGTTTTAATGGGAAAATGGATGCGGAAACCACTGCTTTGGCTGCCGCGCTGAAGCATGAAAATGTCCAGCTTCAGACCAACTCCCGTGTCATCCAGCTTGAAACAATGGCTGATGGGAAGATGATTGCTGCCGTCCATTATGAGACTGGCGGCCAACGCTTTACGATCAAGCCCAGGCTCGTCATTCTGTCTGCTGGAGCGGTACAATCGGCAGTCCTGCTTCTACGCTCGGCGAATGACGCAAATCCAACAGGGTTGGCTAATCGCTCCGATCAGGTCGGACGTAATTTCATGAATCATAATCTGTCCGCGGTGATTGGTTTTGATCCACGTTTCAGAAATGATTCCGTCTATCAAAAGACGCTGGGCTTTAACGATTTCTATCTTTCGGACGGAAAGGGTGGAGCACCGTTAGGCAATGTACAACTCCTTGGCCGCATTAGTGCACCCGTTCTGAAATCAGATTTGAAACTTGTTCCGGAGTGGTTGCTGGAAAGGTTCTGCGCTCATACGGTGGATTTTCTAGCCATGAGCGAGGACGTACCAAAGCCGGAAAGCCGCGTCCAAATTAATGGTGACAAAATCATCCTGCAATGGATAAGGAGCAACTGGCCAGCACATCTCAAACTGGTTGCCCAGATCAAGACCGTGCTTCGTGCGGCTGGTTTTCCATTGGTTGTCTCCAAAGCCTTTGATCGAAAAACTCCCTCGCATCAGTGTGGGACGGTGCGCATGGGCAATGATCCTTCAGCTGCACCTCTTGATATATATTGCCGAGCTTATCAGCATCCGAACCTCTTTGTGGTTGATGCCGCGTTTTTGCCGACCTCCGCCGCGGTCAATCCCGCACTGACCATCGCTGCGCAGGCACTGCGTGTTGCGGATCATATCATTGCCAAGGAGCTGAACTGATGCGGCGACCGGTTGCACTTGTCACAGGAGCTCGCCGGGGTATCGGCCTTGGAATTGCCAAGGCGCTGGCTTCCAAGGGGTTCGATCTGGTGATTACCGATATTGCAGTCGACAGTGCCAGTGAATCGGCAGTCGAAACATTGCAGAATCTCGGTGCAAAAACCCTCTTTATCCCAGCTGACATTGCCGACCTTTCCTCGCATGAAGAAACTGTACAAACAATCACCGGTGCATTTGGAAAGATCGATTGCCTCGTCAATAATGCTGGAATGGGCTCCAAGGTTCGCGGGGATTTCCTTGATCTGGACCCGGTAAACTATGATGCGATTTTTAACGTCAACCTACGTGGAACCGTATTCTTCACACAGGCTGTACTTCGAGCAATGCTTCAGGAAAAGTCTGTCGAAACGCCACGCTCGATCATCAATATTTCATCCGTATCAGCAACAATGACCTCTCCCGACCGTCTTGACTATTGCATGACAAAGGCCGGACTTGCCGCATTCACACAAGGGCTTGCGCTGAGATTGGCCGAGCACGGCATCAGCGTTTTCGATATACGTCCCGGAATTATCCGTTCTGACATGACCGCCGTCGTCACTGAAAAATACGACAAGCTGATCTCGGGCGGATTGGTGCCGATGAAGCGTTGGGGCGAGCCCGATGATCTTGGCCGCATTGCCGCTGCACTGGCCAGCGGTGACTTCAATTTTGCCACAGGCTCCATCATCCATGCGGATGGGGCACTTTCCATAAGCAGGCTCTGAAATGAAAAGCTACGACTATATCATCACCGGGGCCGGACCAGCAGGTTGTGTGCTGGCCAACCGGTTGAGCGAAGATAGAGATGTGTCGGTTCTGCTGCTTGAGGCCGGTGGGGGTGATTGGAACCCGCTATTCCACATGCCCGCAGGCTTTGCCAAAATGACAAAAGGCGTCGCCAGCTGGGGCTGGGAAACCGTGCCCCAAAAGCACATGAAAAATCGCGTTCTGCGCTATACACAAGCCAAGGTTATCGGCGGCGGTTCCAGCATCAATGCGCAGCTTTATGCACGCGGCAATGCAACAGATTACGACTTGTGGGCGAAGGAGGATGGTTGCACGGGCTGGAGCTATCGGGACATTCTACCTTACTTCAAGAGAGCTGAAGACAATCAGCGCTTTGCCGATGATTATCACTCCTATGGCGGCCCGCTCGGCGTTTCGATGCCTGCTGCCACATTGCCAATCTGCGATGCCTATATTCGGGCGGGGCAGGAACTCGGAATCCCTTACAATCACGACTTTAACGGCAAGCAACAAGCGGGTGTCGGTTTTTATCAGCTTACGCAGCGCAATCGCCGCCGGTCATCTGCTTCCATGGCCTATCTTGCGCCGATCAAGGATCGGAAAAATTTGACTGTGCGCATGGGTGCGCAAGTGGCAAAGATCGTTGTCGAAGGTACACGGGCTGTCGGGGTGGAAATTATCACGGGCAAAGAACGTGAAGTCATTCGTGCAGACCGCGAAGTTCTGGTGAGTTCGGGTGCAATCGGATCGCCAAAGCTTCTGCTGCAATCGGGCATCGGTCCTGCGAACCACTTGAAAAGCGCTGGCGTTTCGGTCGTGCATGATCTGCCGGGTGTCGGCGAAAATCTGCAAGACCATCTTGATCTTTTTGTTATTAGCGAATGCACTGGCGATCATACCTATGACGGGGTTGCCAAGCTGCATCGTACTTTGTGGGCGGGACTGCAATATGTCCTGTTCCGTTCAGGCCCGGTGGCTTCCAGCCTCTTTGAAACGGGTGGATTCTGGTATGCGGATGCCGATGCACGTTCGCCCGATATTCAGTTTCATCTGGGGCTGGGTTCAGGCATAGAGGCCGGTGTGGAGCGTTTGAAGAATGCCGGTGTAACCCTGAATTCTGCCTATCTGCATCCGCGTTCGCGCGGAACTGTGCGCTTGCGTTCTGGGGACCCGACCGCAGCCCCATTGATTGATCCGAATTATTGGAGCGATCCTCATGATCGCCAGATGTCGATTGAAGGACTGAAGCTCGCGCGTGAAATCATGCAGCAAGCGGCACTCAAGCCTTATGTTCTTGCTGAGCGTTTGCCCGGGCCGAAGTACAACTCCGACGCGGAGCTTTTCGAATATGGCTGCGCCAACGCCAAGACGGATCATCATCCGGTCGGTACGTGCAAGATGGGGACGGATAGCATGGCCGTGGTTGATCTTGCACTGAAGGTGCATGGCATGCAGGGCCTTCGTGTGTGCGATAGTTCCGTCATGCCACGTATCCCATCGGCAAATACTAATGCGCCGACAATCATGGTTGGAGAGAAAGGGGCCGATATTATTCGCAATATGGCGCCATTGCCGCCTGCCATATTCTCCAATGAATTAAATACAAAACGTCCGCGAGCGCGAGCGAATATAAATTGATTGAAGAGGCGGCAGATGCTGGCGGTGAATAGAATCCAGCGTTATTTTGGACGAATGATCCATCCATAAAATGCGCTTCCCGCGAGCAGAACGCTTGTCCCGAGAAATACTGCGCGCATCCCGAAATGTCCGCCGACAAACCCTCCCATGAGTGGGCCGATCACCTGGCCGGCATATTGCGAGGATGTTGCATAGCCCAGAATGTTGCCAGCAACTCTGTCTGGGACATTGTGGCGGATAACGCTGGTGATACAGGGCAAAAGCCCTCCGAGTGAAAGCCCCATCAGAAAACGCAGAAGGATCAATTGCCAGCCTTCGGTGACAAAAGCCTGAGGGATCAGCAGCAGTGCAGATATGCCGAGAGCTGCAACGATAACATTCCAGTGTCCAATGCGGTCGGCCAGCCGACCAAGCCTCGATGCCGATAGGACACTGCCTAATGCCGCCGCAGACATGACGATGCCAGCGACCATGGTTACGTGAGCCGGGTCGTCGACCAGTTGCGCGACATAGACTGTGATAATGGGCTCAATGGACATATTGGCGAGCATCAAAAGCATTCCCGCCAGCAACATGACAATCACCGGACGCTTGTCGGGAATTGCCTTCCATCCATCCGTTTGTTGTTTCCCTTTGGACTTCGGTTGTCGTCGTTCTTCCTTGATGAAGAGGCTTGTCGCCAGAAAGGTGACAAAGATGATGCCGCCCGCCAGCCAGAACGTTGCGCGGATACCAATCAAGGGCGGTAGTCCGCCGCCAATCAAGGGCCCGATAAGATTGCCAGCCATTATGCCCGAGGCTAAAGTCCCAAGAGCCCATCCCGTCCTTGCCTTTGGCGTTTGCGTGGCCACAAGAACAGTTGATCCGGATGCATAACCGCCAAGCAAACCCGTGAGCAGGCGAAGGACAATCAAATGCCATACCTCAGTCGCCATGCCCATAAGAGACATAGCAACAGCCATGCCTAGGCTCGCGCGGATCAGCATCAGTTTGCGTCCATAACGGTCTGCCAGATGCCCCCACAAGGGAGCCACCAGGGCGGCAGTGAAGAATGTTGCACCATAGGCGATGCCAGACCATTGGACGATCGCGGCATGGTTCCTCGCGCCCAATTGTTCGATATAGAGCGGCAAAAATGGCAGGATCAAAGTCATGGCAACAATGGTCGTGAATGAGCCAAGCAGGCAGACCCACAGATTCTGCTTCCAGTAAATTGATTCGCCGGAATTGATATCGGTATCTGTGTCGGTCAATTTCATCCAACCATATTAGATTTGTGGCGGGCAATCATGGTGATAGCTTTCATGTCCTGCAAATAATCTTGATCCAAAATGGAAGTACAACCTTGCATTGCGGGACCCAGCGAATAGGCTCTACGCCGACTCACGGCAAATAGCATCGAGAATGAGCTTCATGAAATTATTCTTTTCAAGCCAGCAAATGGCACATCAGCCCAAACAATACATGATAAATGGCCGCATTACCGATCCACTGGAAAATCCGGCGCGTGCTCAGGCATTGATAAAGGCGCTGACCGAACTGGGACTCTCAGAGGGGGCGACCGGTGATGCAGGACTTAACCCGATTCTCGCTGTGCATGCGGACCACTATGTCGAATTCTTGCGCACGGCCTATGACCGATTCATGCAATTGCCAAACCATGGCCCTGAGGTTCTGCCAAATGTAAGTGCGTATCAGGGTGCTGGTCAGGATTATGCTGCTCGCCCGAAGCCAAGGCCCGTTGGTGTGCTTGGACAGGCTGGATGGTACATTAACGGGCTTTCCTGCGCCATGACGGAAAGCACCTATCTTTCGGCTTATGCTTCTGCCCAAACGGCAATTTCTGCCGCGGATGCTCTGTTGAGAGGCGAGAAGGCTGCTTTCGCACTTTGCCGTCCTCCGGGTCATCATGCCTATGCAGATCGCGCGGCAGGGTTTTGCTATTTCAATAATGCAGCGATCATCGCCCAACACTTGCGCCAGCAGCATGAGCGTGTCGCAATCATCGATTTCGACACACATCATGGCGATGGAACGCAGGCGATATTTTATACCCGCGACGATGTATTTTTTGGCTCAACCCATACGGATCCGTCAAATTATTATCCGCATTATAGCGGCTATGCTGACGAAACCGGAGCTGGCAAAGGGCTTGGCGCAAATCTCAATCTGCCATTGGCGGAAGGTAGCGGGGATGATGCTTTCATTGAAGCCAATCGCCGCCTCGTCGCTGCGGTTGCCGACCATGGTGCGACAGCTCTTGTCATTTCTGCCGGATGGGATGCGCATCACCAGGACCCTTTATCCAAGCTTGCTGTGACGACGCAAGCCTATGGGGAGATAGGGGCGCTCTGGGGAGCCGTTGGATTGCCGACTGTGATCGTGCAGGAGGGTGGTTATTCACTCAGCGCCGTATCCGAAGCTGCGCCCAGCTTTATGACTACCTATCAGGCCAATCGCGCGAGATAGGTAATAAGGGTCGCTGTACCGCCATTGGGGAAATCATAGATGAATCAGATCGCAGCAAAACGTCAGCCCATTCGTGCCGCAATAGGGGCCTTCGTCGGCACGATGATCGAGTGGTACGATTTCTATATTTATGGCACCGCCGCTGCTCTGGTTTTCGGCGATGTTTTCTTTGCCTCCGCTGATCCTGTGATGGGTGTCCTTGCATCCCTTGGCACATTTGCGATCGGATTTGTTGCCCGGCCTGTCGGCGCGCTTCTGTTTGGCCATTTTGGTGACAAGGTAGGGCGTAAAAACTCGTTGATCATAACGCTTCTTCTAATGGGCGCTGCAACAGTGCTCATTGGTGTTTTGCCCAGCTACCATTCGATCGGTGTGTCGGCAGCCATTATGCTTGTACTTCTGCGTCTGGTGCAGGGTGTGGCCGTCGGGGGCGAGTGGGGTGGTGCTGTTTTGATCGCCGCCGAACATGCCCCGCCACGCTGGCGGACTTTTCTGGCCTCTGCGCCTCAATATGGCAGCCCGATCGGCCTGATTTTAGCTACACTTGCCTTTCGTACGGTTTCAGACCTTCCGCAAGAGGACTTTCTGAGTTGGGGTTGGAGAATTCCCTTCCTGCTCAGTGGCATCTTGATCATCTTTGCCTTTATCATTCGTGCGGGCATCAATGAGAGTCCTGAACTCGTGGAGCGACTGAAGGAAAAGTCGGTTCAAAATGTCATTCCCTCCAAGGAAATTTTTCTCACGAAAAAGAAGCCGCTGCTGCTTGGTATGGGACTTTGTCTGCTCGGTGTTGCCGGCTTCTATTTCATCACGACATTGATGATGACGTTCACAACAACATCACTTGGAATCAATCGCTCGGACATGCTGGAGCTTGTTTCCTGGGTTGGTGTGGTGGAGCTCTTTGCATTCCCTGCCGGATCATATATCGCCACGCGGTTTGGCGAGCGCTTTCTGCTCGTTCTCACGTCAGGGGCAGCCTTGCTTTTCGCAGTACCCATGATGATGCTCATTATCACGGGAAATCTGACCAATATTTACATAGCCATACTGGTCGCTACGGTTTTCCTAGCTGCCCATTATGCGGTTATGGCACCATTCCTGACGCGAGCCTTTCCTGTCCATCTGCGTTATACGGGCATTTCACTATGCTCTTCTCTCAGTGGCGCGATATTCAGCGGTCTTACGCCTGTTATCGGCGTCTGGCTCGTTCACACCTATGGGGTTCAGTGGGGGCCGCTGGCTGGCCTGTTTATCTTCATCGCGGGAATAAGCTTTCTGTGCAGCATCTTCTTGCCTGTTGAAGACAGCGAATCGGAATCCTTTAGCGCCCGCGCTGCTGAGAGAATGCGAGAGCCTTTGACCGATCCGGCCAAATCTTAAATTCTTCATCTTTCCCGAATAGGCGTGATCGTCAGTTCGACAATAATGGGGAGAATTGTCCATGGCACTCAAACGTCACCTTCTGCCGGTTCTGTTTTTTCCATTGATTTGTTCAACTGCCTTGGCTGCGGTCAGCGGGCCAGTAAAATCCGTAACTCTTTCATCGGGCGGCCTGTCTGAAATCGTCCGCTCCGCCAATGTCGATGATAATAGCGAGATCATGATCAATGTCCCGCTGGATCAGGTGGATGACATACTGAAAAGCCTTATTATCAGGGATGCTCAGGGCAAGGTTAAAAACCTCTCTCTGGCTGGGCCCAATCCGCTTGAGGAGACCTTTCGCACGCTGCCATTTACCGTGGACGATCTGAACTCGCTTCCACGCCTGCTGAATGCGGTTAAGGGCACAGGCATCCGCGTATCGGGTGCACGCGAGCTGGAAGGCAGCATTCTTGGCGTTGAAAATCAAACCGGAGCAAACGGCGCACAAAACGCTGTGCTTTCCTTGCTCACAGCCAAGGGTGATATTACGACCGTTCCGCTCGACGGTTCGGTATCCATTGAGATTCTGGACAAGACCCTCAATGGCAAGATTGCCGATGCCACCCTTGTTGCAGGTAAGGGTGCCGTGGATGGTTCGCGCACCATCAAGATCGAGCTTGATGGAAAAGGAGCGCGGGTAGTGGACATTTCCTATGTGGTTTCCGCGCCGATCTGGAAAACAAGCTACCGCCTTGTGACTGGCAAGGATGGCACTGCACGGCTACAGGCTTGGGCAATATTCGAGAACGCTTCCGGCGAAGATTGGAACGACGTTGCCATAATTCTCTCATCAGGAAAGCCGGTTACGCTCAAGCAGGCGCTCCATAAGCGCTACTGGAAAGATCGCACAGAACTTGCGGTCGATACATCGGCGCAAAATCCAGCAATTGCCAGCCTCGGCGGCTTGCGCAAACAAAATGCGGCTGAAGAACAGCATGCCGCGGCGGGCTTTGCAGCTCCGGCTCCAGAGGCGGAGATGCAGTCGGTGCAGCGCCCGATTAAAATGGCGGCGGCAGCGCAGGAAACATCCGTTGATGAGCAGGAGGTTACGTCGAATTTTTCGCTTCCCGGACAGTTCGATTTAAAGAACGGCGAAACAATTTCGGTGCCTTTGATCGACAAGGACGTCAAGGCGGAAATGGTTTCTGTCTATCAGGTCGGCCGCAGTGGAGAGCACCCGACAGCTTCTGTCATGCTGGAAAACGATAGTAGCTCCAGCTTTCCGCAAGGAATACTGACAGTTTATGATGATATGTCGGGATATGTCGGCGACGCCCAGATTTCGGGCATGCCATCCGGTGACAAACGAGCGGCCAGTTTTGCGCTGGATCAAAAGGTTTCAGTGGGCGCAGACACAAAGCCGCAAAGGATGATTACGTCAATAAAAGTTGTCGATGGGGTCATCCACGCAAAGACGCTGCTACGGGAAGTGACGGCGTTTACGCTGCATGGAGCACCAGACGGCAATCGTATTGTGCTTATCGAGCAAGCAAAGCGGCCAGGCTGGGCATTCAAGGCTGAAAACACCGGGGATTCCACACTGACACATGACCGCGTTCGTGTTGCCCTGAATGCAGGTGAGACACGCAATGTTGAAACGATCAGCGAGCAGGTGCAAGCTGAGGAATTTGCATTGTCCGATGCAACGCCTCAGATGATTACAAGCTGGGCTGACGCAGCGGAAGATACGGAAGTGAAAGCGAAACTGAAAGAACTGGCTGAAGCGCGCATGAAGCAGGTTGAAGCTCAGGAAGCGCTTCAACGGATTCAGACTGACTATGATCAGGTGGCTGAGTCTCAGGATCGTACCCGTGAGAATTTGCGTGCTGTGCCCAATGGTGATCTTCAAAGCAGATATCTTGCACAGATGAGCCAGGAGGAAGACCGCCTCGGGGAACTGCGTAAGGAGCGGGATGCTGCCCAAGAAATTATTGGAAAGTTCGACAAGGATGTTACGCGGATAATTCGCACATTCTGAATGAAGGTTTGCAGCTTGTGTGAGTGCATCAAATGGGTAACTTCTCTGAGCATGAGCGCCGGGATTCATGCCTGTCTTCGTTGGCTCTAAATAATAGTATTTGGTTCTCTAAATCGAACACCTTAATGCCCTTAGATCGGTGGGTGGTGGGCCTTATGGCAATATGACTCCTTATATTTGAACGAAGAACCACTGCGGAAGTGAGATTGTGCGGTGAATGTTTTTTGGTCTTTACTCCTGATCCTCATTGGAGCTTCGTCCGCTGTGGCGGACCCATTGCATGATGCAGCCAAGAGCGGGGACTTGAAACTTGCAACACAGCTTCTGGATCAAGGAGCGAATATAGCGGAGTTGGATAGTTCGGGCGAACCGGCGCTGGTGATTGCATCGCTGGCAGGGCATGCGGACATTGTCGCGCTTCTCCTTGATCGCGGTGCCAAGATAGAAATACGCAACAAGGGCGGACTGACTGCATTGCACGCTGCAGCATATGGAGGAAATCTCGACGTCATAAAATTGCTTGTGTCGAAAAATGCAACGGCAATGCGGGTAATACCGCATGAGAATTGGCGAAGTTCGGATCAAGGTCGATCGCCTTTTGGTAGTATGACAAAGTGCGCCGAAATGTCGGCCTCTTTGTTTTGAACTGCGAAAACGGAATGACGGGCAATTACAAAAAGGCCCGACACTTTCGAAAGTTCGGTAATGAGATCATCGGTGAGGCCCGCGGCAAGATGGTCATGTTCCGTCTCGCCGCTCACACCTGAATATCATCGCCTTCAACAATGATGTCGCCGAGATTGATACCAATGCGGAAGACCAACCTCTGTTCCTTTTAACCGGCTGTAGCCAACGACGTCTGCAATTAATATGGCTGCAAGACGGCGCTTCATTGCTGCCCCGCAAAATGCGCGTTAGTCTCATCCGCACACTACAGCAACCTATAGGCCACTGTCATCGTTGCTGCGCACAAATGCATCCAATTGACTATTTGGGCTGTTAGTATCATGCAATTTGGAAACTCATATATTGGGCGGCGATTCTTGCTATCGCGCTTTCTGTCAATACTTAGTAGAGTCGTCTTTTCTGAAAGGTATTATCTATGTATGCCACGACATTCTGCTGTGCCGGCACGTGAACAATCACGAGATCACTCTCGAAGGTCTGGGATGGTCGGATTTCTTCAATAATCAGCTTGAACCTCAAGACGATTCATCCGTTCCTGTCCGCATCTCCAAGGTTCACCGCGCGCGCTTGGTTGCGATTTCCCCAACCGGATCCGTTAATCCCGTTCTTTATGCTCAAGCCAATACCGCGGACTTCGCGGTAGGGGATTGGGTACTCGTTGACCCGAAAAATCAAACTTTGCAGCGCTTGCTTGATCGAAAAACGGTGATCTCACGTCCAAGGGGTGGTGGCGCAAATCAACTTGCTGCTGCCAATGTTGATACGTTGTTTATCGTCACTTCATGCAACGCTGATTTTAATTCGGCGCGCCTTGAACGTTATTTGGCCATGGCAAATGAATCCGGGATCAACCCGGTCATTATTTTGACCAAAGCAGATACTGCTGGAAGTGCCCGCGACTATGAGCAGCAAACGGCTATGTTACAACGAGAGTTGCCTGTGGTTGTTCTTGATGCTCGCTCTCCTGACGCCGTGGCCTCATTAGCTCCCTGGTGCGGATGGGGACAGACAGTTGCATTAGTGGGTTCCTCCGGCGTTGGAAAGTCAACGCTCGTAAATGCGCTGATCGGAGTTGGGAGCAGCTCATTTCAAGAAACAGGGGAGATACGCGAACACGATGGTAAAGGGAGGCACACGACCACGTCGCGCTCTCTACATGCCATTGCGGGTGGTGGTTGGGTCATCGATACTCCCGGAATTCGCACGCTTAGTGTCAGTGATGTAAGCGCCGGAATTAATATGCTCTTTGCCGAAATCACCGAACTTGCCCCGCACTGCAAATTTAGGGATTGCACCCATTCTCACGAGCCAGGCTGCGCGGTACAAGCTGCGGTAGCAGCGGGTACGCTTGATCCGGAGCGCCTGACACGTTGGCGAAAACTTCGTACAGAAAATATTGGCACCCAGCCGGATTGGGTTCGCCGCGACGTAGCGTCAAGAAACAAAGCCACAAGTAAGAGCAAGCTTTTGAAGCGCGCTGATCAGCAACCTTCGTGGCTCGTTTTCCGTTGATTGATATGCGATTGCAAGTCGTTGTGAAACGTTCCGCGACTTTTGGGCATTCAAGATCAGTGGAAACAAATAATAGAAAACAACGCGTGCAGTTGGCGGCGCAAGGATAAGTCATATCGTAAGCGGTAGAAATAGCGCCCAAGAAAAAGAACTTGCTCAAATTCTGTCGCTCGAAATTGAGATAAATACAAATGACGTTTCAAAAATTCAAATATGAAAAAACCGAACGGAAACTTAATATTAAAATAATTCAAGATTATTAGCAATTTTTAATCACGGCTTGTTGACATCCCATTAGCAAATAAAGCAGGAGTGAATACAACCGTGGGTTGCAAGTGGTCGCGGTAAATTGAGCTAAAAAGTGTAATGAACGGATTGCGCCTCGAAATATATTTATGAGCGCCGCAAGAAGTTCAACACTAGAGCATTTTCATTGAAT
>UCNP01000025.1 GCA_900473335.1 Hyphomicrobiales bacterium | reverse complement strand
AAATCGTCACTACGGCCTAGGACTCCGACCTTCTTATTGAAGTTACCAAGAATAGCTGTACCGGAAATAATACAATCCGCACCCGAACCAAGTTGCATGGCTTCATAAACTTCCCTCTCCTGCCCAAGCTGATTGTTGGGATGGATCGTAACCGAGAAATTTGTGCCAAAATCCTGAGCATATTTCTGGAATAGCCAGGAAGCGGTGTGGATTTCAGAATCCATTGATTCCTGAGCGCGTGGGCAAGCTTTAGCTCCACGGCTTGGGTTGGCAAACTCAATAGCAACGCAATGGCCGCGCTGCCGGCAAAAAAGACAGTTTTCAAGGTAACCTCCCTAAGTATAAAAATTCCCCGCCGCAAACTCAGCGGGAATCGCGTTTAATCGGCGATATTGGTCTCGATCTCGCTGTAGCGAGAACTCGTCATAACAAGATGGCAATGCATTGCGTGTCCTGCGGCATCGACGTCCCCACGTTCGATTGCACGCAGGATTGCAGCATGTTCCTCAAGTGCTTTGACAGCACGACCGTCTTCGCAGGTATGGCTTTGTTTGGCACTGGAGATAATGCGGGGCGCAAAAACACTCACCATCGAATGTAGCACTTCATTACCCGCAGCTTCCGCGATGCTCAGATGAAAAAGCACGTCGGTCTCGATAGATACCTCGTTATTAACGACGGAGGCTTCATGACTCTGGTGAGCCGCGCGAATAGCATTGATAGCAGCAGGATCGGAGCGCTCGGCAGCAAGTCGAGCCGTGTGAACCTCAAGGAACCTTCTGGCCTCCACCAAATGGGAAGGGTCAGGATCAGCAAGAGTGAGTACGTTTGTAAGAAGCCCGGATAGTCCGGAAATGGTCATATCCTCTACTGTGGTGCCGCTCTGTGGGCGCGTGCGTAGAATTCCAAAAAACTCGAGCTTTCTAAGCGCCTCCCGCACAGCACTTCGCCCTACTCCGAATTGCTCGGCAAGTGAGCGCTCCGAGGGCAGGCGTTCACCGGGCTTGATAACGCCTTTGGTTATAAGCGTGCGCAACTGACGAATAATCTGATCGGAAGGGCTCGCAATCTCGATGCGATTAAGTTGCTTGATGACTTTCATTTTACCCCTCCTGGTCCGTTAGCTGGAGTGCTGTTTCTGAATAGCTTGACGGGGTGAATATCAGGCCATTTCAAATTGGTCAACCAATAACTAGTTTACCAATTTTGGCGCAGTCGCAAATTTTGAATGGAAATCACATTGATTACGTCAAACATCGGAGATTAGGCCCGATTTCAAACCTGGAAGGCTCGGACGATCGCCGCAGCTACGCCTGTGGCAAGCTCACCGCCCGATATCGGAACCAGAACCGTGTCGACATCCGGGACGGCTTCAATAATTTCAAGACCGATCGTGCCTTGCCCAACAATGATTGCAGCGTTGTCGAAAAGCGGCACTATGATAAGGCCATCTCTACTGCACGAGCCGGTCAACTTCCTCTCGTGCATCATCCTGCGAGTTGCCGATAATATGTATTTCTGCCCCAAAATAACGGCACGGATACCCTCCAGACGTGCGGCATAGGCGAAGGCGCGACCATGATTCCCTGTGGATGCCGCGATCACTCCGTGTTGCTTATCTGTTGCGGAAAGCTGGTTCAGTGCATTGGTAACGCCGCGCAGTTTAAAGCTACCCGTCGTTTGGCGGTTCTCATGCTTGAGGTGGACGGGCAGTCTCATCTTTTGTGATAGCGATGACGAGGCGATAGTATGAGTAAGTAATACCTTCCCTTCCAGAGCGAGGCGCTCTCTCTACATCCGAAATGGTTACCAATTGCTCAGTCATCGCTACCAACCTGTCATGGGCTGAACCATCAGGCTGTCCCATTCTGGATGCGGTGTATGGTCGTCGCAAATGCACATCGTCGCCCATGCGGTTGCCAGATGCTGCTTACAACAGGCCTTCCTATTGCCTGTTCGATTGTAAACGCGAGGCCCGCCGCCCTCAGTGCGTGAGATAAAACTTGGCTTACAATTTGAGTCTCTGCAATCCGAAGGAAATGATGGCGAGCGCGGCATTGAGATGGATTACTCAACCATGCATAGCTAATATTGAATTTAAGTCCCAAAATGCTTGAACACTTTAACCTTGGGAAGAGCTAAGTTACTCGCAAATGAAACCTTGACGAACCTACATCAAGATCAAAGGCAAATGGATGTATCGGCACCATACCATCGACAGCATGGCCGATACGGTTAGGCACCGTCAAGGCAGATGGATCGGTAACGCTGATTGCGAATGCCGAGTTGCGATATCAGCCATCAATTCATGTTTGGATAGAAAATTTCTAAAAATGACCCTCAGTATAAACGCGTCAATACACCTATAGGTTGCTATGCAGCCTTAACATCACAACCGTACGCAAGAATTAATAAATAGTTTCTTAGGCAATCTCACGCACCACCCATTTTGCGGATTGTTTATCAGCAACGACGATGTTAAGTAGGATAAGCGCCAATGAATATTTACTTCTCCAGATCGGAAAAGACTACTTTATTTTAGTATAATTCTAACAGCCGGTTCTTATAATGCATGAGAATATTGGTGGAGGAGAGATACTTCACAACCCTCCCTTGGAAGATCTTAAATTAGACAGCGGCCTGATCGCTCTTGTGGCGATCGCGGGATTTTACCGCATCTCAGCCCGCCCTGAATTGCTTGCCCGCGACCTTGCTTTGACAAGTTCGGCGGACGGGGATGACATTCAGCGTGCAGCCAAGACAATTGGCCTGAAATCTAGACGCATTGCAGTTGGCGATGCGAAGCGTCTGAGCACTTTGCCAACGCCAGCTATTGCTTGTCTTGGGGATGGGACTTTTGCCATTTTCGGCGGGATTAGCACCGAAGGAATATGCCGTATTGTCAATCCGATTGACTTTAAACCTCGAGATATGGCTGCAGTTGAATTTCTGAAGCTTTCGGGCGGAAATTTCATCCTCATTCAAAGACGATTTGCGGGTCCGGGTGCGTCGCGCGAAGGTTTCGGTTTTCGATGGTTCCTGCCTTCGATCTGGCGCTACCGTCGTGCGTTTGGGCATGTTCTTGTCGCCTCTCTTTTCGTGCAATTGTTTGCGCTGGTCACCCCGCTGTTCTTTCAGGTTGTGGTGGATAAGGTACTGGCACATCGTAGTTATTCAACTTTGATCGTACTCGTTATTGGCCTTGCCGCGATCGGGCTATTCGATGTGATTTTGCAGTATCTTCGCACCTATGCCCTATCCCACACGACCAATCGCATAGATGTCGAGTTGGGACGGCGACTGTTCCGCCATATGATGAATCTGCCACTCAGCTACTTTGAAACCCGGGCCGCAGGCCAGACCGTTGCGCGCGTGCGGGAACTCGAAACAATCCGAAATTTCCTGACAGGACAGGGGCTGTTTTCCGGTCTTGATCTGGTGTTTACGGTCGTCTTCATCTTTGTGCTTTTTTGCTATTCGTCAAAACTGGCTTGGATTGTTGTTGCTTCCATACCGTTCTATCTCGCCATCGGCTTCCTCATTCGCCCGTTCCTGAAAGAACGCATTGACGAGAAGTTTGATCGTGGCGCTTATAGTCAGCAATTGCTTGTTGAGACTGTTGTCGGGGTACAGACACTTAAAGCCTCCGCAGTTGAGCCTGTCGTTGCCAAGGATTGGGAAGAACGTCTTGCGGCGTATGTTCATTCATCCTTTGCAGCCACCATGCTTTCGGCGAAAGGTCAAAATGCAATTCAATATGTCAGCAAGGTTACGAGTGCCGCGCTTTTATTGTTTGGCGCGCAGGCCGTTATCAATGGTGAATTGACCGTAGGCGCTCTGGTGGCGTTTAACATGATTGCTGGACAAGTCGCACAGCCGATCCTGCGCTTGTCTCAGCTCTGGCAGGATTTCCAGCAGGTGCAGGTCTCGATTTCGCGTCTCGCAGATATTCTCAATGCACCGCAGGAACCACGCCCACAAGTATCATTGGCATTGCCTGCGCCAAAGGGCGCAATTGAGTTTAAAGCAGTTAATTTCCGCTACTCCCCGGATGGTCAGGATGTGCTGAAAGATATCCGTTTTACGGTCAAGCCCGGAGAGGTTATCGGTATTGTCGGGCCATCGGGATCAGGCAAATCTACGCTGACAAAACTGATCCAGCGTTTTTACATACCAAATAATGGTCAGGTCTTCATCGACGGTCAGGATATTGCGCAGACTGACCCATCATGGTTGCGACAGAGCATTGGTGTGGTGCTGCAAGAGAACATGCTGTTCAACCGGACAATTCACGACAACATCGCTTTAGCCAACCCGGCTATGTCTCGTGAAGCCGTTATGCGTATGGCGAAGCTTTCCGGCGCCGACGAGTTCATCTCAAAACTGCCGCGTGGTTATGACACTTTGATCGAAGAGCGCGGTTCCAATCTTTCCGGTGGGCAAAGGCAGCGATTGGCAATCGCCCGTGCATTGGCAACCAATCCACCCATCCTTATTCTCGATGAGGCAACCAGTGCGCTCGATTATGAAAGCGAGCGGATTATCCTTGCCAATATGCGTGAGATCGTACGGGGACGTACAGTGATCATCATTGCCCACAGGCTGGCTACGGTTCGCCATTGTAACCGTATCATTGGAATGACCGAAGGACGCATTGTCGAAGAGGGCACGCATGAAACCCTGCTCGCCCGTAAGGACGGGCTTTATGCGCATCTTTGGAACCTCCAATCTGGAACCAATGCCCGATGACAAGTCAAAGCGACAAGCCTATTTCACCTGTCAAGCAACAGGCGTTACCAAAACGCCCGCGTGCCGATAATGAGTTCCTGCCTGCAGCCCTGGAAATTCTGGAAACACCCGCCTCCCCCATCCGCACGGCGTTTCTCTATTTTATCTGTATTCTCACAGCAGGTGCATTGCTTTGGACCTGGTTTGGAACCTTCGACATTGTTTCAACTGCACAGGGTAAGTTTCAGCCTACAGGCCGTGTAAAAATCGTACAGTCACAGGAGATGGGCAAGACCAAGTCTGTACCCGTTACCAATGGAATGAGTGTCAAGGCTGGTGACATTCTGGTTGAGCTTGATGACGTTGAAATCCGTGCGGAAGAGAACGGTATTCGGGCTGGCCTACAGGCGTATCAGGCTGAAGTGATCCGGCGGGAAGCGGTCCTGGCCACATTAAGTGAGTGGCGGGCTGATGTTTGGCGAAGCAACCGTCAGATATTGCGAGAGCGCGTCCAGTTTCCATCGAGTATTCCAGATCTAATACAGGCAAGAGAGCGTTCTGTTTACAATGCTGATTTGACGCAGCTCAATTCAGCGCTCGATAACCTTGATGCGACCGCCAAGCAAAGGCAGGCCGAAATCGACAGCCTGACCAATGCCATTAAAGCCCAAAAGGAATTGCTGGCAACTCTGACGGAACGCGTCACCATGCGCACAACCCTGATCGCAACCGAGGCGGGTTCGCGGGCTCAAGTCCTGGATGCCTTACAACAGCAACAGGAAGCATCGACATCGCTGACCAACCAGATTGGGCAATTAGCTTCAGCGCAAGCCGCGCTCAACGTGGTATTGAGCGAGGCCGTAAAGCTTGTGGATAGTTTCATAGCCGACAATGCCACAAAACAATCAGAAGCCTCCCGCCACGTCGATGAAATGGGGCAACAACTTATAAAGGCCGAAAAGCGCCGCATGTCGATGAGAATAGCAAGCCCGATCGACGGTACGGTTCAGATGTCAGCCATCACCACAGTGGGTCAGGTTGTAACCGCAAGCGCGGAACTTATGCGTATCGTCCCGGCCAACGCCACGTTGGAAGTCGAAGCCTATTTGCCGAATCGCGATATCGGCTTCGTTGCAGCCGGGCAGCCCGCCGTCATCAAGGTTGAGGCCTACCCGTTTACCCGTTTCGGTTTGATTGAGGCCCGTGTCACACGTGTTGCAACCGATGCCATTCCTGAACCAGACGCGCAACAGGTGGAAGCTGCCGCTGCCAAGGAACTACAATCGACCATTCCAACTGGTAATGTTCAGCGCATGCAGAATCTGGTGTTTCCGGTAACGATAGCGCCTGACAAGACCACTATCAATGTAGATGGAAAAGAGATGCCCCTTACCCCCGGTATGGCAGTGACCGTTGAGATAAAGACGGGTCAACGCCGAATCCTCGAATATCTCTTCTCACCACTCGCGGAAATCTCTTCGGAGGCAATGGGAGAGCGGTAGCGCGTTTGGTGAGACTAGGCCGTAGTGATGATT
>UCNP01000054.1 GCA_900473335.1 Hyphomicrobiales bacterium | reverse complement strand
AACGAGTTGGCGCGTTGATGGGTGCAACCCAACATAGGTACCGAAAGTTCCACGCGCTTTTCGCTACAGCTTTGAAAGCATGGAAAGTTTAGCGATTTCAATTTCCCAAACCGAGAAGGGGTTTGACCGGTTTATTTTGGGAGAAGAATCCCGAGTGAATCTTGGAGCTTCTCGTCGGAGAAGTCGTATTCACCGAGCATATTGACGTGGCCCCAGGATTGCGGCGAATGGGCTGCAATTGCTTCGAGTAGCCGTTGCCGGGTTTCCGGATCTTCAGTTTGATTGAGTTTGTGGGCAAGATAAAGATAATTCCAGCAGATGATTGAGTTCTTGATGAGCCGATTGCAGGATTCAGCGATCTCCTGCTCTTCTTTTTCGGCTTGGGCGAATTCCCTTGGATTGCCGACAGCGACGGCGCGGGTAAACTTGTTGGCCAGTTCAACCTTGTTGAGTACCTTCTCGATGGCCTGCCGCAATTCCAGATCATCGATATAGCGCAGGATGAAGATTGATTTGATGATTTGACCAAAGGCTTTCATGGCTTTGTACAGGCTGTGCTGGCGCGAATAGGAATTGAGGCGGCGGAAGATATCTGACGCGGTGCTTTCCTTGAGTTTTATGGTGACAAGCAACCGCAGGAATTCATCCCAATTTGCCCGAATGGTGGCTTCATCGACATAATTATTCGGCTTGATGACCCAGTCTGGTCTGCCTTCTTTCTTGCCGGCACGAAACTGATAGAGCTTCTGCTTCTTGAGGTTTTTGATGCGTGGGGCAAAGGAAACGCCCAATGGATAGGTTGTAGCAAATATGGCTTCGCTATAGCCGTGGGTATCGGTGGAATGGATATCCGACTGGATGACATCATTGTGCATGAGCCCGTCGATTACATAGGCGCTTTCCCGCTCCGAGGCACTGAACACGAGCGAGTGCCAGAGCAGATTGCGCTCATCGATGAAGGTATAGGCGCTCACGCCCTGTCCATTGCCGAAATATTTGTAGGAATAATTGGCATTGAGGGATTCAGCGCGCACCTCGAATTTCTGACCATCACTGGCGGTATGAAGCCTTTCCGGTGATTTGCGATAGATGTTGGGCAGCGCCATCTGGTCCATGGCTTCGACCACTTTGTCATTGGCTGCAATGATATTTTCGATCGAGAAGCGCCAATTGACGGCATGTTCCAGTTCGCGCTCGGTGATTGAAGAGGAAATCCGCGCCATTTTCTGAATGCCGATGCCGCATCCAAGCCCCATGATCCCTGCAAACAATACCGCGGGTTGAATGGTCCGGCTTGAGCCTTGATGCCAGTGCTGAAACGCATCAATCATGACGCAATGCTGATTGACGGTGGCAAGGATTTCGGGCAGTGGCACGACATGTCGGTTAGGGAAGTTGCTTTGTAAATGATCGCTGTCCAGCGGATCGAGAGCAGGTGTTGCAACGCGGAACTTGCCATTGGCCATGATCTTCAGATGCAAATTTCTGCCTTCCCTGGCATTGGTATTGGTGATTTCATATTGCCTGTGCAGCGCGACCTCGAGCTCTCTGAGCACCGGTTCCGGATCGGCGAATTCAAGAAGGTTAGCCCGCTCCAGCAATGCTGTCTTATCCCTGTTCCAGCGTTCCCTATCGATCAGATAGTCATCCAGAGGGCGCCATTTATAAGAGCCGGTCATGTTCAGGTTGCCCGCTTTTATAGCGCTGGCGACCGCCACAAAAAGCAACGATTTGTACAGCGACGTGCGCCATCCTGTGGCAGTTTCGCCCTTTACCGCCTTGCGTTCCGACGGATTCAGGAAACCGAGTGGTGCATTTTTGCTGATCACCCCATCCTTTGCCCGGAAATGCTCGATAGCGGCCATAAGGGCAGATGTGTTGGCGTTGCCGCGGAGTGAAACTGCTTTCAAAACTGGGCTGAGCCTGCTTTGCATATACAGCGACTGGCTTTCCAGGGTGTTGAAAAAATCGTCATCATTGCCGCCGGATTTAACCTTGGCCTTGAGACCGCTGAATTCACCTTCCTTGCCCTGTGCCAGTACCTGTTTGATCCGCTCAATTTTCTGCGCGTCGGACAGCATTGCATCATCAGCCAGATTGCGAATTCTGCTCAAAGGGCCAACGACTTTTGTCTCGATTGCGGTCAGAAGATTGTCAAGTTCTTCGCTTTGGGTCTGGCGCTCCTCATAGACTTTGTCCTTGTGGGCACGCTGCGCGGTATTTTGGGATGTTTGAACGACACTCAGCAAAACATCGACCAGATTATCCTGCAGGCGGTGATGTTGATGGGCGATGAATGCAAGGGTATGGATGTGACGATCCGCGTCAGACCGCCGTCTTATCTGGAAAATCTCGGACCTGAGGACGCTGCCGGCATAATAGCGCACGCCATCGAGACCCAGATCAAGCATCTCCAACACAGGTGCAATCTCGTGGTAAAGGGCGCAGATCGTCTGGAAATCAGCAACGCTTTCTCTGATTTTGGTCGGCTTTGTCGATTGCGATTGCTTCTTGAGCAGCGTCAGTCGATATCGGCTCTCGCTCTCGCCTGTCGTAAACAATTCATCCAGTTTCTCCCGGGTGGAGGGTGCCAAATGCGTTTCAACTAGCTTGGCCAGCTGGCGCTTGCGCAGATTGATCTGCGAGCGGATGATATCGGTCAACCGTCGCGTCCCCGGTATCTGCACCTTGTTTTGAACAAGAACGTCCAGACAGCGCCCGAAAATCAACCGTGGTTTGAGATGGGCGCGCACCATCATGGTGATTTCGGTTTCGAGCAGTGTTTCCGCCTCTTGATCGAAAGCGCGAAATCCAAAGAAATTGAGGATGATCTGCTGATGGCGAAACCGTGTGGCCTTGGCATAATCACCCGCAGAGAAGGCGTCTACAGCCAAGCCGAGTTGAACCGCAGCATATTCTATATCTCGGATGCGGAAATCTGCTGGCATAAAGAAGCGCTTGCCGGCGCGGAAATATCCACACATCAATAGAAAGCCAATCCTGGCTGAAGAACTGTGCAAGCTCTCAGCCATTTCCATCAGCGATTTTGGGAGATTCAAATACTGTTTCCGCTCAGCGCTGCTGAAAATCGGCGGCGTTTCAAGCTGGGCTTGTTCCGACGCATTCACAATACGCATTCGCGGCATGGTTTGGTGTTCCGTAATATATGTGAGGGTGTTCTTAAAACGAAGGTTTCTGGAATATTCAGTTGCAATTGAATTCAGACCGGCCAAATAACCGAAAATCCGTTCACTTTCCTTGTTCTCATACAGATATCCTGATATTATTCAAGAATACCGTTTAAGGAACACCATTGGGAAGACATGTTTGTCGGATACGCGCGCGTCTCAACTGTTGACCAGAACAATGCCCTGCAAACAGATGCATTGACGCAAGCTGGGTGTGAAAAGCTCTATGTCGAAAAAGCATCAGGTTCAAAACAGGACAGGCCTCAGCTCAAAGCCGCGCTCAATTATCTCAGGCGGGGAGATACACTCGTTGTCTGGAAGCTTTCGCGACTTGCCCGCTCGCTCAAGCAGATCATTCAGACAGCCCAAGACATGGAAAACCGGGGCATTACTCTAAAGGTGCTCACGCAGAACATAGACACTGGAACACCTGAAGGCCGGCTCTTCTTTCACATGACAGCAGCTTTTGACGAGTTCCAGCGGGAACTCATTGTCGAAAATACCAGGGCTGGACTCGCCGCAGCCAACAAACGCGGTCGCAGGGGCGGTAGACCGCGTGTTCTGGATGACAAGAAAATCAAAAATGCCGAAGCGATGCTCAAAGACGCTGAGAACTACCCGTTCATCGGCGACATCATTGATCAACTTCAGATCGGACGGACCGCCTTCTACCGATATTTTCCACCGGAACGTATAAGGGAGCTCAGAAGCGAAAATTCGTAAAACTTCGCGTTGCCAGACCTCAATCGGGTCGCGGAACTTTCGGTACCTATATTGGGTTTGACCACATGCGGCTCCTGAAGATTTTCGGTAACACCAACATCCAGTCAATCTGGAGGGCAATATCTAAATATGTTACCTCGTACCTTCTGTTTATGATTAGGTGCACATTCGACACGGAGATAGCAAGTGAAAAGTCCGATTGATAGTTTTGTAGTTGTCGAGAAACATCGCTACAAAACTGCGGCCTCGTTCGTCGTTGAAACCTTGCGGCAAGGCATTCTTAGTGGTTCGCTGGCGGAGGGAACTCCTTTGCGCCAAGACGAGTTGGCAGAAAAATTCGACCTTAGCCGGATGCCAATCCGCGACGCTCTACGTCAACTGGAAGCCGAAGGACTAGTCGACCAGGAACCCCACAAAGGAGCCGTTGTTGCAACAATGGCAGTGGACGATATAGTCGAGATATTTGACATGCGCGTAATGGCAGAATGCGCCGCTCTAAAGATAGCATTCCCAAGCTTGACCAAAGCAGGATTGGAAGAGTTATCTGATATTCTGGATGCGATGGATGCCACGAGCGACGCCGACCGTCTAAGTGAACTAAACCAGAAATTCCATGGTCATCTCTATCGCGAGGCGAACCGTCCCCGATTGCAAGCTCTAATCAAATCGCTTCACGATTCAGTGGATCGCTATTTACGGTTACTTTTGGTCAATCTTGATTATCACAATAAGTCCCAGAAGGATCATCGGATTATTCTCGAAGCTTGCCTGGCTGGCAACCAACATGCCGCTGTACGTGCTCTTGAAAAACACTTGGTTGGTGGTAGAGACGAGGTTGTCGCTTTTCTTGCGAGAAGACAAACGTCATCTCAACCAACTTAGTTCGTAACATGGCTGTCTCAATCAGCCATCGTGTCCCTCAATATAGCCTCCACCAACTTGTCCAAAGAGTAGCCAGAACTCGCGAACATTTTGGGGTACATACTTATGCTGGTGAAACCCGGCAGTGTATTTACTTCATTTAGAATGATCTCCCCGTCTTGGGTGAGAAAGAAATCTATTCTCGCCAGCGTCTTCAGGCCTAGGCAATGAAATGCACACTTAGCGATTTCCTGAATGCGACGTTTCACATCAATTGACACGTCTGCTGGAACTACAAGCTGCGCGCCTTTCTGATCATCATATTTCGCGTCGTAATCATAGAATTGGTGGTTTCCAAGCGGTGTTATTTCGCCAAGATCCGAGGCCACCAATCCTTCGGCCGTCTGGAGTATGCCGCACTCGATCTCTCTGCCGCGAATCTCAGTCTCTATCACTATTTTATTACAGAACTTTGCGGCATCCAGGATGGAATGTCGAAACTGTTCTTCATTAGTAACTCGACATACACCTACCGACGATCCCAGGGAGGCCGGTTTAACGAATATTGCGTCACCCAACTTGGAGACTACATCCAGCCATGCCGGCATGGTGGTACACGAGCTCGTCATCCAAGGCGCGACAGCAATCTGGTGATACTGTAAAAGCTTCTTCGTAACATCCTTATCCATTGCTACCGCCGAACCTAACGTGGAGGAGCCTACACAAGGAAGGTTTGACATGGCTGCAAGCCCTTGGAGGGTTCCATCTTCACCCCAAGGGCCATGGAGAGCGGGGTAAATAACATCGATTTCAACTTCTTTTTGCGATTCCTCCGAAAGAAATGACAGGATGCGACGACCAAGTTGTAGTGAGACTACGGGGGCTTTCTCGTCGATAGCACCTTTAAGTGCGCCGTCAGCCTGGTATCGCCAGATGCCCAAGCGATCAATGTGAATACAGTGAACGACATGCCCTAATCGCATCAGAGCAGGGTAAACCGTGTTCGCTGACCGAACAGACACGTCATGTTCGGCACTTCTTCCTCCATAAACAAGCGCAATTTCCAAACTCATTCAACGACTCCCTGGTCAAGCAAAACATGCCTAAAATTTTAGTTGATAAGATAAATTATATCCCGAATACTATATCCAATATATCGTGGCCAATTTGGATGGCAAATTGATGTCCGCGGTGGTGAGCTACTGCATACACCTTTCAAGCAGGGATATGGGTAAAAGTAGATGGATTACCGAACATTAGATTTTCAGAAGATAAGTAGGAGTCTCACGGAAAATCGCGTGACTAGAGCAGATTCGACTTATTCCGGGTCATATCCCGCGGCCTCGAAGTAGTGCTGGCATTCGACTGGTTTGAA
>UCNP01000024.1 GCA_900473335.1 Hyphomicrobiales bacterium | reverse complement strand
TAAACAAGAAAAGCTCTAGACAGGCCAGACCGTTTGATAAATTGAGAATTGCGCATTACATCCATGCAAACGTCTTGGTCTCAACTCTTCAGGCGATAGCCTGTCTTGAAAATCCAGCGCAGGATCAGCATGCAGGCCACAAGGAATACGGCCGTCATGGCAAGGCTGGTACCGATATGAACATCCGACAGGCCGTAAAAGCTCCAGCGGAAACCACTGATCAGATAGACAACCGGATTGAACAAAGTCACCGTCTGCCAGAAGGGCGGGAGCATATCGATGGAATAGAAGCTGCCGCCGAGGAAGGTTAGCGGCGTGACAATCATGAGCGGCACGAGTTGCAGCTTTTCAAAGCCATCCGCCCATATGCCGATGATGAAACCAAACATGCTGAAAGTGACCGCCGTCAGGACGAGGAACAGCAGCATGATGAAGGGATGCTCGATGCGCAAGGGAACGAAGAGCGCCGCTGTGCAAAGAATGATCAGCCCAAGGATGATGGATTTCGTGGCGGCAGCCCCGACATAGGCAATGACAATCTCCACATAGGAGACGGGTGCCGATAAAAGCTCGTAGATCGTGCCGACAAATTTCGGGAAATAAATGCCGAAGGAAGCATTGGAAATGCTCTGGGTCAGCAGCGACAGCATGATCAGCCCCGGCACGATGAATGCGCCATAGCTGACACCGCTGATTTCGGGAATACGTCCGCCAATCGCCGAGCCAAAAACGACGAAGTACAGGCTGGTCGACACGACAGGCGAAATAACGCTCTGCATGATCGTGCGCCATGTACGGTGCATTTCGAACAGATAGATTGCCTTGACCGCGTAGAGGTTCATTTGCGTTCCCTCACCAGGCTCACGAAGATTTCCTCAAGCGAGCTTTCTTTTGTCTGAATGTCATTGAAGCGGACAGATGCCTTGTCGAGGTCCTTGAGCAAGGAAGTAATGCCGGTCCTCTCTTTCTGCGTGTCATAGGTATAGACCAGTTCGCCCCCATCCTGCGACAGTTCCAGTCCATATTTTCCAGCGCTTCCGGAATATCCTGGCGCTTCTCGGACAGTTGGAGCCGAAGCTGCTTCTTGCCCAAAGACCGCATCAGCTCGTCTTTCTCTTCAATCAGGATGATTTCGCCATGATTGATGACGCCGATACGGTCGGCCATCTGCTGCGCTTCTTCAATGTAATGCGTTGTCAGGATGATGGTGACACCGGACTCCCGCAATGCCCGCACGACATTCCACATATCGCGGCGCAGCTCGACATCGACGCCAGCTGTCGGCTCGTCCAGAAACAGGATTTCCGGCTCATGTGACAAAGCCTTGGCAATCATGACGCGGCGTTTCATGCCGCCGGAAAGGGTCATGATCTTGGAGTCTTTCTTCTCCCAAAGCGACAATTCTTTCAAAATCTTTTCTATATGGGCGGGGTTGGCAGGCTTGCCGAAAAGACCCCGGCTGAAGCTGACTGTTGCCCAGACCGTCTCAAAGGAATCGGTCGTTAATTCCTGCGGCACAAGGCCGATCTTGGTCCGGGAGGCTCTATATTCCTTGATGATATCGTGACCATCGGCGAGAATTGTGCCCGATGTTGGATTGACGATGCCGCAGATGATGCTGATCAGCGTCGTCTTGCCCGCGCCATTTGGCCCGAGCAGCGCGAATATCTCGCCGTGACGGATTTCGAGATTGATATTCTTCAGCGCCTGAAACCCGTATTCATAGGTCTTGTTGAGGCTGGAAACAGAGATTGCTGATGACATGATTTGTATCCGGAAGGAAACTTTATGCGGTCTGAACAGAAAGGCATGGATCAGATCGCCTGATGTGGGGCATCTTGGAAACGACGTTTCTTATATGGTGATAATACCGGAATTTCAAACCACCATACTGACAAATGGCGTCAGGAGCCAAAAACAAAAAAGGGGAAGCCCGCAAAGGCTTCCCCTTGTTGAGGCTGCGCTTAACAGAAGTGCGAAACAGTTTTAATCGCAAATATCTGTGGCAGAAACTCCGACTTCGGCGGCAGCTCGGCTAGAATACGCCATTTACGGGCGTTGGCCCACAGAGCCCAATGACGTCCTTGTTCACGGTACATTAAGGATGCGGCCACTACCCTTGATCTCTTCACGCCTTATCACCGGTTGCCCCGACAACTCAACATTACCGCTCCCGGAAATCGAAACGTCTGCATTTGCCTTTGCGGTTACCTTTGCATCGCCGCTTCCACGGATTTTCACCGTTACCGACTGTGCAGTCAGACCTTCGAACCGGGCGTCGCCAGAACCGGAAATGCTGAGATTGACTGTGTCTGCAATTCCGGTCGCGGAGGAATTGCCGCTACCCTTGATGTTCACCCGAAGCTCCGGCTGGTTGATCTGCGACAGCGTCAGGTTGCTATTGCCGAGCAAATCCCATCTGGTTATGGCCGGCCCCGACAATTTGACATCAAGGCGCGATGCAGACCAACCAGGCTCGCAATTCAGACCAAGTTGGCCGGATTCAATGTGCAAGTGGCTGAGCAGTGCTGGATCACCGCTGACGATAGCCTCTGCCTTATCCCCCGGTTGATAGTGGACTGAGCCGGGCAAGTCGATCACCAGCCTGTCACCAGCAATAAAAGGCAGATTTATTTGCTGCTGCGTGCCACTCGCGGGCTCGCAAGCCGATCCTCCGTTCCACAAATATGCTGCACTGGCCCAGCCGGACCCGGAAAGAACAGTTCCGAGCGTCAGAAAGGCGGCAGCACTGATCAGACCTCCTATCGCGATGGATGCTAGTGTGCGGGTCATGTCCCGTCCTTTCGATAAATTTTGTTGAAATTTTCAATTGCCAAGCCGATCCGGCCGGACCAGACGGAAATGCAATCGCGCATACTGGCCAAGCACGCGGATACAGGCCCCCAGCCCCAATAGAAGCAAAGCACCACCGCCGAAGAAGCCACTCACCAGTCCAGCGCCGATGCATAAACGGACCAATAGAGACGTAAGCGAGTCACCTGAATTAAAGAGCAAAGCCGTGCCAATGATATTTAATCCGGCTACTCCAATTGCTGCCAGACCACCTGCAAACCCCACTACCAGTAGAATTGTTACTATCAAGATCGGCAGCAGGAGCATGAGATCGACGATAGCCAGCCCGGCCAGCGCCATGGTTGCAGCGATAAGATTCGAGAGGCTCCAATTCGTTTCGAAACGCCTCAGTCCAATATCTGCCCGCAGTTCCCGCACGATCCTGGCAGGATCGCCGAGTGCCGAGACCACCTCGCCCTCGCTGCGTCCCCGACTCTCGGATTCGGCAAAATGGGCTGAATAGTCGGACATGATTTCTTCGATATCTTCGTCTGGAAGGCCACCAAGCCCGCGCCGCAGTGTATTCAAAAAGGCATCCTTGGTCATGATTGATCCTCAAGAAGTTTATCGACGGCGGCTGAAAAGGAGCGCCAGTCGCTGCGATTGGCCTCGAAAACACTCTGGCCAAGCGGTGTGAGCCGATAATATTTGCGGGACGGTCCGCTGCTGGATTCAACAAGGCGGGTGGTCACAAGCCCATCATTCTGCATGCGGCGCATCAGGGGATAGATCGTGCCTTCGCCCATGCCCACAGCCGCAACAAGCGTGCTGGCTATCTCGTAGCCGTAGCTCTCGCCGCGCGACAGCACGGCCAGGACGCATAGATCGAGCGCCCCTTTTCTCAGTTGAATTTGGATCGAATCAGCCATGTCATTTCCAGTATTTACATACTATGTATAACACACTACCTGTTATTGCAAGGTAGTAAATGAGTTTTGCTGATTTCCCGTTTTCAGTCGCGGCAAAAGGCCGTGCTGACAGATATTTCTCTCAGGTTGGAGTAGTCACCATGACACACATATGCGTAACCCTTGCGGCCGCTTTTTGTCTCGCACTATCGTCTGCACAGGCGGCAGGCTTGAAATATCTTCACATTCCCAGCGGGCGGAATGGTCCGGCAATCGATGTGGCGGTATGGTCGCCTTGCAGCAAAGCGCCTGAGGCTGTGCAGATCAGGGCGCTCACGGTTCAAGCTGTTCCGAATTGCCCGATTGCTGGAGAAAGGTTACCCCTCGTAATCATCTCGCACGGCTATGGCGGCTGGTATCTTGGTCATCATGACACGGCCGAAGCCTTGGCTGATTCCGGCTTTGTCGTGGTCGCCATCAATCATCCGCACGCAAACCATGCCGACATGAGCCGCGCCAATGGTTTGGGGGCGCTGATCGGGCGGCCTGTCGATATCAAACGAACTCTTGATTTTATGCTCAATAACTTCCCGGATTCGGCCAAAATCGACTCGCAACGGATTGGCTTCTATGGCTTTTCCCAGGGAGGCTATACAGGGCTTGTTCTTGTTGGGGCCAAACCGGATTTCAGCAAGTTGGGGCCACGTTGCTCTAACCCGAAAGCAGTCGGTTGTCCGCAGGCCAAGCAATCCCGCCCTCCACAAGAATCACCGCTGCCCCAGACACTAATGCATGATCCCCGCATCAGGGCGATGGTGGTCGCAGATCCTCTCAGTGTCGTCTTTCAGACGGTAGACAGCGTGGAGGACGTGACCATTCCGCTTCAGCTATGGGGATCGGAACTCGGAGGGGGACACGGCGCGGAGCCAGAAGATATTGCGGCACTTGTGCGTGTATTGCCGGAAAAACCTGACGTTCGTATCGTCTCCAAAGCCGTCCATATGTCATTTCTGACGATGTGCCCTAAAACCCGACTGTCTTCAGAAGTGTGCATTGATGCTCCGGGCTTCGACCGCGCGGCCTTCCACAGGACGTTCAATGTCGAAGTCGTTGCATTTTTCCGGCGAAATCTTGGGAGGTAAACTATCGTAACACGAAGGCTTAGGTCGTTGTCTGGGCTATTAACTGTCTCCAAGCCCCCATGCTATAGGGAGTTTGGCGGCTGTATCTACTTGGTGTGCCACATTTTGGTGAGGGAAGCCCGCGAAGGCTTCCCTTTTCCTGAGGACGATCAGGTTCGAACCCTAAGCTTTCGCTAGCTCGCCCCGGACTTCCCGCATGCTGGGCAGGAAGATGGTGAGCAAGCCGAGGAAGGGCAGATAGGCACAAATCTGATAGACAAAATCGATGCCCTTATTATCGGCCACGAAGCCGAGAACAGCCGCCGCAAGTCCCGCCATGCCAAAGGCAAAGCCGAAGAAGATACCGGCCACCATTCCAACACGACCTGGAACCAGTTCCTGCGCAAAGACGACGATTGCGGAAAAGGCGGAGGACAGAACAAAGCCGATGATGACGGTCAGCACGCCGGTCCAGAACAGGTTTGCATAGGGCATCATGAGCGTGAATGGCAGCACACCCAAAATAGAGAACCAGATCACAGCCTTCGTGCCAATCTTGTCGCCGATAGGTCCGCCAAGGATCGTACCGGCAGCGGCTGCTCCAAGGAACAGGAACAGCATCATTTGAGACTGCTGCACCGTAATCTGGAACTTGTGAATGACGTAGAAAGTATAATAGCTGGAAATGCTGACCATATAAATATTCTTGGTGAAGACCAGCAGGGTCAATATGAACAGCGACATCATGATCTTGCCGCGCGTGAGGTTCACAATCTTTTTTGGCTGCATCTTCTTGGCGTTGTTAACCCGGTAGTCCTGATACCAGCTCCCCACACGATAAAGAATCATCATGCCAAGCAGCGCAGCGGCAGAGAACCAGATGATGCTCCTTTGACCATAGGGCAAAACGATAAAGCCCGCCAGCAAGGGACCAAGGGCTGTGCCGAAATTTCCGCCAACCTGAAAAAGCGACTGGGCAAGACCGTGCCGTCCGCCCGACGCAAGCCGGGCAACGCGCGAGGATTCCGGGTGGAATATGGAGGAGCCTATGCCAATAAGGGCAGCCCCGACAAGCAACATTGAATAATGGGACGCCATGGAAAGCGTGGCGAGACCTGCCAACGAAAAAGCCATGCCAACCGGCAATGAATAGGGCATGGGGCGCTTGTCGGTGTAGGTGCCCACGAGAGGTTGCAGCAGGGAGGCCGTGCCCTGAAAAGTCAATGTCAAAATACCGATCTGTTTGAAATTCAGACCATAATTTTCTTTCAGCATGGGATAGATGGCCGCCACAAGTGACTGCATCATGTCATTGAGCAGATGGCAAAAACTGACGGCGAAAATAATCGCAAAAACAGTTTTTTCCGCGGAAAAACGTTGCGCGGGTAAGATAGTTTCACTCATTGGAATGGTCCTATAATGCAAACTTAATTCTGGGAATACTGCATATAGAAGTTGCTGTGTTGCATCTTTCGTGGTTTGGTCTAGTTCTTTCGCAAGTGGGCCAATATTATGGGTAGTGCGACTTTATCAATCCCCAATCGGGCAATGCATGAGGTGAACAATCTCCCTCAGGCCGTGCTAGCGCAAATAGAACAGGCAAATGGTGGTGTTTTCGCCCGAATAAAATTCTATCCGGCCAAGCAACACATTGCCCCTCATTATCATGATCAATCGCAACTTCTGCACGCGGTAACGGGCGTTGCAATGGTCACGACAAAGTTCGGACGCTGGATGGTGCCGCCGCACCACGCCCTGTGGTTACCCGCTGGAATCGAGCATGCTGTCGATATGTTCGGTGATGTGGCTATGCACTCGGTTTATGTGTGGCCAGAGGCTGTCGAGGGTTTGAAGAACCACCTTCATGTAATGGGGCTGACGCCGCTGATGGATAGTCTGATCCGCGAGGCTGTCAATCTGCCTGCGAATTCTGCTGCCAATACGCGCGCCGCATTCGTGATGGGCTTGCTTTTACATGAAATTCCCAATCTGCCGGAACGCCCTCTGGGCCTGCCCTTTCCGGCGGATCGGCGCCTGGCGGCGCTTTGCCACGATTTTCTCAAAAGCCCCTCGCCGCATACGAATATCGATCATTGGGCCGACGAACTTAGTATGAGCAGGCGCACATTTACCCGCATATTCAAGCGGGAAACGGGTTTGAGCCTTTCCACCTGGCGTCAACAGGCATGTCTGCTTGCCGCCTTGCCACGACTGACAGCGGGTGAACAGGTGACGAGTGTTGCGCTTGATCTGGGCTATGACAGCGTCCCGGCATTCACGACGATGTTCAAGCGGATGCTTGGAACGCCACCCCGCGCCTACATCCATACGGGTCGCTAGAGCCTTTCTTGCTTAAATAGAATCGTTCTGCCGGAGAGAATTCGCGGCCAAGGTCGAGGGGTTCAGCGAGGCCGAT
>UCNP01000002.1 GCA_900473335.1 Hyphomicrobiales bacterium | reverse complement strand
TGCCAGCACTACTTCGAGGCCGCTGGATATGACCCGGAATAAGTCGAATCTGCTCTAGCTATTGGAAACAAACGCTATTTCACGGCTCCAATATTGCAGGAAGCCGCTCACGCAGCTCTTTGACGAGAACACGCTCATTTTCCGAATAGTCAATCGGAACATTGATGAGATGGACACCGCCATCGGCAAAGGCTGTGGCGATTACCTGTTTGAACTGGCCGATTTCCGTTACCCGTGTTCCCTTGGCACCATAGGATTGCGCATATTTAACAAAATCGGGATTGCCAAACGTCATTCCGAAATCAGGAAATTCGTCCACAGCCTGCTTCCAACGTATCATGCCATAGGCGCCATCCTCGATAACAAGAACCACGAGATTGAGTTTCATGCGGACAGCTGTTTCAAGTTCCTGACTGTTCATCATGAAACCGCCATCACCGCAAACAGCCATGATACGGCGCTCAGGATGGAGCATCGCCGCTGTCATGGCCGAGGGAAGCCCGGCGCCCATTGTTGCCAAGGCATTGTCGAGAAGCAGCGTATTGGCCATTCTGGTGCGGTAATTGCGTGCAAACCAGATTTTGTACATGCCATTATCAAGCGCAACGATGCCATCATGTGGCATGGCTTCACGAATATCATGCACCAGACGCTGCGGCGTGAACCGGTCCTCAGTAGCGCGTGCGGAAATCCTTTTGAGAATTCCCTCCCTCAGATGAAGCAATGTTTGAGCATTGGGCAGCTTTCCTTCAACGCGGCCTGCCAGCGCCTTAAGGGAAGGACCAATATCGCCAATAACTTCTGATTGAGGGAAATAAACCTGCTCGACTGTCGCGGGCAGATAGCCGACTTGCACGACATTCGGACCTTTCTCACCCATAATGAACGGAGGCTTTTCAATCGTATCATGACCGATGGTGACGATCAGGTCGGCCTGTTCAATGGCCTCATGTACATAATCCCGCTCGGAAAGCGCCGCCGTTCCCATATATAATTCAGTACCACCTGGAACAGTGCCCTTGCCCATTTGTGTCGTGAAAAACGGAATTTGGGTGCGAAGCACAAATTGCGCGATGTCAGAGGTGGAGCGCGGGCGCGATGCGGCAGCGCCAAACATCAATAAGGGGCGCTTCGCCGCCATGATGAGCGAGGCAGCGCGATCAAGCGCAACATCACTAGCGGTCGGAAGCTCCACCGGGTGCGGCGCAATTAACGCAACCGGTTGGCATTCTTCGGCTGCAATATCTTCTGGAAGTTCAAGATGCACCGGCCCCGGCCGTTCCTCCTGAGCAATCCTGAAAGCTTCGCGCACGGTGGTCGGTATCATCTGCGGTGAAACGATCTGCCGTGACAGCTTGGTTAAAGGCTTCATCGAGGCGACCACATCGACCACCTGAAACCGGGCCTGCCGGGAAGATAATATTCCCTTCTGGCCGGTAATCATGATCATGGGCATGGCGCCCAAAAGGGCATAGGCGGCACCGGTTGAAAGGTTCAAGGCACCGGGCCCAAGCGTGGTCAGGCAGACGCCGGGTTTGCCGGTCAGCCGCCCATAGGTCGCCGCCATGAAGGCCGCCGCCTGCTCGTGCCGGGTTAAAACCAGCTGGATCGAAGATTTTCGAATTGACTCAACGACATCGAGATTTTCTTCGCCCGGAATGCCAAAGATACGATCAACGCCTTCATTCTCAAGCGCTGCAACAAGAAGATCAGAACCTTTTGTCATGGATTTATGCTCGGCTGATTAGGGTCAGGACCCATCGAGGATATAAGAAAGGATCGCGTTACGATAAGCGCAGGATAGGCGCTTTTCTCCGGCTGTCTACTCAAACCATCCATCAACCAATAGTGATGTGCTTGGCTAGGACTGACCGCTTACAGGCTGTCTTTGGCCACGGCGACGAATGCCATGTTTATTTGCCATGCTTTGCAACATTTTTTCCGTTGCAAACGGGAACTCGCGGCGAAGCTCCATCCATGACGATCTTGGAAAAAGGTCCGATAAGCGAACAATTTCCTGCATGGTCCAATTATGCTTGCTGGGTGAAAGATCAAGCCTGCGACATTGGCCCCGAATTGCCGCCGGGCTGCGCGCTGGAAGCAATTCGGCAAGCCGCGCATAGTTCGGGTAGAACTTGCGTACAATGGAAATTTCTTTATCCGTCCATGGACCAGTTTTGGAAGGCAAATAATTTACGGAATAAATCCGCCTTCTTGTATGACAAGTTTTAGTATAGCGTTTCATAAACTATCTCATAAAGTAATCAATTACAATTAGTTGTGAGTTCTAGCTTCCCATTTACGTAAGTGCATACAGCACAGATTTCCGTGTCAGTACGCGATTTTCTGCAAAGCTGTGCAATTGGAGCTATGCGATGAGGCAAGTTTTCGCAAAGCTCCATGGCTCAAATTCGGGTGTTCTCTCTCGAATAGAGAGGTACGGATTCTGCTCTAATCGTCCAGACCTTTTCCTTCGAGAATCTTCGGCATTGATTTTTCAATCCTCGCCTTGCGGGTCGCCGATTGTTTTGCCGATGAGAAATGCAAAAGATAGGCACGCTGCCGTCCCGGTGTCAGCGCTTCAAAGGCAGTTTTCACGTTCGGCACTGTATCGAGTTTGACCTGGAATTCCTCAGGAATGGAAAACTCCTTGGTCGTCTTGAAGTTAACCTTCAAACCGGCCTTCTGCACCGCGATGGCTTCCTGAATATAGTCCTTAATAACGGGTTTCATGCCGGTTATTTCCGCCAGACTGGTAAAGCGGATCTGGCGCGCCGACTGCGAATTCTCCGTTTGCTGGATCAGAATGCCTTTGCTGTCCTTCAGCAATGCGCCCTGAACGAAAAGCATCGCGCAATAGGCCTTGAACCCATGAATAAGAACCACATTGCTGTTTTCAAATGTGTAGCAGGGAACGCCCCATTTCAAATCTTCAGTTACGTCGCATTCCAATGCAATGGACCTCAGCGCCTCGAATTCCGCTTTCCAACTTTCGGCCCTGCTTAAGAATGCATCGACCTTTGGATTGGTGTTTCTGTTTGCCATCCCCCCGCATCTCCCTATGCTTTACTCTAATCTATTAACAGACCGCGACTGCTCCATTCACCTCTGGGAACACGATCTCCCACGGCAAAGCTGAACGAGACAACCTTGCTCCTGCTATTGTCAACTGTGCACTTGAAATTGATGTTGTACCAATCCCCCCTGCTGCGAAAAGCTCCACCGCTCGCATTTAACGCATAGTCCGAAATCCGTCCGCCCGAATGGCCGAAGGGAACAAGCAGATCAGGGAAAGAGCCCGGTCTTTGCCGTCGCACCTGTTCCAAAGCTTCGATTGTACAAAGCTGCTTAATCCGATCTCTGGCAGACATTTTACGCGCTGACTGCCTGACCCGAAAACTGGAGAGCGATTCTTGCGAAAAAAGCTCCTTGGCCGGGGTGAGAGTACTGGCTTTCTCATTTGTCTTGGGTTTTACAGGTTCAGCCGCTTGCTCCTTCTTCGCCTCTGGCTGTGGCTTTTCTTCGGATGCGGGTTTCATACCGTCCGGTGATTTTTCCTGTTCTTTGGATTTTTCAGCTTCCGCGGCAGGTTCAGCACTGGGCTTTTCATCGGCTTCATTCGGCTTCGATGTCTCTGGAGCGGGAACGGGAGGTAATTCCTTTTCCGGATTTTTCTGCTCGGTTTTTGCCGTAGCCGCAGCAAATGCGGGGCTACCTCCCGCAGGTGGTGGTGGAGGCGCGGGTGCTGGCGCTCGCTTGGGCTGAGAATTTATTTCAGGTTTAGGTGAAGGGGCTGGCGGCGGAACGAGCTTGACATCAATCGCTTCCTGCGGCGCTGGCATCGTTTCAAACGAAAACCCGCCCCATAAGACCAAGGCGATCAAGAGATGCAGGACGATTGAAAACGGCAAGCCAATCTTAAGGCCCTTCCCGTCTTTTCCAGCATTCTTGAACATGGCTGAAAGATAAGCGATCACACTCGTGGTCTTGTTGATTCTAATATTCGCATTCCATTTCGATCACACTCTAGCGAAGGTTAGTTTGCGCTTGGCAAATGTCAAATTCACTCCACTGGCAAAACCCATATGTGCGGACAGCTTTCAAATTATCGGCTGGTATATGCAAGTTATGGATTTATATGCCCCTGCGTTTAATCACAAGGATCAAAGTGCCGGTTTGAATTTCGGTTTTACTTGGAGAAAGCGCTTTGTAATATTTGCGATTGCATTACTCTGATCTCGCGGGGCGAAAACTCCGCCAAATCAGAGGAGGGAACATGAAGAAACTGTTTTTACTTAGCGCTGCTATTATCGTAGCATTCACAGCGACGGCGAGCGCTCAAGAGGCCCCCGTCATCCGGATTGCGACCGAGGGCGCCTATCCACCGTTCAACACGTTGAACCCCGATGGTACATTGGCAGGACTCGACGTCGATATGGCCAATGCCCTTTGTGAAGAGATGAAAGCCAAATGCACGATCATTGCGCAGGATTGGGATGGCATTATTCCAGGGCTGATGGCTAAAAAATATGATGCAATCATCGCATCAATGAGCATTACCGAAGACCGTAAAAAACAGATCGACTTTACCAACAAATATTACACCACACCGCTGGCTGTCGTCGTACCAAATGACAGCACGCTGGCAGGCGTTGCTGCCGCCGACCTGAAAGATAAAACCGTTGGCGCGCAGGCTGGCACAACCCAGGCGATTTACGCAACAGATGTTTACGGAAAGGCCGGCGTGAATGTGAAGCTTTATCCCACGCAGGATGAAGCTGCGGCAGACATGACGAATGGCCGTATTGATGCGCTGATCTCCGACAAATTCGTTGTCGTCGATTGGCTTAACAATGCGGGCAAGGATTGTTGCAAAATGCTGGCCGATGTTCCCGGCACCGAGACGGAAGCCGGTATCGGCATTCGCAAGGGTGACGATGCATTGAGGGAAAAGTTCAACAAAGCGATTGATGCTATCGTTGCCAATGGAACGCATAAGAAAATCGTTTCCAAATACTTCCCCTTCGACATTTATTGATAAACAGGAGCCATCCGCCCGGCAGCGGGTGGCTCTGCCGGAACCAAGCAGGATCAGGGGCCGTTGACCAGTTTGAGGATAAGCTGCTGAATATTGCCGCCCCCGCTCATTTCATCACGGTCAAAATCGCGGCTTTTCTGGCGTTGAGCTATTGAAAGGGCTGAAAGTCGCGGCTGTATTTCGGCGCGTATTTTCTGGCAATCCGGATCATCCGCAACAGTGAGGCCAACGGTCGCCGCTTCTATGGCAAGCACCATGTCTTTAATCATCTCGCCATGAACCAGTTCGTGATTTTTGACGCCAGTGATGAATATATCCCAACTTTCTTTCACGGCATTTGGCAAGCGATCAGATGGTTTGGGAAGCGTATAGGTGATGATGAGATTGGGCCGTGCCGATACAAGCTTGCATGCATTGTCAGCCTGCCGCTCATATTTTCTGGTCCATGTCAGTTTGAAATTGGTATGCGCAATGGTCCGCACTTTGCCACCAAGCTTTGGACCTCTCTCGCCGATAGAGGCGTAAAGTTCGGCGCCCGATTTTCCGGCAATCGCGTAGGGGGCAAATTTCTCGACAGCGCTCCACTGGGCCAATGCCACGTTTGACCCCAGAAAAAGCAAGCCAGACATTATTAACGAGAATAAAAGCGGTGGTTTCATCTAGCCTCGCTGGTGCTGACATCAACAGAGCGAAACCATGTTCATAATTGCAACGATTCGGCCAGCCTTGGCTCTATCGGAGTTTACCCCGCCCGCGATTCGGACGGGGTAAATAGTCAATCAGTTGACCGAAGTCAGTGTCATTGATGTTCCGGTTGCCGCAACATTCAGGCCGATCTGGCCGGTAATGCTAATGGCCTGAAGGTGAATGGAGCCGGATGTGCCGCCAAACAGGACATTCGTGCCGATACCGGCACCAACTGTCGCCTCAGCCGTTGCACCGCGATACAGACCACTCAAAGAACCATGGTGATAACCGGCTGTTGGGGCAAATACAGCCCAGATCAAACGGCTGCGCGTTGTAAAGCCAAGGTCAACGCCCAGTTTTTTGATGGCGCCAGAATAATTATCGACCGGCTCTCCGCCCATGGTCGACCGGAAGGAGCAGTCAACTTCTTTAGCAGAACCAATCACATAGCCAACGCCGCCGCCGATTGAGCAATCAAGGTAGCCGATCTTTACGCCATTGCGTACATCCTGCTCTTCATAGGTACGGGTTTGCATATCGGCTGCTTTAGCCATTGTTGCTCCGGCCAATGCCAGCGACCCTACGGCAAACACCAGTGCAAGAGTCTTGTTCATGCTTATCTCCTTACTCGTTTATTATGCGCAATTCCAATCGGTAAAACCAAGGCTTACTTTTCATGGAATTGCTCTAGAATCCTGACCGACATGAGGTGCCGGATTGTCCCGTCCGCAAATTCAGCGACAGCCAGAACATTGTTGCAACGATTCCAAAGAGGGAAAGGTTGCAACCGGGAACGGACCATGCGTGAAAGCGCGATGACGACGGCTCACAAATCAACAGCCATTAGGACATTTTAAAGGCATTTCATGCAGCGTCGCACTATCTTCGCAAAGTGTTGCCAATAGGCTTCAAACAAGCCGCAATCCATGGGTGGAAAAGAATATCCAGGCAGATCGGGCAAATTGCCAAAGATGCCACCATCCCTTCCTGGATGCATTCCCACCTTCATGCATGATTCGAACGCTGGGCACATAGGCAATTTTTGCCATTTTTCCTGTCCGCAACGATATATCGAAATCTTCAAAATAGAGCAGATAGCGCGGATCAAACCCGCCCGATTTTCTAAAAATACTGCCGCGGAAGAACATGAAGCAGCCACTGACGATTGGCGGCTCCCAAAACACGTCATCACCAATTTGATCGCGCATCTCATAGCGATTCAAGCGCTTGGCGAAGAACTGTTTTATGCCGCGCGGAGCAAATCCACGAAGGAGAAGATCAAGCACTGCCGGGTAGGTTTTGCAAAGATATTGTTTCGTTCCGTCGGGATTGAACGCTTGCGGGGTCAGAAGTCCACAACTGCTGTGCGCCTCCATGAAAGCAATTGCGTTCGCAAGCGCTTCCTGTTCCATCTCAACATCAGGATTAAGCACCAGATGATATTTTCCGGCAATATCTGCCACAATATTGTTGGCCCTGCCGAACCCGACATTTCCCTGTCCATTTATGATCTCCAGGGACAAACCGGTAGCTTCGTCAGACAGCCAATCATAAGTGGAGACCAGCGGAGAATTATCGATGAGAAAAACCCTCACCCTTTCCAAACCGGTAAATTGAATTGCTTTGCGCAGACTTCGAATGGTTTTTAGAACCGTCTTTGGGTCAGGCTTGAATACGACAATGGCGACAGTCAGTTCGCAAGGATCAGCACCAGAAAGTGCACTCTCAGCCATTACTGATTTTCTTTCCCATTTTTCCCGTCAAACCATGCCAGATACCCAGCGTCATCATCCTTGCATGTTCTGCACGCGGTGCTGTCATCAGACTATAGAACACAAACTTTCGCACCAATCGGGCCAAATCGACAATTTTCCAGTTCAAATGCAGCCATTGCTGGCGATAAAGCCAAACGGCATTTCTGAAATGGTAGTAATGCCGCAACGGGCTATGAACAGGTACGTGTCTTCCCCGGAAAAGGACCGGGCTATCACCCAAATCATGCTTCATGTAAGCGCTGCATACACCATAAGATTGGAAACCCATCTGCTTTGCCCGCAAGCCCCATTCAATATCAACATAATCAATAAAAAGTTCTTCTCGCATGCCGCCAACACTATCAAGTGTCAATAGCGGAATGAGGCAGCCCGAAGCTATGAGATAATCCACTTCGACAATGGAATCAGCAGCGGTGCAGCTTTGCCGCTCAAGCTTCAAACCGACCACTTTAATGAAGGGTGGCGGATTTTTTTGCCGGGGATCCTCATATCTTGGGCCTACACAAGCCAGTCGGACGCCTTTTGTCAGTTGTGCCTCAGCAGCGTTCAATAGCATGGAAACCATATTTGCAGCCGGTATACTGTCCTGGTCCAGCAAAAGCACATAATTTGCGCCATGGGTTTTGGCTTTAGCGATACCAACATTCTGCGCCTTGGCTATTCCATAATTTTGACCAAGCGCCTCAAAATCAATGGTTGGATATTGGGAATAAAGCCAGTTTTTCAGGTTCCCCCTGCTGCCATTGTCGACGATGATCAGATTTTGCACCTGGGGAATAACTGCATCAAGCAGATTTTTCAGACCATCCAGATCAGGATTATATGTTACGATAATTCCCGTGACAGACCGACTATCAACCCGCATTTTTACAGTTTCACTTAAAAGTTGCATTAGCGGGATTAGCTAGCAGATGGTGTCACATAAAGGAAACCGAAATAAGACTAAAGATTGACATGAATCGTTCTAGCAGCCAAATGTCTGCACCAAGTACGATTGAATGCCGATGGTTTTGGCAGTTCACACAAGGAAGTATTGCATGAAGGGTATAATTCTGGCTGGCGGCAGTGGCACGCGCCTCTATCCGCTGACAATTGCAGTTTCGAAGCAAATGTTACCCATCTATGACAAGCCGATGATCTATTATCCGTTGAGCGTTTTGATGCTTGCCGGAATACGGGAAATCCTCATCATCTCAACGCCGCATGATCTGCCGCTGTTTCAAAAACTTTTAGGTGATGGGGCAGATTTCGGCGTCAGCTTTTCTTACGCAGAACAGCCCCAGCCAAATGGCCTTGCCGAGGCATTCATTATCGGACGCGACTTTATCGGAAATGATAGTGTGGCCATGATCCTTGGTGACAATATCTATTTCGGCGATGGCCTGTCGAGGCTTTGCCAGGAAGCAGCAGCCGGAGACAAGGGTGGCACCGTTTTTGCCTACCATGTTGAAGACCCGCAACGCTATGGCGTGGTGCAGTTTGAGAAAGCCACGGGCAAAGCACTCTCCATTGAAGAAAAGCCCGTCAAGCCAAAATCCAACTGGGCAGTTACGGGCCTTTATTTTTACGATAATGAAGTGGTGGACATTGCCAAATCCATCAAGCCGTCCGAACGCGGCGAGCTTGAGATCACCAGTATCAATAATATTTATCTTGAACGGGGCAATTTGCGCGTGCAGCAATTGGGTCGGGGCTATGCATGGCTCGATACCGGCACCCATGACAGTCTGCACGAGGCCTCTTCTTTCGTAAGAACGATCGAACACCGGCAAGGCATCAAGATTGCATGCCCGGAAGAGATCGGGTTGGAGTGGGGTTGGGTCAGTCCCGATCAGGTTCTTGAAAGAGCAACAAGAATGGGCAAGACCGATTATGCAAATTATTTGCGCCGTCGGGCTGAAGAGGTCGGTAAATAATGGTCGAAGTAAAACCTCTGGCACTTGAAGGCGTTCTGGAAATTCTACCAAAAAAATTCGGCGATGATCGCGGATTTTTTTCAGAGACATATAATGCGCAAAGCTTTGCCGAAGCCGGCATTCCATTGCAATTTGTCCAGGACAATCACTCGCTTTCGGCAGCAAAGGGCGTATTACGCGGGCTGCATTATCAGCTGCCGCCGCGCGCTCAGGACAAGCTGGTGCGTGTCGTCAAGGGTTCAATTCTGGATGTCGTCGTGGACATCAGAAAAAGCTCACCAACATTCATGAAGTGGCTGTCTTTGGAGGTTTCTGCAAAGAAATGGAACCAGATATTGGTTCCCAAAGGCTTTGCGCATGGCTTTGTGACATTGGAAGAGAACACGGAAGTGGTCTATAAGGTCACCGATTATTACTCCCCGGATCACGACAGATCGTTGCGATTTGATGATCCATCCATTGGAATAACATGGCCTTTCGATAAATCCGCCATACAGTTGTCCGATAAAGATCGTAACGCGCCCCTGCTCGATGGCGCCGATATTTTCCCTTAAGGAGCGATTTGGTTCATGAATATTCTTGTCACCGGCGGAGCCGGATTTATTGGCTCTGCAGTATGCAGGCAACTCGCGGCCAACCCGCAAAACCGGGTCGTGAATGTCGACAAGCTAACCTATGCGGGTAACCTTGCTTCCCTGCGCCAGATTGAAAATTATCCAAATTACAGCTTTATCCAAGCCGATATTTGCGATGATGCAACCATCCTCAGCATTTTGCGTGACGAAAAAATCGATGCGATCATGCATCTTGCTGCGGAAAGTCATGTTGACCGATCCATCGATGGGCCAGCAGCCTTTATCGAGACCAATATTGTCGGCACGTTCCGCATGCTCAATGCAGCGCTAACCTATTGGCGTGAATTGGCCGAACCCGCTAAATCCGCATTTCGTTTCCACCATATTTCCACCGATGAGGTCTTTGGCGACCTGCCTTTTGATAGCGGTATCTTCACAGAAGAGACTCCCTATGCACCCTCATCTCCCTATTCGGCATCGAAGGCTGCCTCCGATCATTTGGTACGTGCCTGGCATGAGACCTATGGTTTGCCCGTTGTCCTGTCAAATTGCTCAAACAATTACGGTCCTTTCCATTTCCCCGAAAAGCTTATCCCGCTGGTCATCCTCAATGCCTTGGACGGCAAAACGCTCCCGGTCTATGGGACAGGGGCAAATGTACGCGATTGGCTTTATGTCGAAGATCATGCACGCGCATTGGAACTGGTTGTTACCAAGGGCAAGCCGGGCGAAAGCTACAATATTGGCGGACGCGCCGAGCAGACAAATTTGAGCGTTGTTGAAACGATTTGCGACATACTAGACAAGAAGCGCCCCCGCGCAAATGGCGGACGCTATAGAGACCTTATAAGTTTTGTCAGCGACAGGCCGGGGCATGATCGCCGCTATGCGATCGATGCCACAAAGATCGAGCGGGAGCTTGGCTGGTCCCCATCAGAGACATTCCATTCAGGGCTTGAGCGTACAGTTCAATGGTATCTCGATAATGATTGGTGGTGGCAGCCTATTCGCGGCGAACGCTACGCCGGGGAGCGATTGGGCTCTGCGCCAGCCGTGAAGGCCAGTGTATGAAACTTGTTGTCACGGGGAATGAGGGACAGGTTGTTCTCAGCTTGATGGAGAGAGCAGCTCTCCATCCATCCATCGAGCTTGTTGCGTTGGGACGCCCACAACTCAACCTAGTGCAACCCGAAACAGTATTTGCAGCGATTACAGATGCAAAGCCAGATCTGGTTATTTCTGCCGCTGCCTATACTGCGGTCGATCAAGCTGAAGATGAAGCAGAGCTAGCTTCATCCATCAACGCAGCCGGGGCCGCCGCCGTTGCAGAAGCGGCTGCCAGTGTTAATGCGCCTATTATCCATCTTTCGACGGATTATGTGTTTTCTGGCGAAGGCACCAAACCCTACACGGAAGAAGATGTAACCGGACCAAAAAGTGTTTATGGGCAAACCAAGCGTGATGGTGAACTGGCGGTTATCCAAGCAAATCAACGTCATCTCATCTTAAGAACGGCATGGGTCTATAGCCCCTTTGGCAAAAACTTCGTCAAGACGATGTTGCGACTTGCCGAAACACGCGATCAATTATCGGTTGTTGCGGATCAATGGGGTAACCCCACCTCGGCGCTCGATATAGCTGATGCAATATTACATATTGCCGGACGGCTTCAAACCGATTCCTCATTCGATGATTTTGGTATTTATCATCTTGTCGGCACGGGCAGCACAAATTGGAGCGGTTTTGCGGAGCAAATCTTTAGAGATAGCCAGGCGCACAATGGACCCTTTGCAGATGTAAAGCCCATACTAACAGCCGACTACCCGACAAAAGCCAAGCGACCGCTGAACTCACGCTTATCGACGGATCGGTTCTTTGACACATTTGGGTGGCGCGCGCCCGAATGGCAAAAATCACTTGAACCTGTAGTCAATAGAATTCTGGCAGACAATAGCCGGGGCTGACAATCCAGTCCCACCAATTTCGGTAGAGTATTCCCTATTTTTTGCACACCATGGCAGATGGCCTCTGGGTGGGTGTCATTCCGCTTGCCTCCACCATAACAATTTTATATCATCATTTTATCGATATATTATCAGTGTAATGCACCGCGTTATTGACCGTGGCAAGCCGACAAAGGGAAATGAGCATGGGAAGCTGGGATTTCTGGGTAGACCGTGGCGGCACTTTTACCGATGTGATCGGTCGTGACCCGGCAGGCATCCTGCACGCTCGAAAGGTTCTCTCGGAAAATCCTGGCGCTTATAATGACGCGGCCGTGCATGGGATTCGTCAGCATCTGGGACTGAAACCCGGTGAAGCCATTCCGACTGGCCTAATCGGTGAAGTGCGCATGGGAACGACAGTTGCAACAAATGCGCTGCTGGAGCGTAAGGGCGAGCGTCTGGCACTTGTGACCACCAAAGGCTTTCGGGATGCACTGCGCATTGGTTACCAAGAGCGCAAGAATATTTTTGCAACTGAGATCATCAAAGCCGAAGCACTTTATGATCAGGTTTTGGAGATCAATGAGCGCGTATTGGCTGATGGCACAATTGAGGCTCCGCTCAATGTGGATGAGGCCCGTAACGCGCTGAAATCATTAAAAGATGAAGGATATGACGCGCTCGCCATTGCCTTCATGCATGCCTATAAATTTCCGGACCATGAGGCGGCAATTGCAGCAATTGCCCGGGACATGGGTTTCTCGCAGGTCTCCGTCAGTCACGAAGTCTCGCCCTTGATCAAACTGGTTGGACGCGGCGACACCACTGTGATCGACGCCTATCTTTCTCCAGTTTTGCGCCGCTATGTCGAGCAGGTATCGCGCGAGCTTGATGTGGCTCGAACAGGCGCGCGCGTCATGTTCATGATGTCATCCGGCGGATTAACTGCTGCCGACATGTTTCAGGGCAAGGATGCCATTCTATCGGGACCCGCAGGCGGTGTTGTGGGCCTCGCCAGAACCGGTATGGAAGCAGGCTTTAACAATGTCATCGGCTTTGACATGGGAGGCACCTCAACGGATGTGGCGCATTTTGATGGCGAGTATGAAAGAGCCTTTGAAACGGAGGTAGCCGGCGTAAGAGTGCGCGCGCCGATGATGCTGATCCATACGGTGGCAGCCGGGGGCGGTTCGATTCTGCATTTCGACAATGGCCGGTTCAGTGTCGGACCTGATTCAGCTGGAGCAAATCCCGGCCCCGCCTGCTATCGCAATGGTGGCCCGCTTGCGGTCACGGACGCAAATGTCATGGTGGGGAAACTGATCCCTGAATTCTTCCCATCCATCTTTGGGCCCCGCCAAAATGAACCGCTCGATATTGAAGTGGTCCGAAGCGGTTTTGCGCAACTTGCCGAAGAAATTGGCGACGGACGCAGCGCGGAAGATGTTGCCGATGGCTTTATCCGTATTGCTGTTGCCAATATGGTTGAAGCCATCAAGAAAATTTCGGTGCAGCGCGGCTATGATGTTACCCGCTATGCCTTAAGCTGCTTTGGCGGCGCGGGTGGCCAGCATGCCTGTCTTGTTGCTGACGCGCTCGGCATGAAAAGCATACTCGTTCATCCCATGTCAGGCTTGCTTTCAGCCTATGGGATGGGTCTTGCCGATATAAGAGCGACGCGGCAGAAGGCGCTGGGAATAGCATTGGATAATGATGCTCCAGCTCAGCTCGCCGCAATGGGGCTTGATCTGCAAGCCGATTGCATTAGCGAGCTTCAAGCACAAGGCATTGCTAGCAACGTAATTAGCACCTTTGTTCGCGCCCATATTCGCTATGCAGGTACGGATACAGTCCTTGCTGTCGAAGCGACATTTCCTGCCCATGATGATGCAGCACGACTGCGCCGCGAATTTGAAATTCTGCACAAGCGCCGTTTCGGTTTTGTCGCCGAAAACAAGGCTTTGGTTATTGAAGCCGTCGAGGTTGAAACAGTTGGTGGCGGCAGCGACCAATCTGAGAAGTCTGTCACTATTCAAGCCACAGGCGAGCCGAAAGCTGACAAAACAAATCGCATATTCTCGCAAGGCAAAGCCTATGACGCGCCCGTGATCTTGCGCGAAGCGATGGAACCGGGACAACGGCTAACTGGCCCTGCCATTATCATCGAGCCAAACCAGACCATAATTATTGAAGATGGCTGGCAGGCAGAGTTGACGGCTAAGAACCACATTGTCCTCAAGCGCATAAAAGCATTGCCCAATCAGCTTGCTATCGGGACCGATGCCGATCCGGTCATGCTGGAAATTTTCAATAATCTGTTCATGTCTATTGCAGAGCAAATGGGCGTGACGCTTCAAAACACGGCCTACTCGGTTAACATCAAGGAGCGGCTGGATTTTTCTTGTGCTGTTTTCGATGCGGCAGGAAATCTCGTGGCCAATGCTCCGCATATGCCCGTTCATCTTGGTTCCATGGATGCATCGGTTGCGGCAGCAATCCGCGAAAATCCCGTTATCCATCCGGGCGATGTTTTCCTCATCAATGCGCCCTATAATGGCGGGACACACCTTCCTGATCTGACCGTGTGCACGCCGGTCTTTGATGATGCTGGTAAAACCATCCGCTTTTGGGTAGCAAGCCGCGGGCACCATGCCGATATTGGCGGTATTGCGCCGGGATCCATGTCACCTCTGGCAACGACCATTGAAGAGGAAGGCGTCTATATCGACAATTTCAAACTTCTGGATCAAGGCCGTTTCTGCGAGGATGAATTGGCGGCACTCTTGACCGGTGCAAAATATCCGGTGCGCACGCTTGTGCAAAACGTCAATGATCTGAAGGCACAGGTAGCCGCCAACGAAAAGGGCGTGGCTGAGCTGCGCAAAATGATCAGCCATTTTGGCGAGGATGTGGTTGAGGCCTATATGGGCCATGTACAGGACAATGCGGCAGAAAGCGTGCGGCGCGTCCTCGACCAGCTGCAGGATGGCAGCTTTACCTATGAGATGGATCAAGGGTGCAGCATTGTCGTCAAGATTTCCGTCGATAAATCAGCCCGGGAAGTAATTGTTGATTTTACCGGAACCTCAAATCAGAGGGCTGACAATTTCAACGCCCCCCGCCCTGTTACGCGCGCTGCGGTCCTCTATGTTTTCCGCACGCTGGTGCAAAGCAATATCCCCATGAATGCTGGCTGTCTGCGCCCGATCCGCATTATCGTGCCAGAGGGTACAATGCTTTCGCCTGAATATCCCGCTGCCGTTGTTGCAGGCAATGTGGAGGTCAGCCAGGCTGTAACCAATTGCCTGTTTGGGGCTGTGGGCGCGCAGGCAGCAGCGCAGGGTACAATGAACAATCTGACCTTTGGCAATGATGAATATCAATATTACGAGACGATCTGTTCGGGAGCGCCAGCGGGACCGGGCTATAATGGTGCTGATGCAATTCACACCCACATGACGAATTCCCGTCTGACAGACCCGGAAATTCTGGAAACACGTTTTCCCGTTGTGCTTGAGGATTTTCATATCCGTCCAGATTCGGGCGGCAAAGGAAAATGGTCTGCCGGAAATGGAACAAAGCGAACAATTCGTGCACTGCAAAAACTGGACTTTGCTATCCTTTCCGGTCACCGGCGCATTGCTCCCTTTGGCTTAAAAGGCGGCGAACCCGGCCAGCTGGGTGCCAATGCCGTGCACAGAAATAGCGGGACAATCGAAGAGTTGGGCGGTTGCGCCCACACGGTTCTGGAGCCCGGAGAGGCCTTCATCGTTACCACGCCGACTGGCGGCGGATATGGAAAGAAGTAAGTCGGGACACGCCTGACAATACTCCAGCGGCGCGTTCGCTGGAGCCCCCCTCTTGTTAAATTTTCAGCATCCCCCATATATGCTTAGTCGACCCGGATAACCGGGCAATGCCGCAACTAAACAAGCGCGGCCATTTCTTGGAAGCTTCGATGGCCTTTGTCATCCACAAATAGCTTTGCCGAGTTCAGTTTACATCGACATCTTTCAACAGGAATGCTGCGCCGTTTTACTGCGCGGCCAATGGATTAGAATGAACATTATTATCGAAACCAACAAGGTTTTCGCACGACCCAATAGGCCCGACTTGGATCGAAGCCATATGAAAGCAAAATCGCAGGATCGCAATTACGAGCAGAGTTCATCCGGGTTTACCCGAGAAGAGCTTCGCCGAATTGTCGCCGAGCAGATTGATTGATCGCTTGAGCCCACGAATGACAACAGTGAAGCAGGAGGGAGCCGCAGAAAGGCTCACCAATAAAATCGACAAGCGCACTATAAAATCACCTGGGAAGAGCCGTAAGCAATTACCGCAAGCCCGAAATCAAAGCGCGAAGCTGAATTATGCGAGCTATCTCAGTCAAGCTCAAGCGGCAGCGCGTTCTGGAAATCTTGTTGAGGCAGAAAACTACTATCAACATGCCGAACATTATTTCCGGATGCTAAACAATCTCACAGTTCCGTCTCATTGAGGTCATGCCTCCATGTCATCGTGATTTTTGCAACATCGGCAATTCAATACCGTTCGGCGTCTGAAAAGTGTCACCCTTCACACTGCCTTTGATGAAATTCATGGCAGGCGAACCGATAAAGCCCGCAACGAACGGATTGGCGGGATAGTCATAAAGATCCAGCGGCGTTCCTACCTGCTCGACCAGCCCATCCTTCATCACAACAATCTTCCGCTGCAAGCTCCGCAACGATACGATCACCCACTGCGTCCTGTCCGGCTGATGCCCAAAGCGAGACTTCTCCCCCAAGCCGCGCGATGCTTGCAGCAGCACTTGATGCCATGCCCGCAGCAACCTCCACTGCCTGAGCCGGAATGAACTTGCCCGGCCCCGGAGGCAATTGCTCAAGCTGAAAAATCGTATCCAAAGTCAGAGCGCCGACGCAGAGTATTCGAGGCATATCTTCATCACCACATAATTGATTACGCTGAGTGACGTGCAAAGGAAAAGACACCTTCGTCAAGCCAGCAATGGGATTGTTTCGCGCTCAATGCTATTTTTGGATAAGAAAAACTGTCTAACCCGGCTTTGCAGCTGTTATTATTGATAAGTGGGCGATCAAGGCGGCTCATTAGATCGCCGAACATCCTGACGGACGCAAAATGGCGATCTATCTTCTTGTTTTATCATCGGATTATCCGAAAACCGGATTCCACTTTTCGGTCCGATTCT
>UCNP01000186.1 GCA_900473335.1 Hyphomicrobiales bacterium | reverse complement strand
CTCGTGGGGCAACAGCAATCGGGGTTGAACCCCGACACGCAGCTATACGCCACCGATCAGCAGCAAAGTGTGCTGGCAACGCTGGGCAAGGAGCAGCTCACCGATTGCGCCTACAGCCCTTATGGGCATCGTCCCGCCGAAGGTGGATTGTTCAGCGTTGCAGGGTTCAACGGCGAACAGCTGGATCCGGTTACCGGGCTGTATCTGCTGGGCAACGGTTACAGGGCTTATAGTCCGACACTGATGCGCTTTCTCGCCCCCGACAGCATGAGTCCATTTGGCGCGGGCGGATTGAATGCCTACAGTTATTGCCTGGGCGACCCTGTCAATCGTGTCGACCCTACCGGGCATATCTCCTGGCAATCGATCCTGGGCATCGGCCTCAGTGTTCTCGGAATTGTTGCCAGCGTGGTGACGATGGGCGCGGCGACGCCATGGGCAGTGGCGGCATTGGGGCTGGCGGATGCTTCAGGCCTGGCGGGTATTGCCAGCGAGGTGGTCAATGAACTCGCACCGGGTTCTCAAGCGGGCGAGATATTGGGCTGGATCAGTTTTGGTCTTGGGCTGGCTTCGGTGGGGGCAGGGCTGGCAGCTGGTGCCAAAGCGGGCATCAATGCTGGCAGGAAACTGGCTGGCGCCTTCAAGCAGGGCCTGAGTAGTAAAGGCTCCAAAGCAGCGGGTCAAGAGATGGCCCGAGGCATGATCAAGGGTAAGGGAAACAAGGCGGCGGCCAAGGCGAAGGCGAAGGCCAGCGCGGCCGTTCAGGAAGAGGCCGAGAAACCATGGTCACTCGTCAGGGTCGACCCCAAAAAGAACATCCTTGAGAAAGAGGGCCTTACCGGCTTGCTTGAAAAGGCCGAAACTTTCATGCAGCACATTGAGGCGGGTAACTCCCCGACGTCTTCTGCAGCGCTGATTCATGCCAAATACACGCCCATGCATGGTCCATCCGGCTCAGCATCAAAGCCGATGCATCTCTATCTGTCGCAAGGAGACCGAATATATATGACCGAAAACGCCAAGGAGCGGATCGCGGTCATCAACCAGCTGGGTGGTCATTTAAAGGAAAAAAAGTAGGTCGGAGCACGCAACGAAACGATACAAGGCGAAAGCAGGAGCACTCAAGGTCCGGCTACGATTTGAAC
>UCNP01000001.1 GCA_900473335.1 Hyphomicrobiales bacterium | reverse complement strand
AATGTCGATTGGTCCTAGAGGCGGTCCAATTACCAAGGTAACCCACTAGATATTGTTGAACCAAAAAAACAGGAATAAATATAGAGCGTGTGATTCGGGCCAATCCGGCCGTTTTCATTTAGGGGGTTTACCATGCTAAATAGACTATCAGCGGAATTCTTCGGTACATTCTGGCTAGTTCTTGGTGGTTGTGGCAGTGCGGTCTTGGCAGCCGGACTTCCTGACGTTGGAATCGGTTATCTTGGCGTTGCATTGGCCTTTGGTCTTACCGTTCTCACCATGGCCTACGCTGTCGGAGGTATCTCAGGGGGGCATTTCAATCCGGCAGTATCGCTTGGACTGGCTATAGCCGGTCGCTTCGATGTCAAACAGCTGATCCCATATTGGATAGCACAGGTAATCGGAGCAATCGCTGCGGCAGCCGTGCTCTATCTTGTTGCATCAGGGAAGGCCGGATTTGCCGCTGGGGGCTTTGCATCAAATGGATATGATACGCTCTCACCAGGCGGCTATGGACTAACAGCAGTGCTTGTGGCCGAAGTCGTGCTGACAGCATTCTTTCTGATCATTATCCTGGGAGCCACCTCTGCTTCCGTTCCAGCAGGCTTTGCGCCAATTCCTATTGGCCTTGGTCTGACATTGATCCATCTGGTTTCCATCCCTGTCAGCAACACTTCGGTCAATCCGGCGCGCTCCACAGGCGTGGCCCTGTTTGCTGAAACTGCGGCCCTTAGCCAGCTTTGGCTCTTCTGGGTGGCCCCACTCATTGGCGCTGCTATCGGTGCAATTATTTGGAAAGCTTTGCTCGGCAAAGACTAACAACCTGCCGGAGCGAGCCGTTTAAAACCTGCTCGCTCCCACTTACTTTCACTCTGCAATATAAAGTGCCGCTTTTCTCTCTACTTCCGCGGTAAATTGTTTTAGAAGAAATTTCTATCTCTTGGAGTTTCTTCGCCGAAATGACCATTCCTGCAACGGACGCTGTTCACGATCGTTACGCCGCCTTTCGCCATTCCTCCTTCACCCTTTACTGGCTTTCACGATTCTTTGGCTCATTTGCCATTCAAATTATCAGTGTGTCGGTTGGCTGGCAGATATATGATCTGACCCGCGACCCATTCCATCTTGGCATGGTGGGGCTCGTGCAGTTTGCACCAGCGCTGCTGCTTGTTCTGGTTACCGGCGCTGCGTCCGACCGCTTCGGTCGCCGCCTGATCATGGGATTGTCGATTGGCGTCGAGTTCATCTGTGCAGCATTGCTGCTTTTGCTGACTGTGACCCATAGTTTTAGCCCTTTGCATGTTTTTCTTGTGCTGACGGGCTTTGGCATAGGACGGGCGTTTCTGGGGCCCGCCTCTTCATCACTTGTGGTCAACCTCGTTCCGGCAGAAATATTCTCCAATGCCGTTTCATGGAATTCCTCAGCCTGGCAAATTGCAACCCTGGTTGGACCCGTTGCTGGTGGATTGCTTTATGGGATATCGCCTGTTGCCGCTTATGGCGTCGCTTGCCTCATGCTGCTCATTGCCGCAATCGCCATATTCTCCATCCCAAAGCCGACGCAACATACGCTGAATGAAAAGAAATCACTTCAGACGCTGCTGGCGGGCTTTCATTATATCTGGAAGGAAAAGGTCGTACTCGGTGCGATTTCGCTCGATCTTTTCGCCGTTTTGCTGGGCGGGGCAGTAGCTCTACTTCCGGTCTATGCTCGCGACATTCTGGAACTCGGACCGTGGGGATTGGGCATGCTGCGTGCAGCACCCGGTATCGGCGCAATCCTGACCGCTGTCTGGTTGACAGGCCATCCCATCCGCGATCATGCCGGACTTGTCATGTTTGTGTTCGTCGCGCTGTTTGGCTTGCTTACCATCATGTTTGGCGTGTCAAACCTAGCCTGGCTTTCCATAGTGGTTCTCGCATTGATGGGCGCGGCTGATATGGTCAGCGTCTATATTCGTGAAACGCTGCTTCAGCTCTGGACGCCGGATAATGTCCGTGGCCGCGTCAATGCTGTGAATATGGTGTTTGTCGGCGCTTCAAACGAGCTGGGCGAATTCCGCGCTGGCATCATGGCCTCATTGATCGGAACTATTCCGGCTGTCGTCTTTGGCGGCATCGGAACGGTCGCAGTAGCAGGACTATGGGCCTGGTGGTTCCCGCAGCTTCGCAAGGCGCGTAACTTGCAAGGTCGAACCTGATTTATTTCAGGCGGTAACAGCAGCGCCGAAGACTAGGCCCAGAAAGCGCTGGAGCCAAGCTTTGAGAATTGCGTCGTGGATCATCCGGCCTTCCAGATGATCCCGGCCCTGTTGGGCGCCGCAAAGCGAAAACCGCTCTGAACCACGAACCACCCACCGTTGCATCATGGCGCGGGTCAGTTCTGCATGAAACTGCACCCCCCAGGCATTCTGCCCATAACGGAAAGCCTGATTGGCATAGGTCTCTCCTGTGGCCAGCAAGGTTGCAGACTTTGGCAGATCAAAGCCTTCACGATGAAAATGATAGACCATGGATGGCCAGTCCATAAGGGTCCTGCCAGCCTCTGTCGGCTCCAAAGGGTACCAGCCTATTTCGACCAGCCCGTCGGGATGGGGGGAAACTTTTCCACCAAGGTGATTGGACAGCATTTGTGCGCCAAGACAAATGCCAAGGAACGGCTTTTCCTCGGCCAACGGCACTGAAAGCCAATCCGTTTCCCTCTTCACGAATTCTTCGGGATCATTGGCACTCATAGGTCCGCCAAAAATGACGGCCCCGGCGTGCTCCTCCAACGTATCCGGCAAGGCATCGCCAAGCGGCGGACGACGGACATCCAATGCGAAACCGGCCTCAATCAGCAATTGTCCAACGCGTCCGGTGCTTGATCTTTCCTGATGGAGAACTGCAAGGATTTTCGGGCGTTGTGTATGTTTCCCGTCCATCCACTCTGTCTGGAACATCCGCTTCGGTCCTATTCTTCAGGCAAAGCCCGGTCGGCTCGTACTGCAGCACGCTGCTTCATGGTAACCCGGTCCCGGGTGGATACACCGATCAATTCGGCAACCCGCCAGACAACATTGTCCTCAAGTTCATGAGCAACACCATCAGCAAAAACAACTTCCCACATCAATTCAATGAATTTGATCCGGGCATCTTCGTCAAGATTGCGCTTTATGATGCTGGTGAAGCTGTAAAGATCGACAGCTTCCTGATCGGCCTGCTCACCCTCATCCAGAAGACGCTTCAGCGCCTCGCCTTTCAACCCGTAAGCATCGGATATTACCTGTGAAATCCGCTTTCGCTCTTCCTTGCCGCTGGAACCGTCTGCATCCATGACATGGAAAAGCAGGGCTGCGGCAGCGAGACGCGGGTCGGATTTCGAAAAATGCTCAGCACCACTTTCGCCCGACGGTAGTGCTTTCAGAAAAGTAACAAGGCGATCAAGCATTTATGGAAGTCTTTCCGCTTCGGGTATCACTTTTCCTTTGATAGCCTGAGTGAGCCAACCCCGCTACTGTGCATCTTGCCGCAAACGAGATCAGTCCGCACTATCCTCATCAGAACAGTTTGAACTTCTTGTTGGGCTGCGATGATTTATATTCCGGTTTCACACCTGGATCGTCCGGCACAGGTCCGACAAAGGGTTCACTGACGGCTTCCTTCGACTTCTCGGGAATTTTGGGCAGAACAGAAGCTTTCCGACGCAGCACGTCAGTATCTTCCACAGGATTCTCCGGGGTTGCCTTTGCGGGCTTATGCGCTGGCGATTCAAAAGGGACAATTTCCGCATCCACCACATCCGCATCCTCGGCAATTTTCTCCGGCTGAGATTTTGCCTCCTGCTTGCGCGGTGGTAAAATCGGCTTCGCCTCTATTGTCGGCTTTGATGGCGTCTTTGCCATTGCATTGTCGAAATCGTCGCCCGCATCAATTACGGGACCGATTTGTTCCACCGGAACCTTCCATGTAAACGCATCAAGCTTCCCCGTAACAGGTGAGGCTGGTGCCCAACGGTCTGAGACATACCCATCAGCAGTCCAGGCGGGATCGCGTGGCGCTTTTACCGCGCGGGATAGCCATTGACGGACACGGCCTTGATCGCCGGTCTGTGCTTCCTCAATGTCAGCAAGCAGTAAATAGGCACTTTCACGCGGCGTACTGCGCAGAACTGCTTCTGCGGCTTCGCGTGCTTCCGTGAATTCGCCCGCACTAAGAGCAGCATGGGCAATTGCCAGATTGGACTCCGCATGATGCGGATAGAGACCTGCCAAGTGGCGCGCGCGCTTGAGGCGGTCGATTGGCGAATCGCCGACCCTTGCATGGATATAGGTTTCTGCAACATCCGGATGCGGTTCCCGTTTCCAGGTATATTCAAGGATTTTTGACCCCTTCCTTAAATCACCTTGAGCAAACAGCGCCTTGGCCGCAACGATTGCCGCCGGAACAAGATCTGGCGCCAGCTTATTGGCCTCAATTGCCAACGGCTTGGCATTGAGCGGGTCGCTGTCATATGTCTCGATGGCCTTTGCAGCCAGGATAACAGCCCGCTCCCGCTTCGCCTTCTCCTTATCGATCTGCTTGGTTGCTTTCTGCTTGTCGAGCAGTACCAGAGCACCATCCCAATCGCCATGGGTGGTTTTCTGCCCAAGCGCTGCGGAAGCTGCCCATTCGACATTGGGAGCCAGCAGGGCAGCCTCTTCGGCATAATGGCGCGATGCATCGCGCGCACCCAATCTTTGCGCTTCCAGATAAAGGCCGCGAAGACCGAGTAATCTTGTTTCGGGATCATCCAACATGGCCTCGAACTTGGCGCGCGCATCGTCGGTGCGGCCCTCAAGCATTGCAGCTTGCGCGTCGAGCAATTTGATCAGCGGCTCCTGATCAACATTGAGAAGCTTTTCAGCCTGCTTGATCATCAAACGTGCTGTTTGTCCGTCTCCGGCACCAGCAGCAATCAGGCCCGTGGAAAGTGATTGATATCCCCTGTCACGCTTGCGTGCACGGAAATGCCGCCGCAAGGCATAGGGCGAGGTAATAATGCTCTTGATGAGCCACCAAATCAGCATCACCGCAGCAACAATGGCAACAATGCTTGATGCCGCCACCATGAGGCTCACCTTGTACTGCATTCCGGCAAAAGTCAGAACCAGATCGCCGGGACGGTCTGCAAGCCAGGCAAATCCGACGCCGAGCAACAGGACGACAATGAAGAAGAACAGAATACGGATCATGATCTTCTTACTCCTGACCGGTCGGGGTCTTGATGCCGCTCAAGGCATCCGACAAGGCTTTTGACACGACTGCGCTCGCATTCTGCCGCGCTTTCATGGCATTTCCAAAATCAGCAGATGCCACCTTGGCCGCGTCGGGAAGTTTCTCCCATTCTGCAATTGCAGCGGTCAAATCACCAGCATTCAGATGCGCTTCGATACGCGCCGTGATCGCATCTGCCCCCTCGCCCTCAACCATGCCAACGGGTCGCGCCTCAACGAGACTGGTCGCACTCGTCCATAGTCGATCCAGAATCCCGGCATTGGGATCAACGATGCGCGTGCTTGCTATGATTTTGGCAGCCACATCTCCAAACTCACTTGCGAGTGTGTTGACTGTCGCTATGCCTTTGGTCTCTGCTGGTCGCAGTGATTCAACATCGCCAGCGACAGGCGCAACGGCCAGATAAGTATCAAGCTCGGCCTTATAAGGCTCTCCACGGTCAACAGCGGCCTTTAATCCTGTGGCAGCCATTGCAAGCGCCATATTGGCTTGCCCAGAAGTATCATTGACCTTGGCTTCAAGCGCATCCAGCCGCGTTGTAGCACCCGCAGCGGCGCCATCCGCTTGAGCAACCTGCTGCTTGCTATCACTAAGTTCTTTTTCCAAAGCCGCAATACGCGCATCAATGGCGCTTGTGTCTAAGGCCGCGCCAGTCTTGGAGGCGCTGTTTTGAATATCCGCAACGCTCTGTTTTACCGAACTCAACTCTGCCGTAAGTGCCGCGATCTGTTCCGATGCCTGCTTTGCACCATCAAGTGCCGCCTGGCTGGCTGCATCGAGCGGTTTTGCCGGTGCGTCCCGCAATTGCTCAATCTGTTGTTCCAGTCCAGACAGATCTGCCTTTGGAGATGGAAGCACACCTGCCCATTGCAGCGCAGCTGCGCCCACAAGAACCACAACACCGCCAATTAACCCCGAGACCAATCTCCCCAATGAGTCGTTCGGCTTCTGAACGGGTCTTGCAGCACTTGAGCCAGCGGAACTCGTACCCGTCGTTGCATCCGCACGACCAAAATTGGGAGTTGATGAAGCTATCTTCTCTGTAACAGGCGTTTGTTCGACCCTGTCACTTGCCGAAGCTGCCCTTACCTTAGCCGCAGGATCAAAGCCCACCGGTTCCGGGTCTGGTACGGTTTTGGGAGAGACAGCAGTCTTTTCCACAGAAGAGGGCTCCAGTTCAATCGTCATTGATTTGCGGGGTGTTTTGGAATGACGTGGAACAGTAGGTTTGGCCATGAGAACTCTCTTCAGGAACAGATGCTTCAATTGAACTCTAGGGTCAGGACCCTAAAGCTAGCAAGGAAGTTCCTCATATGAAACCACCAGTCGCGCAAGCTTGCTAATTAGCATGTGGTGTCAAGCATGCAGCAATTTGAGTAATGCTGCTTCATCTTGCACTTTGGCAGTGAGAATATGGCGGAAACCCTCTTCCGAAATGATAGAGGCGATAATATCAGACAAGCACAAAAATTGTGTTTTTTCAAATAGATGGCGGAGATTGTCTTGCTTGATCACGGCGAGAAGTGCTTCCGCGCCTCGCTTGGAATACAACAGGCAAAAATGAACTGGCAAAGAATTGAAAAACTGGACCAAATAATCGGTCTCATATGACTTCAAAATCGTGTCATAGATCAAAAGCGGTGTGATTTCTCTGCCCGACAGCGCAATGATTTCTTCAAACTGCGGCGACCGCACTCTTCCGGTTAGATAAAGAACTCTCGCCTTTACGGTCGTTGATTGGTTGATCTTCTCGGCCAGCGACGCACCATTACCGTCCCCTGCCAAAATCTGTTGAAAGCCCCTGGCGCGGGCTATCTGCGCAGTTGCGCTACCCACCGCAAAGCAGGGAAGGTGATGGAGCTTAGCTAAAACCTCTTCTGGCGCATGTCGCAATGCATTCGCACTGGTTATCGCAACGGCCTCATATTGCCCGTGTACATCTTGCACTTGCAGTGGCTTGATTTCACTCAATGGTAAAACCAGAGGCAGGAAGCCTAAATCGGCCAATCGTTCGGCGGTTCTGGTTGCTCCGGGTTCAGGCCTCGTAACCAAAACAGACTTCATGTCAGAGCCAGTCCGTGAAGAAATGAGCCCCAGCCTTTTCCCTCACTTGTATCGCCGCATCCCGCCCGATCTGGGCAGCATCCACAACGGAACCCTCGCCGATAACTTCATGAACCTCGCTCCCGTCCGGTAAAAGAATCATGCCGTGGAAATGCAGTGCCTCACCGGAAATTGTCGCCAGACCGGCAAGTGGAGTGCGACAAGAGCCATCCAAGGCACCAAGGAAAGCTCGTTCACATGCTAGTGCCGTAGAGGTTGGCAAATGATTGATCGGAGCAAGAAGATCATCGATACGGCTATCCCCAATGCGGCTTTCTACCGTAATGGCTCCCTGTCCGGGCGCTGGAGGAAAGGCTCTGACGTCCATAAGCTCTGTTACAACATGGCCAAGATCAAGCCGTTTCAGCCCCGCAAAGGCGAGGAATGTAGCATCGACCTCTCCATCGGCAAGCTTGCGCAGGCGCGTCTGCACATTGCCACGAAAATTGACTACCTGAATATCCGGGCGAATACGTTTGATTAAGGCCTGACGCCGAAGTGAGGCAGAACCGATTATTGCGCCCAAGGGAAGCTCGGCCAAGGTTTTAACATCGCGCCCAATGAAAGCGTCGCGGGGGTCTTCACGCTCAAGAAAAACCGATAAGTGCAAGCCTTCCGGCAGGAATGTCGGCATATCCTTCGATGAATGGACGGCCAGATCTATGCGACCATCGGCAAGCTGTTCCTCAATCTCCAAAGTGAAAAGACCCTTGCCGCCAACCTCCGACAAGGGCTTATCCTGAATCCGGTCGCCACTCGTCGAAATGACGACAATCTCGATGTCCGCTTCGTTCAGACCATGAGCCTTGACCAGCCGGTCACGCGTCTCCCGGGCTTGCGCAAGCGCGAGCGCGCTCCCACGTGTACCGATCTTGAGCGTTTTTGTTTGCATTGGCCGCAGTCCGTGTTACGCGAGTTCCATATTCATGGCCTCTACTAACGGGCTTTTATTCGACGGGCAATGCGACGAAGGATATTGATGCGGGTTCTGGGTATTGAAACGAGCTGTGACGAGACGGCGGCTTCTATTGTCGAGCGGGATGAGCATGGTCATGGCACCGTTCTTTCAAATGTCGTCTTAAGCCAAGTCGAAGAGCACGCGCCCTATGGCGGTGTCGTGCCGGAAATTGCTGCACGCGCTCACGTTGAAGTGCTCGACAGGCTGATCGGTCAGGCGCTGCATGAAGCGCATTTGACGCTGGATGATGTTGATGCCATCGCTGCAACTGCGGGACCGGGCCTTGTCGGCGGACTGATCGTCGGCCTGATGACCGGCAAGGCTATAGCCATGGCAAGTCAAAAACCATTCTATGCGATCAATCATCTTGAAGGCCATGCGCTGACACCTCGCCTGACTGATCGCATCGAATTTCCTTATCTTCTGCTCCTGGTTTCCGGTGGCCATACGCAGATGGTTCTGGTCAAAGGGCTGGGCGATTACGAGCGCCTCGGAACAACCATTGACGATGCTCTCGGTGAAGCCTTTGACAAAACCGCCAAAATGCTTGGTCTGGCCTATCCAGGTGGACCGGAAGTTGAAAAAGCAGCGCTACTCGGCGATCCAACGCGATTTTCACTACCGCGTCCGCTAAAAGGCGAAGAGCGCCTCGACTTTTCGTTCTCCGGCCTCAAAACCGCGGTGCGCCAATTGGCAACCAGTCTGGAACCCCTGTCGCAAAAGGACGTCAACGACATTTGCGCGGCTTTCCAGACCGCCGTGGCCGATACGCTGGATGACCGCGTTTCCCGCTCCCTTATGCGGTTTCGCGCCACATTCCCTGCCGTAGATCATCCTGTTTTAGTCGTTGCCGGAGGGGTTGCCGCCAATAAGGTTCTGCGGAGCGTGCTTCAGCAGCTTTGTGATAAGAATGATTTTCGCTTCATTGCACCACCAATGGCTCTATGTACAGATAACGCGGCCATGATCGCATGGGCTGGTGCCGAACGGGCAAACCAGTCACCTCCCGATTCCCTCAATATTGCGCCGCGCTCACGCTGGCCATTGGATATGCATTCCGCACCCCTGATCGGCGCCGGCCGCCGTGGAGCAAAGGCATGAATGAGCGGCCGCCAATCGCCATAATAGGCGGCGGCGCTTATGGCACAGCGCTCGGAACAATGGCTGCATCCAATGGCAGTAAAGTGATGCTTTACGCGCGTGATGCAAGCACTGTGGCATCGATAAATGACACCCACCGGAATGATGTTCATTTACCGGATATTCGTCTGCACCCCTCATTGATTGCCAGCAGCGATGCCAAAGCGGTTCTTACGCATGGGCGCTATATTCTATGCGTGGTCCCGGCACAGGCGCTTTCAACAGCCCTGCACGAACTAAAAAATTACATCCCTGCCTCAACGCCATTGATCATCTGCGCCAAGGGAATCGACAGGCCTACCGGGATGCTGATGTCGGAGGTAGCCCATCGCATACTTCCCACTCATCCGCTTGGTGTTCTTTCAGGACCAAGCTTTGCTACTGACGTTGCAAAGGGCTTGCCAACAGCAGTCACTGTTGCCTCCCGCAGTCAGGCATTGGCCGATAAAATAGCGGTCGCCCTGTCCGGCGCGACGTTTCGCTGCTACTCCACCGACGATGTAACTGGCGTCGAAATTGGTGGCGCACTGAAAAACGTTCTCGCTATCGCCGCCGGTGCCGCTATAGGCAGGGGATATGGTGCAAGTGCACAGGCTGCGCTTGTAACCCGCGGTTTCGTTGAACTGCGGCGCATTGGTCACGCATTAGGCGCAAGATCCGAGACTATCATGGGCCTTTCCGGACTTGGCGATCTCATGTTGACCTGCTCGACACCGCAATCGCGCAATTACTCTTACGGTCTTGCATTGGGCAAAGGCGAAGACCTGACGGGGCGTCCGCTGGCAGAAGGCGTTGCAACAGCCTCCATTGCAGTTGAACTCGCCGCGCGCCATGCTATCGATGTCCCGATCATTTCAGCCGTCGCAGGAATATTGGCTGGAGACATTACTGTCGATGAGGCCATGGAAGCGCTGCTTTCAAGACCGCTCAAAAATGAGGACTAGGAGAATAGGATGCTTTTTGCGTTTTTATGCAACGACAAGCCTGATAGCCTGCAATTGCGCCTTGATACGCGGACCGCGCATCTTGATTACCTGAATAGCCTTGGTGATCAGCTAAAATTTGCAGGCCCTTTTCTGGGCGATGATTCCAAGCCAAATGGTAGTCTTGTTGTCATTGAGGCTGCTGACCTCGAAGCGGCAAAGCAGATTGCCGCAAATGACCCCTATGCAAAGGCTGGACTTTTCGCCTCTGTCGATATCCGCCCTTGGAATTGGGCAATCAAGAATCCGGACAACAAATAGGTTTCAACATGGCATATTGGCTGTACAAATCAGAACCCGACGCATGGTCGTGGGAAAAGCAGAAAGCTGCGGGGGCTAAGGGCACAGAATGGACCGGCGTGCGCAACTATCTCGCCCGCAATAATATGCGCGCCATGAAAATTGGGGATAAAGGCTTCTTCTACCACTCCAATGAGGGCCTTGAAGTCGTCGGCATCGTCGAAGTTTGCGCACTCAGCCACCCGGATTCGACAACTGATGATCCGCGCTGGGATTGCGTCGATATCCGCGCGGTTCAAGATATGCCAAAGCCGGTAACTCTCAAGGATGTCAAAGCCAATCCAAAGCTTGAGAAAATGGCTCTGGTCACCTCCATGCGCCTTTCCGTCCAGCCGGTGACAGAGGACGAATGGGAAGAAGTTTGCCGCATGGGTGGTCTCGTTCCTGCTCCCAAGTGATGGCTGAGACTGCGCTAGACCCAACCAGCGAACGCTACCGGCAATTTGTGCTGGCCAATACATCCTTGCAATCGCCGCCGCATGTTCCGGAGATCAGGCTTCATCTTGCCGATGAAGCCCATGATCTCTGGCAGCGTACAGAAGATGAGCTTGCCACGATTGGACTCCCGCCACCTTTCTGGGCCTTTGCCTGGGCGGGCGGACAAGGCGTTGCCCGTTACCTCATTGATAATCCACAGATTGTCAGAGGTCACTCTGTGCTTGATTTCGCTTCAGGCTCCGGCCTTGTGGGTATCGCTGCTGCAATGGCCAAGGCGAAACATGTCCTTTGCTGTGATATTGACCCCTTTACTGAACCTGCAATCCATCTGAACGCCGCCGCCAATAATGTCATGCTGAATGTCAGGATCGCGGACCTTATCGGCACAGATCAAGGGTGGGATGTCGTGCTGGCAGGCGATGTTTTCTATGACAAGCCTTTGGCAAATCAGCTTCTTCCCTGGTTCAGCAAACTTGCTTCGCGCGGCGCCGAGGTCATCGTCGGCGATCCGGGACGATCTTATTTTCCCAAGGATTTACTTCAGCCGCTGGCCGTCTATTCAGTTCCGGTGACCCGCATTCTCGAAGATGCCGAAAGCAAGAAAACAACAGTCTGGCGGTTTCCAGCCTAACGCAGCACACGAATGACCGTTTTATCCGACAGATGCGGCAAAAGACGGTTCATATCTGCACGGCTCAATGCAATGCAGCCTTCCGTAGGGGTATATCCTGGCCTGGCGAGATGGAAAAATATCGCGCTGCCTCCGCTCCTTCTACGGGGACGGATATTCCAGTCGAGAACGATGCAGATGTCATAGAGATCATCGTTGCGCCACATGGTTTCGTGGCTTGCATTATAGGGTATCCGCACTTTGCGGTTATAATTGCGATCATTACCGACTTCGCACCATCCATCGTTCTTTTTCAAGGGGTTCAGGTGTAGTAGCGGCGTGGATTTCACCTGCTTGTCCGGTCTTTTAAAACCATAGAGAAGCCGCATCGGGCCTAAGGGCGTACCACCATCGCCCTCTCGCTTTCTCGTAATAATACCGCCCTTGCCGAGCGCGCAACGCAGGACAATCGGACCTGCAATGAGTTGCCCCTGACTTTTATGACCGGGGCGCGGGCGGACATCGATATACTTCAAAGGGGTTAGTGCCATGCTTGCCTCATAAAAAGCATTTTTATGTCAGACTGATGCGCCGCATAAGCAATATCAAGTCGATGCTCTTTCTTTCCTGTAGAATTCGACTTAAATTCCAACCACTTCTTTCCATCTGCGGGAGATCCAATGACAGCGCGTACCATTTTAATCGTCGACGATGATGCAGACCTGCGGGCCATTCTGGTTGAGCAGCTGAGTCTCTATGAAGAGTTTCAGATCATTCAGGAAGACAATGCGACCAAAGGTATACAGGCTGCGCGTAACGGCGTTGTTGACCTTTTGATCATGGATGTCGGCTTGCCGGATATGGATGGGCGTGAAGCCATCAAGCTCTTGCGCAAGGGCGGTTTCAAGGCTCCGGTGATCATGTTAACCGGCCATGATACTGATTCTGATACGATTCTCGGGCTTGAATCCGGTGCCAATGATTACGTCACCAAACCATTCCGCTTCGCTGTTCTGCTGGCGCGCATTCGCGCACAACTACGTCAGCATGAGCAGAGCGAAGATGCTACCTTCGTTGTTGGCCCCTATACGTTCAAGCCCGGCCAGAAAATGCTGATCGATGCAAAGGGCGGCAAAATCCGGCTGACTGAAAAAGAAGTCGCAATTATCAAATATTTGTATCGCGCCGGTGGCAAGGTCATCACACGCGATATTCTTCTGGAGGAAGTCTGGGGATACAACTCCGGAGTAACCACACATACGCTGGAAACCCATGTTTACAGACTACGGCAGAAAATCGAGCAGGATCCATCGAATTCAACCATACTCGTCACGGAAAGCGGGGGATACAAGCTCATTCCTTGATGCCGATCGGGTCAATCTAGGTATATGTCTGTAATTGCATGGCAATTGAAGATGATATTCGCATTCTGGAGACAGTGGGACTGTTCGGCACGTTTACGCGCGACCAGTTGCGTCTGCTTGCCTTTGGTACAGAGCGGCTTGTCCTTCGGGAAGGCCGCGAGCTTTACCGTGAAGGCCAGTCGGCCGATTGCGCCTATGTCATTGATCGCGGTACGATTTCCCTGTTTCGGGAAGGCCCTTCCGGTCGGATAAACCTGAAAACTGTCGGTCCGGGAGCGGTTCTTGGCGAAATGGCGATCATCGCCCAGACCAAGCGTCTCACCAGTGCAATGGCGGATATGGAGACGGAAGTTATTCGCCTCAACCGTTCCTTGTTCCGGCGTATTCTTGAAGAATATCCGGAAATTGCCGCTGCTCTACATGATCAGATTTCCGCTGATCTGACCCAGATGATCGCCGAAATTTCGAAATATGAGAAACTGTTCGGCGAAAATTAACTCGCCTCACTACAAACCGTTTTCCCGTAAAAGTTGATATTCTGCTCGCAAAATCGGCGGCTTTGCTCACAAAGCTGCCGATTTCTCATGAGTTTGCTGAAAAGCTTCTCTTGAAAGCGGTCAATCCAGCTCAAAACGCGCAATCACCGGAACATGGTCCGATGGCCGCTCCCACCCACGCGCTTCGCGCAGGACGGTGATGTCTCGCAAATCGGCTTCAAGGTCAGGCGAGCCCCAAATATGATCGAGCCGCCGGCCACGATCTGCCGCTGCCCAATCGGCTGCCCGGTAACTCCACCAGGTATAAATTTTCTCGGATGGTGGAATATGATGGCGCATCAGATCGCTCCAGCCGCCATTCTTGCGCAAGGCTTCCAGACTTTCCGTTTCGATAGGCGTGTGGCTCACAACCTTCAACAACTGCTTATGCGACCAAACGTCAGTTTCAAGCGGTGCGATGTTGAGGTCACCCACAAGCAGGGAGGCATGACCATCGCCATAAACCGCATTCATGGCTTTCATTTCATCAAGGAAGCTGAGCTTGTGCTTGAACTTGGGATTGATCTCCGGATCGGGTTCATCTCCGCCTGCCGGAACATAGAAATTATGGATACGCATCCTTTTCGAGCCAGCAGTCACGACCGTACTCAAATGGCGGCAATCGGCAATATCGCAAAACCCGACGCGCGCCGGTTCTGTCAAAGGACGGCGGGAAAGCGTTGCCACCCCGTGATATCCCTTCTGGCCGCTGATTTCGATATGTTCATATCCAGCCATGTGAAAAGCTTCCCGCGGAAACAGATCATCGGGGCATTTGGTTTCCTGCAGGCATAACACGTCCGGCTGATAATCGCGCAGAAACTGCAGGACAAGCGGCAAGCGCAAGCGCACCGAATTGATGTTCCAGGTAGCAACAGAAAAAGGCATGAAAAATAGTCTCGCGGGTGATGATGAAGTCCGAGACTAAAACAAGTTAAAGATGATTGGAACCGGATATCGTCGTGCTTTAACGACTATCCTGATCTATCTGCCCTTCATGGCAATGCGCGTATAATCAATTGTGAACATGTCCTTGGCGAAGCGAACGCCAGTGCGGACATTGGTAATCATCACAGTCGTATCGAGACCCTGCGCATCGGTGATGGTCCATTGACGCAGTTCGAATGTCTTCGGATCAAACATCATTGTAATGGTTGAATTGCCAAAAATCGACTTATCGCCAAGAACGATCGTCGTCATATCAGGCTCTTCCTTGACCGACTTGACCGTATTACCGGTCAGATTGATCTGATCGCTCAGAAGTAGCTTCAATGGCGTTTTGGATAAGGGAACCAGATCCCAAGTGTCGAGTTTGCGATTATTGATGACAACGGACTCGCCATCCGAGATGACACGGATCGGCGATGGCTTATTGTAGTTGAAGCGAATCTTGCCCGGACGTTCAATATAGAAAGTACCTTCCGTCTGCTCGCCGCGCGGACCAAACTGAACAAAATCCCCGGTCAGAGTCTTTACACTCGAAAACTGATTGGCGATCTGTTGCGCAGCGGCTGGCACCGCATTTTGCGCTAATGCCGGTGCAGCAAGGAGACCCACGCCAAGTATCGAAGCAGCTACAACGCGCCGTGCGAGCGGGCCTGCAACGCGAAACAATGCTGTCATGGTTTTCATGGGTCTAAGGTCTCCTGTCATGTTCTATATGCTTACGCGTCCAGTTTGGCTTGAGTATGGCGGAAATAGAGCCTTCGCAGGTCCAATCACTGTACTTTTTGCTTATGCAGCAGCGCTCACGTCGAATTCGAAATGTATGCGTTCATAGTTGAACTCTACGCCGTTCTCAGTACGCTCAATGACGCCAGCATTTATAAGTGTGGTAACATCCCGATGCACGGCCTGCACATCCCGGTTTACACGCCGCGCAACTTCTCGAATCGACAAAGCGCCTTGCCCCGCGAGAGCTTTAACGATCACAAGACGTGACGGCGCAAGAACGCGATGCAATTCATCATAGGTGGCGAAATTGATGGATGGTTTGGTTTCAATCATTTCGCCTGTCAACGCACGTTTTCCGGCGGCAATAAAGCGAGCTTTTGCATCGGATACGGTACCCAAGCGTACAATCAGAGTCGTCATTGGCATATCCTTTTCATGTCAGCCTGAAAGGCCTCAAACAGGACCTCAAGAGATTTGAATTCGATGGTTTCTTCTTTACCTTCTATGTGCCGATGGTCACCTTTGCCGCGTTCATTATCATAACGCAGAACGCATTCTCCATTCACGATAAGGGCCAGTCTGTACTTAAAAGGATGCGCGCTTCCTGGCACAGGTGTAGGCAAGTGCCACAAAACAACTTCGAAAAAAGTCGTCTCATTTAACACCATCCGCGACTTTTCAATCAGTTTGGCTTTCATTTACTTAGCGTTTTATGCTAATAATGTCATTAAATGTTGTCAACAATAACAACAATCTGGACCGTTAGAAGAAGTTGGAGCTAAAAATCATCATCCTGAGTTGGCACGAGAATTTCGCGCTTGCCCGCATGATTGGCCGGGCCAACAAGCCCTTCTTCTTCCATCCGTTCAATAATCGATGCAGCGCGATTATAACCAATGCCAAGACGACGCTGGATGTAGCTGGTTGAGGCTTTTTTATCGCGCAACACGACCGCGACAGCCTGATCATAGGGGTCATCCGAATCCTCAAGATTGGATGTTCCGGCAGGCCCGCCCCCGCTATCATCCTCATCATCTTCCTCGGTAATCGAATCGAGATATTCCGGCACGCCCTGTAATTTGAGGTGCTGAACGATCTTCTCAACTTCATCGTCACCAACGAATGGTCCATGCACGCGCTGAATGCGTCCACCACCAGCCATGTAGAGCATGTCGCCCATGCCCAGCAGCTGCTCGCCGCCCTGCTCGCCAAGAATAGTACGCGAGTCGATCTTGGAAGTGACCTGGAAGGAAATGCGTGTCGGGAAATTTGCCTTGATTGTACCGGTAATAACATCGACGGAGGGACGCTGCGTCGCCATGATCACATGGATACCGGCGGCACGGGCCATCTGTGCCAGACGCTGCACTGCGCCTTCAATATCCTTACCTGCAACCATCATCAGGTCGGCCATTTCATCGATGATGACGACAATATAGGGCATGGCAGTCAGGTCGAGTTCTTCCGTTTCATAAACGGCTTCACCCGTGGCGCGGTCGAACCCGGTCTGCACGGTGCGTGCGATGCGTTCACCCTTCTGCCGCGCCTGCTCAACACGCTGATTGAAGCCATCAATATTACGGACGCCGACTTTCGACATTTTGCGATAGCGGTCTTCCATCTCCTTGACTGTCCATTTCAGCGCCACAACCGCCTTCTTAGGATCAGTAACAACCGGCGTCAGCAGATGCGGAATGCCGTCATAGATGGAAAGTTCAAGCATCTTCGGATCGATCATGATCAGGCGGCACTGCTCTGGCGTCATCCGGTAGACCAGCGACAGGATCATCGTATTGATGGCAACCGATTTACCTGAACCTGTTGTACCGGCCACCAGCAAATGCGGCATCTTGGCAAGATCGGCAATAACCGGCTCGCCATTGATGGTCTTGCCCAGCGCAAGGGCAAGCTTGGTCTTGGTCTGCTCAAAATCGCGGCTGGCGAGCAGCTCACGCAGATAAACCATTTCGCGCGTCTGATTCGGTAGTTCGATACCAATGGCGTTGCGACCCGGAACAACAGCAACGCGAGCGGCAATGGCACTCATCGAGCGGGCAATATCATCGGCAAGCGTAATGACGCGAGAGGATTTGATGCCGGGCGCTGGCTCCAGCTCATAGAGCGTGACAACGGGACCCGGACGGACATGAATGATCTCACCACGCACACCGAAATCTTCCAGCACACCTTCAAGCAAGCGGGCATTTTGCTCCAGCGCTTCTTTGGAAAGGCTTGGATTGCGCACCACATTTTTTGGCTCGCTCAGGAAATGCAGCGGCGGCATTTCAAAGCCATCGGACTTGATGAGGGAAGCTTGCGCTTCACGCTGAATGCGCGCTCCAGCCTTTGGAGCTGGCGCCGGGGTTGCTACACGGGTCGCGGGCTTCGCTGACGGGCGGGCGGGGGCTACCTGTGGCGCCCAGTCATCAACGGCCTCATCTTCATCGCTGAAAGCCACAGGATCAAAGCGGTCGCTCTGGCTGTCAAAATCATCATCATCAATTTCGATAGAAGGCGCAGCATTGCGCGGCGATTCATTGTCGAATCCGGGCTCGCGGCGCTCGCCGCCCTGTCCTGCCTTCTGGCGGGAAACCGGAATATTGCCAAAATCATTATTGTCATGGCGCGCACCGAGGCTGCGGGCGCTGTTGTAGAGTCCAGCGCTTCTACCCGATAGGCGGCGGAACAAGGCACGTGTGCTGTAATAGAAGTGGGTCACGGCACCCAGTGCAAGCAGACCTCCGCCTTCGCGCTCATCATCCTCATCGTCTTCATCGTCAAAATCATCCGCTTCTGCCACGTGACGGGTGGTCTTTTTGGCAATGGCAGGCTCGCTGCCGCGATAGGTCAGACCGCTGGCGAAAGCAAAAATCCACAAGGTGGGAATTGCCAATACACCGACCAAAATCATGGCAAGGCCACCGCGCGGGAAAGTGCCGGTGAAGATGGCAGGGATTTTGAGAACCATATCCCCAAGGACACCGCCAAGACCGATTGGCATGGGCCAGCTTTCCGGTATGGCAAAACATCCGGCCATGGCCGCTGCAAGCAGCGACGCGCAGAACCATGCAACAGAGCGCCGAGCCATACGGTCAACGCCGCGCCCGGTCATGAAAAGTCCGCCCCAGAACACCGCAGGCATCAGAGCAACAACGGTCGACAGGCCAAAAAACTGCATTCCAATATCGGAGAACACTGCTCCGGCATAGCCGAGGGCATTTTGCGTGGGGTTGGATGTGGCATGGCTGAAGCTTGGATCAAGCACATTCCATGTTGCCAGACTGCCAATGGCAAGCGCGACCAGACAAAGGATTGCCAAGCCGATCAGGATGTTTATCTGCCTGCGGAACAGGCTGTAAAAACCGCTCCTATCATCATTGATGGCATAAGAGGCTGAATATCCTTGACGCATGAAATCCGGTCCCACGTGAGTCTATCCCTGTGGTTGTGCAATCCACGGAGCTGATTCCAAACTTACGGGGTGGATGGTTAAGGCCCTATTAACCATGGACGGATGACGCAACCAAATTGCCGGAGTAAATGCTAAACGTTGTTTTTTGACATATATGTCACACCGGGTAATCCAGAAAAATGTGCATCACAAGTCAGTAATGTTGCGTTATGTCGAAGCGCAGTTGCATAGATGATCGCATCAGCAGTGGCCAATTTGTGCAGGCGGCAAAGCTCCGCAGCTTCAAGCGCTGTTAATGTATCGAGAGGAACGACAATACATTTCTGAGTGTAGGCAATAATCTCGTCGGCTGCATCCTCCCCCTTCTCCCGCAAGAGCCATTTTGCCAGTTCGTGTTGTACCAAAGTTGGCACAATGCACTCGCTTCGGTCGGGAAATTGTCCGGCCAGCTTGGCAGCCAAAGGACTATCCACCAACCACTCGATCCACACCGAAGTGTCTACGAGTTGCATCAGTGCCTGTCTTTCCTGTCGCGGTAATTTTGCGCGTTCGCGTTCTTTGCCAATCCTCTCAGATCGTCAAATTCGGGAACCGGCATCACGAGAACGCCTTTACCTTTCGGTAGAAAGACGAATTCCTGACCAGCGTGCCATTGCTGCTGATTTCGGACACCCTTGGGAATCGATATCTGAAATTTTGACGACAGCGTTGCTGTATCTGCCATTTCTTACTTTATACCTATCAATAAAATTTTGGTAAGAACAATATAATCACATGGCTTCAAAAAGCAATGTTGCACCCTACAAATAAAGAAAGGCCCGGAAAACCAGGCCTTTCGAAATTCAGGAGCAAAGCTATCAATTGTGGTAGGCAGCTTCACCATGGGAAGTAAGGTCAAGGCCGATGGATTCATTTTCGGCCGTTGGGCGCAGGCCAACAATCACATCCACGATCTTGTAGAGGATGAATGAACCGACGCCGCTCCATACGATGGTCACGGCAACTGCCTTGATCTGCACAATGACTTGGCTGCTCATTGTAACGCCTTCCGCATAGCCGATACCGCCAAGGGCCGTGCTTGCAAAAATGCCGGTTCCGATAGCGCCGACAATGCCGCCAATACCATGAACGCCGAACACATCTAGGCTGTCATCATAGCCCAGCTTTGGCTTGACCACGGCAACCATGTAGTAGCAGATCGCGCTGGCAAGCGCGCCAAGCGCAATGGCGCCAACAGGGCCGACATAGCCAGCGGCTGGCGTAACAGCAACCAGACCTGCAACAATACCCGATGCTGCACCAAGCATGGATGCGGTCTTGCGGGCGATTGCTTCAATGGCAACCCAGGCGACAATCGCACCTGCTGTCGCAGTGAACGTATTGATCATGGCAAGAGCCGCTGTGCCATTGGCTTCGAGGGCAGAACCGGCATTAAAGCCGAACCAGCCAACCCACAGAATTGCCGCGCCAATCATGGTGAGCGGCATGGAGTGCGGGGCCATCATATCGCGGCCAAGACCTTTGCGCTTGCCGATAACAATCGCGCCAACCAGACCGGCAATACCTGCATTGATGTGAACGACCGTACCGCCAGCGAAATCAAGTGCGCCCATTTTGAACAGCAGGCCATTGGCATCCCAGACCATGTGTGCAATCGGGAAATAAACGAAAGTAACCCAAAGCGCGACGAAAAGGATCGTTGCCGAGAACTTGATGCGCTCTGCAAAGGCACCGACGATAAGCGCCGGAGTGATGCAGGCAAAAGTCATCTGAAAGCAAATGAAGACCAATTCAGGAAGAGCAATACCAGGCGAAAAAGTTGCCGCGGTGCTATCGCGCGTTACCCCGGAAAGGAACGTCTTGGCTAAACCGCCCCAAAAAGCGCTGTCACTTCCACCGAACGCAAATGAATAGCCGTAGAACACCCAGATGATCATGACGACGGCTGTAATGCCTGTACATTGCATGAGCACGGAAAGGACATTCTTGGCGCGGACAAGACCGCCATAGAACAGGGCAAGACCCGGCAGGATCATGAACAGGACGAGGATGGTGGAAACCATCATCCAGGCCGTATCGCCCTTATTGATCGTTGCAACGACTGCGGCAGCAGCTTCAGGGGCAGCAGGCGCTGCTTCCTGCGCAAAAGCGGCCAGCGAGCCGAAAGCGGTCAAAGCCAGCGACCCAAGAAGGGTACTGCCTGCCGCCATTGTCAATCTGCTTGGAATTTTCATTAGTATGCTCTCCTTGAACCCCAAAAACTTACAGCGCTTCGGTGTCGGTCTCGCCCGTGCGGATACGGACAGCCTGCTCGATGCTGAGAACGAAAATCTTGCCGTCACCGATCTGGCCGGTCTTGGCGGCAGCGGTAATGGCCTCGACTGCGGTATCGACGAGATCCGATGCGACAGCGACTTCCACTTTCAGTTTTGGAAGGAAGCTGACGGCATATTCCGCGCCACGATAAATCTCGGTGTGTCCCTTTTGGCGACCATAACCCTTCACCTCGGTGACGGTCAGGCCCTGAATGCCGACAGCGGTGAGTGCTTCGCGCACCTCGTCCAACTTGAACGGCTTGATGATGGCCATCACAATTTTCATTGACTATACCCCTGCGCTTTGCGCGGCGCCCGTCAGATGGAATTATCTGAACTCTCAGCAGCCGCGTTGAACCCATCGCCTCCGGCCATGCGGGGCCATCGGTGACTGCTCAGGAGTATTCAAGTTCTGTGCCAGATTCGAAAAATACTTCTAATATACTGATTTTAAACAGATATTATTTCAACTCGGCTTAGATTTTTATCAAAATGTAGCAATATGCCTAAAATTTAAGCATTTGATGCAGGCCTGTGGGGATTCACTTTGTACTATGCACACGAATTAGGCCCTCTTGTGCAGTGGAGGCGATTAAAGTGCCGTCCCGGCTATAAAGCGCGCCACGATTAAAGCCGCGGGCGCCGGATGTGCTTGGACTATCGGCTGTATAAAGCATCCAATCATCAAAATTGAACGGCCTGTGGAACCACATGGCGTGATCAAGACTGGCAACCTGCAAGTCGCGGTCAAAAATATTGCGGCCATGGGCATAAAGCGACGTATCAAGCAGGGTCATGTCCGAAAGATAGGCAAGAACGGCGGCCTGTATGGCGCGATCTTCCGGCACGGGACCGGTGGCCTTTATCCACACGCTCTGCTCTGGCGGGAGCTTGTCACGGGTCAAATAGTGCCGAAGCGAGAGTGGCTTGATCTCGATGGGCCGATCCTGCTCCCAATATTGCCGGATGATTTTGGGAGCGTTCTGGAGATATTGCTCCTTCATATCCTTGTCAGAGATGAGATTCTCCGGCTCTGGAACATCCAGCGGCCGTGGCTTTTGATGCTCCAGCCCTTCTTCCTCGACCTGGAATGAGGCTTCCAGCGAAAAGATAGCATGACCATGCTGGATAGCCACGACGCGGCGGGTGGTGAAACTCGAACCATCGCGGATGCGGTCTACCTCGTAGATGATCGGCACTTTGGGATCGCCTCCACGCATGAAATAGCCATGGAGGGAATGCACGTGCCGGAGCGGGTCAACGGTGCGCTGTGCCGCAACAAGCGCCTGTCCGATAACCTGACCGCCAAAAACCCGCTGCCATCCAACTTGGGGGCTGCGACCTCGAAACAGGTTGTGTTCAAGCGTCTCAAGGTCGAGTATGGACAAAAGCTCGGTCATGGCTGTTGACTTTGGTGCTTCGGACATGAGCGGACAACTCCAGTTCGTCTGTTTCATCGCTTGCAACAGGAACAGGCCGACAAGTCAAGTATTCACCATCCGGAGTCGATCATGGACGCAACCCGCACAGACATTATAATCGCCGGCGCAGGTTATGTCGGCATGGCCACTGCTGTCGCGCTGAAGTCTTCCGCACCGCATCTCGGGGTGACCGTTATCGATGCTGCCCCCGCTGGCGTCTGGCATAATGATACACGGGCTTCCGCCATTGCAGCGGCAGCAAGCCGCATGTTGGACAGGCTTGGATGCTGGCAGAGCATCCTTCCGGAGGCTCAACCGATCAATGAAATGATTGTGACCGATTCGCGCACGGCTGATCCGGTTCGCCCCGTATTCCTGACCTTTGATGGCGAGATTGAACCTGGCGAACCCTTCGCCCATATGGTGGAAAATCGCCTTCTGAATGCATCTCTTCGGCAAAAGGCAGATGAACTCGGCATTGTATTTATCGAGGGTGCTCCGGTCCATGGTTTTGAGCAGGGCGATAACAGCCTGACCATAAGCTATGGCGAAGGAAAATCGTTGCAAGCAAGACTTCTGATCGCAGCGGATGGCGTGAAATCACGCCTGCGCGATATGGCAGGCATCAAGACGGTCAATTGGGAATATGGCCAGTCCGGAATCGTGTGCACAGTCGCCCATGAGCGTCCGCATAATGGCCGCGCCGAGGAACATTTCCTGCCTGCCGGACCCTTTGCAGTGCTGCCGCTGAAAGGCAATCGCTCGTCGCTGGTCTGGACTGAGCGGACTGCGGATGCAGACCGGCTCGTCAAGGAAGACGAGTTTGTGTTTGATGCAGAACTCGAACAACGCTTCGGTTTGAAGCTTGGCGAGCTACGCGTGGAAGGTGCGCGTAAAGCATTCCCCCTCAGCTTGACATTGGCGCGCGATTTTATCAAGCCGCGCTTCGCGCTTGTCGGTGATGCGGCACACGGCATCCACCCAATTGCCGGACAGGGCCTTAATCTCGGCTTCAAGGATGCAGCAGCGCTGGCGGAAACGATCGTTGATGCGGATCGACTCGGCCTCGATATTGGCTCTATTGCAGTGCTGGAGCGCTATCAGACATGGCGCCGCTTCGACACGGTGCAGATGGGCGTAACCACGGACGTTCTCAACCGGCTTTTCTCTAATGACAATGTGCCCATACGCGCCTTGCGTGATTTTGGCCTTGGCCTTGTCGAACGTATGCCGCGGCTCAAGGGGTTCTTCATCCGCCAAGCCGCGGGATTGTCACCGACCGCCCCTAAATTGTTGCAGGGGCAGTCGATTTAGCATTTGCACTACAGTCGCCGCCTAAAGCGGGCGCGGATATTTCCGGTAAATCGCATCGATTTCGGCCAGAATTTCTGGCGAAAGCACGAGATCGGCCGCCGCTATATCCGTCTTCAATTGATCCATCGTGGTTGCACCGATGATAACCGAAGTCATGAAGGGCCGGGTGAGCGCGAAAGCAATGGCCATTTGCGACACATCAAGGCCATGCTTTTTTGCCAATTCCACATAGGCACGAACCGCAGGCTCAGAATATTCGCTGTTACGCCAAAGTCCGCCCGGCTGAATCGCACCGCGTGTACCGGACGGAACTTTTCCATCCAGATATTTGCCGGTGAGCACACCTGAAGCGAGCGATGAATAGGCCAATAGGCCCACATCCTCATGGTGACTGAGTTCGGCAAGATCGAGATCGAATACGCGCTGAATCAGGCTATACTCATTCTGAACTGAGACGACGCGGGGCAAATCGCTGCGCTCAGCAAGTTTCAGCCATTGACCGATACCCCAAGCGGTTTCATTCGAAAGGCCGATCTGCCGGATCTTGCCTTCCTTGACCATATCGCCAAGACCCAGCAACGCATCTTCAATCTGGTCAAGAACCTCAGTCCGGTTTTGCGTATGGGGGGCAAATTTCCAGGCCGTACCGAAATGATAATGCCCCCGCGCCGCGTAATGCACCTGATAAAGATCAATATAATCGGTCTGCAGCCGTTTCAGACTGCCCTCAACCGCTTCACGCACGCTTGCACGGCTTGGCTTATTGCCTTCACGAATCCAGCTATTGCCGCCACCTGAAATCTTTGTCGCCAGAACAAAGCGATCACGCTTGCCGGTCTTCTTGAACCAGCTACCAATATAGGACTCGGTCTTGCCATAGGTTTGCGCGCTGGACGGAACAGCATAGACTTCCGCCGTATCCATGAAATTGACGCCCGCATCCAAAGCATAATCAATCTGGCTATGCGCTTCCGCTTCGGTGTTCTGTACACCCCAGGTCATGGTTCCGAGGCAGATTTCCGTGACGTCAATATCCGTCCGGCCAAGTTTCTTCAGTTTCAAGGGAGGTTCCTATCTCGATTGATCAGTTGACCTCAAGGCCAAGCTTTTGTTTGAGCTTCTTGACACGCTGTCCGTAAGTGGGAGGAACGGTAACAGCAGCTGCAGCTTTGCCAACCATAGCAATCAATTCAAGCTTTTCCACATTGTTTAATCTCTGCCGCAAAAGAGGCGTGGTTTTTTCAATGACGGTGACCGCATCATCAATCTGGCTTGACGCCCACTTTGCGTAGATAACGACCTCATCTGCCTTGGCAGGATCGCAAATATCGATAATCACACTCCGGACAGCTTCGTAGTGTTTTTCTGTTATCAGAGTATCTTCGCAAACAATGGCGAAGATGAGCGTCGCCGCAGCAAGAACCGGATCATCAATGGCGGTCAAAGGCGAGTGTTCATGCTGAATGCGGATCTTTCTGCGGCGCAGATAGCCACGCGCCTTTCCAGCCGTGTCAATCACATCGCTTGCAGCGTCACCCAAGGTGCGCATACGATACCACCAGAAAAAACCGCCCCCGACAACTCCGAGCAAAGCCAGAAGAATATGCATTAACAAGATCCCGTTTGATTTTTCCGTTCTACAGGGAGGATATCCGTTTGTATATTATGCCAAGGTAGGGCTGCCACGGATTTGATACGGAACACTGATAGGTATTACACGTTAACGGACGTACAACCGATACACCATCTCAACGAGGGAGGAGACACTCATGGACAGACAAGCAACGGCAATTTGGCAGGGTGCGCTGAAAGACGGCAAGGGCACGCTCGACACGCAAAGTGGTGCCCTGAAAGCTCTTCCCTATAATTTTAAGGCGCGCTTCGAAGATGAAAGCGGTAAATCAGGCACCAATCCCGAAGAATTGCTTGCTGCCGCCCATGCTGGCTGCTTCGCCATGCAGCTTTCGCATTTTCTGGCCGAGAACGGCACTCCGGCCGCCAATCTCGACGCCAAGGCGGCTGTTACCATCAGCCCTGCAGCAGGCGGCGGTTTTGAGATCACCAAAAGCGCCTTGACGCTTGTCGGCGACGTTCCCGGCATTGATGCAGATACATTCGCCAAGCTTGCCGGTCAGGCAAAAGCAACCTGCCCGCTTTCAAAAGCACTCGGTGCCATCGAAGTGACGCTGGACGCCAAATTGGCTTAAGTTCACTTAGCCGGAACTTCTCCATTGCCATTGATTAATCCGATGGTGATGGAGAAGATTTTCATCTAAACGATTACCTATCTCGAAAATAATTCGACTTCGCTTCTATAGAAATCTTGTGCTGCTGCAAACCTGACTGAGTTCTTTCGCGTTACCTTTTCTTCAAGACGCGGCATATTCAGTTCATGGTATCCATATCGCGATTCCAGATATAGTTTGAGAGCGTCCGGAACCGAACCGTGACCCATTTCACGGGTCAACTTCTTTTTTTCTACCAGATCCAGAATATCCAACTTGGCCTTTTCATCAATTTTCAAATCTGAAAGGCATTCGATCAGATTCATAGGCGGTAAATGCTGGTAATCATGCTGCGTCAACCAGTCCAAAGCAACAATCGGTCGTATCAGATAGAATAGCTTTTTCAGTTTTACCTCGAATCCCAAACAACCCACGCGCGCCAGATGGGAACGTGCAAGACCAAGATAGTGCCGTGAGACTTTTTCCGGTTCGATAATTTCATCCAGAACAGCCAGGAAGCGTCTGCGAAAACCCTCGTCCTGTTGATACGTAATAGGCGATTTAGCCCATTCGGCAACAACCGCATTGCCGGCAAAAGCCAGCAATAACGCCTTCTTCAAATCCCATCCACCTGTATCTATCTCTCCAACGATTGGAAATTCGATTACATCGCGGGGTGTTTCGAGCAGCAAGTGATCATTGATGGGACGCACATAGATGAACCGGCAATCATAATCACTGTCCGGCGATGGAAAACCCCAAGCCCGACTGCCACTTTCTATGGCCAAAGGTATTGTGATGCCAGCGACCTCAATGTCAGCCAAACGCTGACGAATTCCGGCGACAGCTTCTTGAGAAAAGCCGGAAGGCAGACTCAAACCCGGCGCTCCACCATCATCTTCTTGATTTCAGCGATTGCCTTGGCAGGGTTCAGACCCTTGGGGCAGGTTTGCGCGCAGTTCATGATCGTGTGACAGCGGTAGAGCCGGAAAGGATCTTCCAGATTGTCCAGACGCTCGCCCTTTGCCTCATCACGGCTATCAATCAGCCAGCGATAGGCCTGCAAGAGAACCGCAGGACCAAGATAGCGGTCGCCATTCCACCAATAACTCGGGCATGAGGTCGAGCAGCATGCGCAAAGGATACATTCATAAAGACCATCCAGCTTGGCGCGATCTTCATGGCTTTGCAGCCATTCCTTCGCCGGTTCCGGCGAAACCGTTTTCAGCCACGGCTCAATCGAGCGATGCTGCGCGTAGAAGTTTGAAAGGTCCGGCACCAGATCCTTGACCACCGGCAGATGTGGCAGCGGATAAATCTTCACCGCGCCCTTGATCTCATCCATGCCCTTGGTGCAGGCGAGCGTATTGGTGCCGTCAATATTCATGGCGCACGAGCCGCAAATGCCTTCGCGGCAGGAGCGGCGCAGGGTCAGCGTCGGATCGATCTTGTTCTTGATCCACAATAGACCATCAAGAACCATCGGCCCGCAATCGTCCAGATCGACATAGTAAGTATCGATGCGCGGATTTTCACCATCATCCGGCGACCAGCGGTAAATGCGGTATTCGCGCAAATTATTGGCGCCTGCCGGACGCTCCCAGGTCTTGCCTGGCTGCATCTTCGAATTTTTGGGAAGTGCAAGTTCAACCATAATGCTCTGATTCCCTTAGTACACGCGCGCTTTTGGCGCGATCTTGGCGAGGCTGATGCCGCCATCCTCTTCCTTGACCAGCGGATCAAGGTGGACAGGACGATAGCCGAGCGTCACTTTGCCCTCCGGCGTCAGCCATGCGAGGCTGTGCTTGCGCCAATTGACATCATCGCGGTTTGGAAAGTCCTCATGCGCATGGGCGCCGCGGCTTTCTTTGCGGGCTTCCGCAGCAACAACTGTGGTCAGGGCATTGGCCATCAGGTTTTCCAGCTCCAGCGTTTCCACCAGATCGGAATTCCAGATCATCGACCTATCGGTCACCTTCACGTCAGGCAATTCGCCCCAGATTTTTTCCATGCGGGTCACACCGGACTTCAACGACTCCGATGTGCGGAACACGGCAGCATCTTCCTGCATTGTCCTTTGCATCTTCTCGCGCAGCACGGCTGTTGGCGTTCCGCCATTGGCATGACGAAGCCGATCAAAGCGATCCATGATCTTCGTGACCGAGGCCTCGTTGATTTCCGGAATCTTCGCATTGCGATCAATAACCTGACCGGCGCGAATGGCCGCCGCGCGACCAAACACAACCAGATCGATCAGCGAATTGGAGCCAAGCCGATTGGCACCATGCACCGAGGCACAACCAGCCTCGCCCACGGCCATCAGCCCGGGCTGGATACGATCAGGATTTTCCGGTGTCGGATTGAGCGCCTCGCCCCAATAATTGGTGGGAATGCCACCCATATTGTAGTGAACCGTCGGCAAAACAGGAATGGGTTCGCGTGTCAGGTCGACACCGGCGAAAATCTTGGCCGATTCGGAGATGCCGGGCAGACGCTCGTGCAAAACCGCAGGATCAAGATGATCCAGATGCAGGAAAATATGATCCTTGTCCTTGCCGACACCGCGGCCTTCACGAATTTCCAGCGTCATGCAGCGGGAAACCACGTCGCGGGAGGCAAGATCCTTTGCCGATGGCGCATAACGCTCCATGAAGCGTTCCCCTTCGGAATTGACCAGATAGCCACCCTCGCCGCGTGCACCTTCAGTAATCAGGCAGCCAGCACCATAAATGCCGGTCGGATGAAACTGGACAAATTCCATGTCCTGCAAGGGCAATCCGGCGCGCGAAACCATGCCGCCACCATCGCCGGTGCAAGTATGCGCCGAGGTAGCGGAGAAATAGGAGCGGCCATAGCCACCTGTCGCCATGACCACCATCTTGGCGGCAAAGCGGTGGATTGTCCCGTCATCAAGGTTCCAGGCAACAACGCCGGTAATCGTGCCGTCTTCGTCCTGAATGAGATCAAGCGCAAAATATTCGATAAAGAACTGCGCATTGTGGCGCAGAGACTGGCCATAAAGCGTGTGCAAAATGGCATGGCCGGTGCGGTCTGCCGCGGCGCAAGTGCGCTGCACGGGCGGACCATCGCCATAATTCATCATGTGTCCGCCGAATGGGCGCTGGTAAATCTTGCCTTCTTCCGTGCGGGAGAAAGGCACACCATAATGCTCAAGCTCATAAACCGCAGCCGGTGCCTCGCGGGCAAGATATTCCATGGCATCCGTATCGCCGAGCCAGTCAGATCCCTTGACCGTATCGAACATATGCCACTGCCAGGAGTCTGCGCCCATATTGCTGAGCGAGGCAGCGATACCACCCTGTGCCGCAACCGTATGGGAACGGGTCGGGAAAACCTTGGTAATACAGGCTGTTTTCAAACCCTGTTCGGCCATGCCCAGCGTGGCGCGAAGACCGGCGCCGCCAGCACCGACGACAACCACATCGAACTTGTGGTCAACGAATGTATAGGGCTTTGCGGCTTTGTTTTCTGTAGTTGCCATAATCGAGCTTAAACTCCGAAACTCAGCTTCAGGATCGCAAAGAGCGAAACAACACCGACTGCGATTGTGAAGAAGGTATTGAGCATGATGCAGGCGAGCTTTGCGCCTTCACCATGCACGTAATCCTCAATGACCACCTGCATTCCAAGACGCATATGGTAAAGACCGGACAAAAGGACCAGAATGAGAACCAGCGCCGTCAGCGGATGCGAGAGTGCAGCGCGGGTTTCCTCAAAACTTGCCCCATGCAGGGAAACAATCAGCCCGATGAAAAACAGCATCAGCGGAATGTTTGCCACTGCCGTCAACCTTTGACGCCAGAAATGTTCGGTGCCTTCCTTCGCAGAACCCAATCCGCGGACTTTGGCAAGCGGCGTGCGCATATCAGCCATTGCTAAAGCTCCTCAACCCAGCGTGAATACGGCGACCCAGACAAGGGCCGTCAACAGAACGGATGCAATGAGCGACGCCCATGCCATTTTGGTCGTGGTGTCTTTTTCCAACCCACGCCCTGTATCCCAGATCAGATGGCGGATACCGCCGATCATGTGATGAATGAGCGCCCAGGTGTAGCCGAGAAGCACCAGAAGGCCGATCCAGGAACCATAGACCATGGAAACAATATCGAACTGCTGCTGGCTCGTCGCGGCTGCGATCAACCACCATGCAACCAGCAATGTACCGAAATAGAGCGCACAACCGGTAATACGGTGGACAATGGACATGACCATGGTCGGGATTGGTTTATAGATTTGCAAGTGAGGCGACAAAGGCCGGTTTGCATGCAAATTTGTTTTGCTCATAGCGTCCCCAATGAGAAAAGCCACGCCGCAGGGATGTTAAAAAGGCGGGCAGGGCCGAAAGGCTGTTAAAGCCAATTTAGAAGGGTTTTAATGCGGTTTTTGCACTGCGTCAAAGCCCCATTCAGAACCCTCATGCGGCGAATTGGCCCGAATAGCAAGTCAATAAGGTTTTTGTTTAGAATTCAATCGTTTAAACGCTGAAAAGCCGCCATCTGAAGGCAAAATTTTTCGATCAAAACATCGTAAAAAATAGTTGAGTGAGTCTATCCAGATTTACCATATGGCGGTGAATTCAGCGCAAGAGGAGCAAGTTCATCTGCGACGATAAGAGTCGCTCACAGGTTGGAGCGACTCCATCCTCTATTTGCCGACTACTGATTACCGAAGCGGATGATGAAGCTTGTCCAGTCAGCGGGCGCTGCAACCTGCTCGTATAGCTTGCGGCCATCTTCCGGTACACGCGGCGCGTTGAGTGAAAGCTTGGTCCAGCCACGTTCTTCTGCTTTATCGGCAAGCACATCGATCAATGCCTTGGCGATGCCTTTGCCGCGATGGTCGTGGTTGACATAAATATGATCCACCTGACCTGCCCGCATGCCTGACACGGGTTCGGGAAGATCGTAGAAAATAACGAACCCGACCAGCTTTCCATCCAGCCGCGCGCCAGCAATTTCTGCAGCACGATCACGCAGGAGGTTTTCGGCATAATAATCATCCGGACGACGCGGTGCGCCACGTTTCAACGCTTGTGCATAGCTGGCAAGCAGAGGCGAAAATTCATGTGCATCGTTTAAATGCAGCAGGGATATATCAATGGCGTGTTCGTCTGGAGCTTTCTTGGTCATAGTCGCTTCCGTCCCTTTATTGCTGCGTTGCCTCAGAATTGGTTGATTGCGCCGTTCGCGTCAACCTTTTGCACGAATCAAAATCGATTTGATTTGCCTCTATTGTGCAGCGCCTGTATGGCAGCCGCACATTTGAAAGGTTTTATCATGGCACAGCGCTCCGGGGGCGCCCTCGTTCTATTTTCCGGCGGACAGGATTCCGCCACCTGTCTGGCTTGGGCTCTGGCACAATTCGACCGCGTTGAGACAGTTGGTTTCGATTATCGCCAGCGGCACAGGGTTGAGCTGGAAGTCCGCAAGGAGTTTCGTGCGTCCCTGACAACGCAATTTCCGCAATGGGCGTCGCGGCTTGGCGAGGACCACATGCTGGACGCCGGAATTATCGGTCAGCTCGGCAGTTCGGCCATGACTGATGCTATCGCAATCGAAATGGCCGAAAACTGTTTGCCCAATACATTCGTTCCCGGACGCAATCTGCTTTTCTTTACACTGGCGGCGGCCTTGGCCTATCGCCGCGGGTTGCGGGTCATCGTTGGAGGCATGTGCGAGACCGATTATTCCGGCTATCCCGATTGCCGCGACGACACGCTAAAAGCCCAGCAAGTGGCTCTTTCGCTGGGGCTGGATCGCCGTATAACCATTGAGACGCCGCTCATGTGGCTGGACAAGGCGCAGACATTTGCACTGGCCCAAGAACTTGGCGGCCAAACGCTGCTCGGCCTGATCGTTGAGAAGAGCCATACCTGCTATCTCGGGGATCGCAGCAAGCGCCACGATTGGGGCTATGGTTGCGGCACCTGCCCCGCCTGTGAGCTGCGGTCAAGTGGCTGGCAGAAATTCAAGGCGGAGGCCGCGTGACCTACGCTGTCAAGGAAATCTACCTGACTTTGCAGGGCGAAGGCAATCATACGGGCCGCGCCGCAGTCTTCATGCGCTTTGCCGGATGCAATCTCTGGACCGGACGGGAACAGGACCGGGCAACGGCCGTGTGCCAATTTTGCGATACGGATTTTATTGGCATTGATGGACCGGGCGGTGGCAAATTCAAGTCTGCCGATGCACTTGCTGATGCTGTTGCCGCCCAGTGGCCGCAAGGTGGCGGCGGCGTCCCTTATGTCATCTGCACCGGCGGCGAACCGCTGCTGCAACTCGATAGCCCGCTCATCGACGCATTTCATGCGCGGGGCTTCGAAGTGGGAATAGAGACCAATGGCACGCTGGCGGCACCAGACGGCATTGACTGGATTTGCGTCTCGCCCAAAGCGGCAGCGCCGCTCGTCCAAACCAGCGGCAATGAGCTGAAACTGGTCTTTCCGCAAAAGGAAATTGAGGCCCATCCTTCACGTTTCGAGGGGCTTTGCTTCGAGCATTTCTATCTGCAACCTCTTGACGTCATCGGTGAACCGGCGCAAACCGCCGCGCATGTGGCATCTGCAGCGGCCTATTGCCTCGCCCATCCGCTTTGGCGGCTGAGCACGCAGACACATAAGATGAACGGTCTTCCATAGGGCAAACCCTTTCGGTGCCGTGTTTGACTTTGCGGGCGCCTGTATTGCGCCAAGGCTAATGGAGCACTTATGAGAATCTTCAACGAATTTACGTTTGAGGCGGCACATCATTTGCCGCATGTTTTTCCTGACGGACATGTCAATACGCGCCTGCACGGGCATAGTTTCCGCGTGCGCGTGACACTTGAGGGAAAGCCAGACAAAAAGACCGGTCTGATTGCCGATCTTGGGCTGGTCGAAGCCGCATTCGGCACGGCGCGCGAAAAGCTCGACCATCGCTATCTGAACGAGATTGAAGGGTTGGAAACGCCCACACTCGAAAATATTGCCATGTGGCTGTGGCGGCATTTTTATCCTGATTTGCCGAGCCTTGCGCAGATCGGTGTCTATCGTGATACGTGCGGCGAAGGCTGCGAATATCAGGGTGAATATGAAACGCGGAGGGTCGCGGCATGAGCCATTATGCAGAAAGCTCAACCATGTTGGGCAAGGAAACCAAACTTCCGCAGCATCCTGATGAGGCAATTCTGGAAGCGGTTCCCAACCCGCAGGCCGGAACATTGTTCCTCACACGTTTCGCCTGCCCTGAATTCACCTCGCTCTGCCCCGTGACGGGCCAGCCGGATTTCGGTCATCTCGTCATCGATTATGCGCCGGGCGAAACATTGCTTGAATCCAAATCGCTCAAGTTGTTTTTGGGCAGCTTCCGCAATCATGGGGCGTTTCACGAAGATTGCACGGTAAGCATTGGCAAGCGCATTGTCGAAACGGTCAAGCCCTTATGGCTGCGCATTGGCGGCTACTGGTATCCGCGCGGAGGCATTCCTATTGATGTATTCTGGCAAAGCGGACCTATACCGGAAGGTCTATGGCTACCGGACCAGGGCGTACCGAGCTATCGGGGACGGTAATTCGTTTCATAAGCCCCCACCTCTCCGTCATCCTCGGGCTTGACCCGAGGATGACGGAGAGGGAAGCGATTAACTCCCGATCCGGCTAGTTATATCCTGCTCCCACAAGGGGAGATAAGGAAGTTTTACTTCCACTCGCGGATATCGACAAAATGTCCGGCAATCGCCGCAGCGGCGGCCATGGCAGGCGATACAAGATGCGTGCGGCCTTTGAAACCCTGGCGACCTTCAAAATTGCGGTTCGATGTCGATGCACAACGCTCACCCGGCTTCAGGCGGTCATCATTCATGGCAAGACACATGGAGCATCCCGGCTCACGCCAGTCAAAGCCTGCTTCCTTGAAAATCTTGTCGAGGCCCTCGGCTTCCGCCATTTCCTTGACCAGACCGGAACCCGGCACAATCATCGCATCAACCGTTGGGCTGACCTTGCGGCCTTCGACAACCTTGGCAACAGCGCGAAGATCTTCAATACGGCCATTGGTGCATGAGCCGATAAACACCCGATCCAGCTTTATGTCGGTAATCGGCGTTCCCGGCGTCAGGCCCATATAATCCAGAGCGCGCCATTTTGAGGAGCGCTTGGTTTCATCCGCAATATCGTCTGGGTTTGGAACAGCACCCATGACGGAGATGACGTCTTCCGGTGATGAACCCCAGGAAACGATGGGCGGCAGATCAGCGGCATTCAGAACGACAACCTTGTCGAAATGGGCGCCCTCATCGCTCTGCAAAGTTTTCCAATATTCCACAGCACGATCAAACTGCTCGCCTTTGGGGGCGCGCGGCTTGTCTTTCACATAGGCGAATGTCGTCTCGTCAGGCGCAATCAGGCCAGCGCGTGCGCCACCCTCAATTGACATATTGCAGATGGTCATACGACCTTCCATCGACAATGCGCGAATGGCTTCGCCAGCATATTCGATGACATAGCCTGTACCGCCAGCGGTGCCGATTTCGCCGATTATGGCAAGAATCATATCCTTGGCAGTGACGCCTTCCGGCAGCACGCCATCGACACGCACCAACATGTTTTTGGCTTTGGATTGAATGAGTGTCTGGGTTGCGAGCACATGCTCGACTTCCGACGTGCCGATACCATGGGCCAAAGCACCAAACGCACCATGGGTGGAGGTATGACTGTCGCCGCACACAATCGTCATGCCCGGCAGGGTGAAGCCCTGTTCCGGCCCGATAATATGGACAATGCCCTGACGAATGTCTTTTTCCGAATAATATTCAACACCAAAATCCGCAGCATTTTTCGCCAATGCTTCAACCTGAATACGGCTTTCTTCATTCTTGATTCCATTGATGCGATCCGGCGAGGTCGGAACATTATGATCAACCACCGCGAGCGTCTTTTCCGGATGACGAACCTTGCGGCCGGTCAGGCGCAAACCTTCAAAGGCCTGCGGGCTGGTGACTTCATGCACAAGGTGGCGATCAATATAGAGAAGGCAGGTGCCGTCATCCTGACTGTCAACCAAATGGTCATCCCAGATCTTGTCATAAAGTGTGCGTGGCGCAATCATCGCGATATCCTGGCAGTGGTGTCTTTTCGATTATTTCGTGGACATATGCACTTGAGGCCTCTCAACGTCAAGAAACAAGCATGAAAAGTGACAATGCGCCGCTACCTGGTTGATGAAATCACCGGTTGCGTTGCGCAAGACGACGTTCCAGCCATCGCAACAGCAAGGAAAGGCTGATGGTCAAGATGAGGTATATGTAGGCGACTACAGAATAGGTTTCAAAGAAACGGAATGAACCGGACGCATAGACCTTGCCCATCTGCGTGATATCGACCACGCCGAGCACCGATACCAGTGACGAATCCTTGACCATTGCGATGAAATCATTGCCGTAAGGCGGCAGAATCGTGCGGATGGCCTGCGGCATGACGATTAGCCGGAAGCGCGGAAACCGCCGAAGCCCGAGCGCCTTGGCTGCTTCGATCTGGCCTGCATCGACAGCTTGAATGCCGGCGCGGAAAATCTCGGCAAGAAAGGCTGAATAGGCAAGCACCAATGCAATGATCGCACGCCAGAGCAGGGAGAAATCCCGCACCAGCAGCGGCTCAGTGTAGCCAGCATTTTGCAATGGTTGCGTGATGAGGTTCCACACATAGACAAATGCCGGTGCGCCAACAAAGGCAACGTAAAACAGCAGCACAAGCAAGGGAACGCCGCGCATGATCTCCACGTAAAACCGCGCGATCTGCCTGACGGCGATATATTCCGAACGGCTCATAATGGCCAAGACAAGCCCCAGCGCCGATGCGAGAAAAAACGCGACAATAGACACCCAGACCGTAATCCAGATGCCTTGCGCGACGGTTGAAAAAACCTGGCCGTAAAGCGGATTGACGAGAATAGCGATGCCAAGAGCGACCGCTATTGCCGCAGCGACAACCAGCCACCACGGAAAATCCGCCTTTTCCGCCGGGCGTGATGCGGCTTCGGGCTTCAACGACGCATACTCACCTATTGACCAAGCTTGTAGTCGAGAAACCACTTCTTGTTCAGCGCATCGAATGTGCCGTCAGCCTTCAATGCGGCAATTGCGGCATTGACCGGAGCGACAAGATCGGAGCCTTTTGGAAAGATAAAGCCGAAATCTTCCGCACCGAGCGGTCCGCCAATCAGCTTCAAGGCACCACCTGACGCATCGACATAGCCTTTACCGGCAGTGCTGTCGGTCAAAACAAGATCAACATCGCCGGTCTTCAGCGCCTGAATGGTTGCACCAAATGTTTCGAACAGCTTGATACGCGCATTCTGCTCATTGCCATCAAGAACATTGTAGACGGCAACATAGAAATTACTTGTTCCCGGCTGTGCCCCGACCAGCGTATCCTTGGACTCCAAAAAGCTCTTGGCGTCAGTAAAGCGCTTCTCATCGCTGCGGACCAGCATGAACTGCTCAGAGCGCATATAGGGCTCGGAGAAATCGACCTTCTGCTTGCGCTCATCGTTGATGGTGATGCCAGTCATGCCGATCTGGTATTGATTATCGGAGACAGCTTGGATCATCGCATCCCAGCTTGTATTGAGATACTCGATCTTGAAATTGAGGCGCTTGGCGATTTCGTTCATCGCATCATATTCCCAGCCCACCGGCTTGCCGGTCTTGGGGTCGACGAACTGTAGCGGCGGATAGGCATTTTCCGTAACCACAGTCACCTCTTTGCCGCCCAGATCAGGCAGGCCAGCGGAGAAAGCGGAAATGGGAAGCATGGCCAGCGTTATCGCTGCCAGAAAAACGGCTGAAAAAATGGAACGCAAGTTCATCGGAGTCCCCTTGTCGTGAAATAGTTGGCAAACTGATTTCACCTTGTCACCGGCGCGTCAATCCCCGCAAGCATGTCTGCTTCTTCCAAGGTGTATGCCAATGAAAAAATCATTTAAAACAAAAAGGCGGCCCATTGAGCCGCCTTTTTTAAAATTCAAACACAGCGCTTATTCAGCAGCAGGTGCCTTTGCAACAGTTGCTTCGGTCACTGTTTCGGCAGTGCCGGTTGCAGGAACGGAAGTCTTGTTCTTGCGGTTGTCTTTCTTCTCGACGATACGAGCAGCCTTACCTGTAAGACCACGCAGATAGTAAAGCTTCGCACGACGTACCTTACCGCGACGAACGATATCAACGCCTTCGACCAATGGTGAAATGATCGGGAATACGCGCTCTACGCCTTCGCCATAGGAAATCTTGCGAACTGTGAAGTTCTCATTGATGCCGGCGCCATTACGGGCAATGCAAACGCCTTCATAGGCCTGCACGCGCGTACGTGTACCTTCAGTAACACGGACATTAACACGAACTGTGTCGCCTGGCTTGAAATCTGGAAGCACGCGCTTGGCTTCGATTTTTGCTCTCTGTTCGAGATCGAGCTGGCGAATAATATCGACGGCCATTGTCTTATCCTTTTATTGTTCAAACAGTCAGAGCGTCCACACTGGAAAGCAGCAACTTTGGCCGCATTTCTATGCCTTCAGAGAGGCAGGGGCGAATTCACCATTCATTGATTAAACAGACTTCGGATTTTCCGAGTTGGCGGGCAATTACACCATAAAAGCCGCTTTGTCACCTGTTTTGCGGATTCTTTTTATCCCAAAGATCCGGACGCCGCTCACGTGTCAGTCTTTCGGCTTCCGCACGCCGCCATTTATCGATCGCGCCGTGATTGCCGGAAAGAAGCACATCCGGTATCCGGCGCCCCTCCCATTCCTGCGGCTTGGTAAAGTGCGGATGCTCAAGCAGTCCTGTCTCAAAGCTCTCGGTTTCACCTGAAAGCACATTACCCATGACACCAGGCAGAAGTCGGACAATCGCATCCAGCATCACGATAGCAGCGGTTTCACCGCCGGACAGGATATAATCACCGATAGAGACTTCTTCAAAGTCGCGTCCTTCGATCAGGCGCTCATCCACGCCCTCGAAACGTCCGCAGAGCAAGATTGCCCCCGGGCCTGCCGCAAGTTCGCGTACACGCGCCTGTGTCAAAGGTTTGCCGCGCGGACTCATGAACAGTTTCGGACGCTCGTCCGCCACCTGATCAACCGCACGCCCCAGTACATCGGGTTTCATCACCATGCCCGCACCGCCACCTGCGGGCGTATCATCGACCATGCGGTGCTTGTCTGTCGCATAATCGCGTATTTGCACGGTCTCGAGCGACCATGCCCCCTCGGCCAAGGCTTTGCCTGCCAGAGAAATACCAAGGGGTCCCGGGAACATTTCAGGGTAAAGCGTCAGGACAGTTGCACGAAAGCCGGTCATCAGGACTTGTCTTTGCCTTCGCCGCCAAGCTGACGGCGGCGTTCTTCATCTTCATTTTCATCAGGAAGAAGACCAGCAGCGGCAGGATCGACAACAATATGCCCGGCCTTGAGGTCGACTTGCGGCACCGCTGCCAGCGTGAACGGGATCAGCATGGGACGCTTGCCCGGAATGGAAAGCTCCAGCAGATCGCCTCCACCAAAATCAAACATGGCCGAGACCTTGCCATGGCTGTTGCCATCTGCGTCGATTGCTTCGAGCCCGATCAGATCCGAGTGGTAATATTCGTCTTCGTCCAGATCCTGCGGAAGCTGCGAACGCTCAATAAACAGGGTCGTTCCGTTTAGCGCTTCAGCCATATTGCGATCATTGACGCCGCGAAAACGCACGACAACAACAGTCTTGGCCGGGCGAATATCAAGCACTTCAAAGGCTCTGCCCGTGGCATCGTAGAGCGGCCCATAATCGGCAAGCGCCATGGGATCGCCGGTGAAGGTCTTTACCCTGAGTTCGCCGCGCGTTCCATGCGCCGCGCCGATCACCGCCAACTGAACCGGATCATTCAACTTTGCCATTGGTCTATCCATTTTAAATCTGTTCCGTCCGAATTAGAGCAAACATCGGATAAATCCAAGGCGAAACCTTCTCGTAAGGGTTCTCATGCCATTATCGCCCTATCAAGCCAAGGAGCGATGCCATGGGCGTCCAACCGAAAACCGAACAATTTCTTATTTCCGCGCGCCCCGATCTGATCGATGCGCGCGAAAACTGGCTGAAATCGCTCAAAAATACCCGGCGCCTCGCCACCAATACGCTTGAAGCCTATGAGCGCGACACCCGGCAGTTCTTTCAGTTCCTCACCGGTCATCTGGGTGAACCTCCCGCGCTGAAAGATGTTGCGACGTTGCGGATCGCCGATCTTCGGTCTTTTTTGGCACGCCGGCGCAATGATGGCGCGGGGGCACGCACGCTTGGACGTGGGCTTGCCGGTATCCGCTCCTTCCTGCGCCATCTTGAAAAACAGGGCATGGCCAATGCCGCTGCCTCCATCGCCATGCGCGCGCCGAAACAGCCAAAATCCCTGCCCAAGCCGCTGACAACAATCGATGCAAGGCGGGTCGTTGAAATTGGCGAGCAGCTCAATGAAGAGCCTTGGATCGCGGCCCGCAATGCCGCCGTGCTGACATTGCTCTATGGTTGTGGCCTGCGCATTTCCGAAGCGCTCGGATTGGATGGTGGAGCACTGACTGATCCCGGTGCCCGCTCAATTCCTGTTACCGGCAAGGGCGGCAAGACACGCATGGTTCCGCTTCTTCCGATTGTGCACCGGGCTGTTGCGGAATATCGCAGGCTTTGCCCTTACGATCTTGAGGAAGGCAAGCCGCTGTTTCGCGGCGCGCGCGGCGGTGAGCTCCATTCGGCCATAATCCAGCGCGATATGCAGAAAATGCGTGGAGCGCTGGGCCTGCCCGATACTGCTACGCCACATGCGCTGCGCCACTCCTTTGCAACGCATTTGCTGGGTCGCGGCGGCGATTTGCGGACAATTCAGGAACTGCTTGGTCATGCCAGCCTTTCCACCACACAGGTCTATACGGGCGTCGATACGGATCGCTTGATGGAAATTTACGACAAAGCACATCCGCGTGCCTGATTAGAGCCAGTCGAGACCCTTCATGGACAATAATACCCTTTCCCCGCTTGATCGCTACGCCGATACGCTGCTGCGGTTTTGCGCAGGATTAAGCTGGCTTCTCCTTGCCTCACTTTTTGCGGTGATCTTAACCACTGCCTATGCCCGCGCGCAGGAAACAACCTGCAGCGGTCGTAATCTGATTGAGGAAATGGCAAAGTCTGATCCTGCAAAACTGGAAACATTGCGCAAGGAGGCCGCCGCCACGCCAAACAGCCATGGCCTGCTGTGGAAGATCGAAAAGCCGGGAGTGGAAGCTTCCTGGCTCTATGGCACGATGCATCTGACCGATCCTCGCGTCCTGAAACTCTCCAATGCCGCGCAGAAAGCCTATCAAGCCGCAAATATGGTTGTCATCGAGACTGACGAAGTCATGGACCCGAAAGGGATCATGAAGGTAATGGCTGAGTCGCCGGAACTGATGATGTTTACGGATGGGACAACGCTCGAAAAAATCATTCCTGCCGACAAGCTTTCGGCGGTCAAGACCGCTCTGTCAGAGCGCGGCATCTCACTTGGCTCGGTAAACCGAATGCAACCTTGGATGCTCACAAGCATGCTGGCATTGCCCGTCTGTGAAATGGCCAGAAAGAAGCAAGGCATCGCTTTTCTCGATATCAAACTCGCGCAGGAGGCCAAGGATAAGGGCAAGCAGATTGCCGGGCTGGAAACGATCCGCGACCAGTTGGGGGCTATGGCCTCGCTGCCTGCAAAATTTCATATTGACGGCGTGGTCGAAATGCTGGCGCTCGGCCCCAAGATGAAAGACATATTCGAGACAATGACCGTTCTTTATGTGCAGGGCGATATTGGCATGATATTTCCACTCATGCGATCCGTGTCTCCTGACGGCACAGCCAGCGGCCAGAATTATGCAGAGTTTGAGGAAAAAATGGTCAATGCCCGCAACCGAACCATGGCGGAACATGCAGAGCCAATACTTGCCAGAGGCAACGCATTCATTGCGGTTGGTGCTTTGCATCTGCCCGGCGAGCAAGGCCTCGTATCGCTTCTTCAAAAGCAAAACTACAAGATGACCGCGCAGTAACAGCATATCGCGCGACCACACTTTCTGGAACTTTACCCGATTATATCCGTTGTCTTTTCATCGGCATCACTTGAATGCCATGGAGGACAAAACATGACCTACGATCCAAATGTGCAACGACCCGCAAACGACCCGCTGAATCCGGCCAGACCGGAACCACCCCATACAACGGTCGTTAACAATAAGAGCGGCGGCGGAACCTATCTGATCGCCGGCATCATTATCGCTGCGATTGTCATCGGTGGTTATTACTTCATGAGCGGAAACACCGATATGAAGGCTCCGGCACCTACAGCGCCAGCGAGCGATACAACAAAGCCGCCAGCGTCGGCCCCAGCGCCGACAACAGAAGCTCCTGCGGCCACAACACCGGCACCAGCACCATCTGAGCCAGCCCCGGCTCCCGCGCCTGCCCCCGCACCGGCTCCTGCTAACTAATTTAACAAGCTAAAAACAAAAAAGGCCCGAAAATTCGGGCCTTTTTATGCATTCAAGTCAAATTACATATGAATTGGTTTAGCGAATGTTGCCAGTGCCGCTTCGCGTACGGCTTCCGACATTGTTGGGTGAGCATGGGTCGTACGGGCCAAATCTTCGGATGAACCGCCAAATTCCATGAGAACCGTTGCCTCGTGAATCATCTCACCGGCGCCATAGCCGAGGATATGAACACCAAGAACGCGATCTGTCGCCTTATCAGCAAGAATTTTGACAAAACCGTCCGTATGCAGCATGGCGCGAGCGCGACCATTGGCAGTAAACGGGAACTTGCCCGACTTATACTCAATACCAGCCGCCTTGAGTTCTTCCTCTGTTTTACCGACTGAAGCAACTTCCGGCTGCGTGTAAACGACGCTCGGGATCGCATCAAAATTGACATGCCCAGCCTGTCCGGCGAGGATTTCCGCAACCGCGATCCCTTCATCTTCCGCCTTATGCGCCAGCATCGGGCCCTTGACCACATCGCCAATGGCATAAATGCCGGGCACATTGGTCTGCCAATGATCGTTGATAGCAACGCGGCCACGATCATCCACCTCGACACCTGCCTCTTTAAGACCGAGACCGTCCGTATAGGGCTTGCGTCCCGTGGAGACGAGAACGACATTAGCCTCAATCGTCTGGGCATCACCGCCTTTTACCGGTTCGAAAGTGATTTTTGCACCCTTGCCGGACTTCTCGACAGCAGTCACCTTGGCAGAGAGTTTGAATTCAATACCCTGCTTTTCGAGCATACGCTGGAACTGTTTTGAAACTTCGCCATCCATTGGCCCAAGAATCTTGTCAAGGAATTCAACCACTGTCACTTTTGCGCCGAGACGTGCCCAAACCGAGCCAAGTTCCAGACCGATAACGCCGCCGCCAACAACGACAAGATGTTCGGGAACAGCCTGAAGCTCCAGAGCACCGGTGGAAGAGATGATGATCTTCTCATCAAAGGCAACATCAACGCCCGGAATGCCTGCAACATCGGAGCCGGTGGCAATCACGATATTCTTGGCTTCGATTTCCTGAACCTTGCCATCATCCCCTGTCACTGAAACTTTGCCCGCAGCGACAACCTTGCCGGTGCCGATGAATGTATCGATCTTGTTCTTCTTGAACAGGAAGGCAACACCATTCACATTGGCATCCACTGTCGCCTGCTTATGGGCAAGCATTGCCGGAAGGTTGAGTTTTGGCGTGCCGACTTCGACACCAAGCGTGGCATGGGAATGACCGGCTTCGTGGAAGACTTCCGAAGCGTGGAGCAAAGCCTTGGACGGAATGCAGCCGATGTTCAGACAGGTGCCGCCAAAGGTTGCGCGCTTTTCAATGACGGCGGTCTTTAGGCCGAGCTGCGCTGCCTTGATCGCGCACACATAGCCACCGGGGCCAGATCCGATGACGACGACATCATATGCCATGATTGATTCCTTTGCTGTAACTTACGTAATTATTGTTGGGGAACGCATTCCTTGAAGCGAAATACGTCCCACGGAAATATTTCGATCGGCTTTTCCAGCCTGAAGTTGAAACTTCTCATTGCGCCGGAAAGATCGGGCATTAGCAAAGCCTGTGCCGCGGGCTCTTTTGCCTGTGGCAGATAGCCGGCTTCGGCACCCTCTTTTAGCGCGTAAGGCACGCCCTGCCAAACCGTACAAGCCGCCAGTTCATCGCCTGTCACATCGCCGCTCGGGCAATTATACAGGATGAGCGCCTTGGGCCTTGCAGCTTCGTCTCGCATGACAACGCCGTCAAGCTTCAAATCCGTATCATTGCGATGCAGGACGAACTCGTTTGATGTTGCAACCGGCTGATCTTCGGGAAAGTGCTTGAATGTCAGCGTGTAATCATCATCGCGGTCGGTATAGACGGCCCGGTCCTGAGTGCAAGCAGCATAGGCGGGAGACGCAAACACGATTCCAAGCGCTGATATCGCTGCAAAGCTTCGTCTTCTGGCGTCGGAGAAAGAAATAGCCATTGGCTAGCTTGCCTGACTGGTCGCAAGCTTGATGCCAAGCCCGATGAAAACCATACCGGTTACGCGATTGAACCATTTGCCCCAGGAAATAAAGCGATCCCGCACAGACTGCATGGTGAAGAAGGTTGATACGGCCACAAACCACGCAATCAAAGCCATTGCCATGACGACGCCATAGCTTGCCTGAATAAGCACAGGCGTTTCATGGCTGACCAGTGCCGAGAACAATGACAGGAAGAACAGGACGGCTTTGGGGTTCAGCGCATTTGTCACAAAACCCATGAGGAAGGAGCGTGTGTCGGAAATTTTCCGGTCTGTATCCACCATCACGACCTCCTCGGCTTCCATTGCCGGTGCACGCAGCGCCTTTATACCGAGATAAACGAGATAGGCTGCACCGGCCCACTTCAACAAACCAAACAGAAGCAGGGACTTGGACACAAGAAGACCAAGGCCTAAAACAGTATAGCTGATATGGAAAAGCAGCGACGAGCCGATGCCCAGGCTCGTGATGATCGCGCTGCGGCGGCCATGCACGATGCTTTGCCGGACAACAATGGCAAAGTCAGCCCCCGGCGAGACGATCATGATCGAAAAGACCGCCATCAGACCAAGGAATTCATACATGTAATGCGACATGCCATTCTCCAAAGACACGAATAACGGTGGCGACCACTATCCCTGCGCGAGGAACAGTGGCCACATGGTCTATTGTTAAAGATCGAGAACGAGACGCTCCGGATCTTCAAGGCTTTCCTTGACGCGAACGAGGAAGGTAACCGCTTCCTTGCCGTCCACGATGCGGTGGTCATAGCTCAGTGCAAGATACATCATCGGGCGGATGACAATCTGACCGCCAACCACAACCGGACGATCCTGAATCTTGTGCATTCCAAGAATACCGGACTGCGGTGCATTGAGGATCGGCGATGACATGAGCGAGCCATAAACACCACCATTGGAGATGGTGAATGTGCCGCCCTGCATGTCGGCCATCGACAGCGCGCCATCGCGTGCAGCCCTGCCGAGACGGCCAATATCCTTCTCGATTTCAGCAATCGACATTTGATCGGCATTACGCACAACAGGAACGACAAGACCCTTATCCGTGCCGACAGCAACGCCGACATGGGCAAAATTCTTGTAAATGATGTCGGTGCCATCAATCTCGGCATTAACCGCAGGAATTTCTTTCAAGGCATGAGTCACAGCCTTGGTGAAAAAACCCATGAAGCCAAGTTTGACGCCATGCTTCTTCTCAAAGATTTCCTTGTAGCGATTCCGCAAATCCATGACTGCAGACATGTCCACCTCATTATAGGTGGTGAGCATGGCAGCTGTGCTTTGCGCATCCTTGAGGCGACGTGCAATGGTCTGGCGCAAACGGGTCATCTTCACACGTTCTTCGCGCGATGCATCATCGGGGGTGGAAGCAGGACGGGCAGAAACCTTAGGTGCCTCCGCAGCATCAGGCTGCGATGTGAAGCCCTTGGCAACAGCATCAAGGACATCGCCCTTGAGAACCTGGCCGCGCTTGCCGGAACCTTCAACCTGTGAAACAGATACACCTTTTTCGCTCAACAGCTTGGAAGCAGCCGGGGAAGCCGGCATTTCGCTGGGCTTGCGCTCGGAAATAGGCGTATTGCCTGCAATCTGAGCCGCCTTGTTTTCTGCCTCACCTGTGCTTGCCGCTGAACCTGGGCCAGATGCCTGTGCTACCGCGTCAGGCTTGGCTTCTTCTTTCTTGGCAGGTGCTGCGGCCGCACCATCACCGGAACCGATCATGCCGAGCAAAGCGCCGACTTCAACCGTATCGCCTTCCTTGGCGGTAATTTCGGCCAGCGAACCAGCAGCAGACGCAGGCACTTCGATCGTTACTTTGTCGGTCTCAAGCTCGACCAGCGGCTCGTCGACAGCAATAGCTTCGCCGACCTTCTTGAACCATTTACCGATCGTTGCTTCGGAAACGGATTCGCCCAGTGTTGGGACGCGGATTTCGGTTGCCATATTCTCAGCTCTCGTTGATCTATTTTCACTGTTCAAAGCGACGTCACGCCGCTCTATCTTTGTTTACTTATGAACCCAGAGCATCTTCAAGGAATGCTTCAAGTTGTGCAAGGTGCTTGGACATCAGGCCGGTCGCCGTTGAAGCGGCAGCCGGACGTCCGGTGTAACGGACCCGCTGATGCTTGGCATCAATATGCGCCAACACCCATTCCAGATAAGGATCGATAAAGGCCCAAGCCCCCATGTTCTTGGGTTCTTCCTGACACCAGACCATCTCCGCATTGCGGAAACGTGACAGTTCGGTGATCAAAGCCTTGGCCGGGAACGGGTAGAGCTGTTCGACGCGCAGGAGATAGACATCGTCGATGCCGCGCTTTTCGCGCTCTTCGTAAAGATCATAATAGACCTTGCCGGAACAAAGAACGACACGGCGGATTTTCGAATCCTTTTGCAGCTTGATCAGCTGATCCTTCAGCAGCTGCGCATCATCCCACAACAGGCGGTGGAATGACGAATCGCCGGTGAAGTCACTGATTGATGAAACAGCACGCTTGTGGCGCAGCAGGGATTTCGGCGTCATCAGGATCAGCGGCTTGCGGAAGTCGCGTTTCATCTGGCGGCGCAGAATATGGAAGTAGTTTGCAGGTGTCGTGCAATTTGCGACCTGCATATTGTCTTCCGCACAAAGCTGCAAATAACGCTCAAGGCGGGCGGAGGAGTGCTCCGGGCCCTGCCCCTCATAGCCATGCGGCAGAAGGCAAACCAAGCCCGACATACGCAGCCATTTACGCTCACCCGATGAGATGAACTGGTCGAATATGACCTGTGCGCCATTGGCAAAGTCACCGAACTGAGCTTCCCAAAGGGTCAGTGCGCGCGGATCGGACAGCGAATAGCCATATTCGAATCCAAGCACCGCCTCTTCCGAAAGCATCGAATTGATGACCTCGTAAATGGCCTGGCCCTTCTGGAGATTGTTCAGCGGAATGTAACGCTGTTCCGTGTCCTGATCGTAAAGAACCGAATGCCGCTGACTGAATGTTCCACGCTCAACATCCTGACCCGAAAGGCGAACCGGATGCCCCTCTATAGCCAGTGAGCCGAATGCCAGTGCTTCAGCCGTCGCCCAATCAAAACCTTCACCGGTTTCGACCATCTTGGCGCGGTTATCCTGAAAACGCTGAATGGTGCGATGAACATTAAAGCCCGCGGGTACTTCCGCCAGCTTCTTGCCGATTTCCTTGATGGTCTTCAGCGGAAGACCCGTTTTACCCCGGCGCTGCTCATCCGCATTGTCTGCAGTGCGCAGACCGCTCCACGCGCCATCCAGCCAATCGGCCTTGTTGGGCTTGTAGTGCTGACCGGCTTCAAATTCCTGCTCAAGGTTTTCGCGCCATGTGGCACGCAATTTATCAAGCTCAGCCTCGGTAATCAGGCCTTCTTCGATCAGCTTTGACGAGTAAAGCTGCACGGTTGTTTTCTGCCCGCGAATGGTCTTGTACATGAGCGGCTGCGTGAATGCAGGCTCATCGCCCTCATTATGGCCGAAGCGGCGATAGCAGAACATGTCAATGACAACCGGCTTGTGGAATGTCATGCGATATTCCGTTGCGATCTTCGCCACGTAAACAACAGCTTCAGGATCGTCACCATTGACGTGGAAAATCGGCGCTTCAATCATCTTCGCCACATCGGATGGATAGGGCGATGAGCGCGAGAAGCGCGGATTGGTGGTGAAGCCGATCTGGTTGTTGATGATGAAATGCACCGTACCAGCGACGCGATGACCGCGCAGCCCGGAAAGGCCAAGACATTCAGCAACGACGCCCTGCCCGGCAAATGCCGCATCGCCGTGCAGCAATAACGGCATGATTTTGGCACGCTCGGAAAGCGGCACAACTTCATCACGATCGCGCCCCGCAAGCAGATCCTGCTTGGCGCGGGCCTTGCCCATGACAACGGGGTTGACGATTTCCAGATGTGAAGGATTGGCCGTCAGCGACAGATGGACCTTATTGCCATCGAACTCGCGGTCCGATGAGGCACCAAGATGGTACTTGACGTCGCCCGAACCTTCCACGTCATCGGGCGCATAGGAACCACCCTTGAACTCATGGAAAATAGCGCGGTGCGGCTTGCGCATGAACTGGCTAAGCACATTGAGGCGTCCGCGATGCGCCATGCCAAGGACGATTTCCTTAAGCCCCATCGAGCCGCCACGCTTGACGATCTGCTCAAGTGCCGGAATGAGCGACTCGGCACCATCAAGGCCAAAACGCTTCGTGCCCTTATATTTGACATCGATAAATTGTTCGAAGCCTTCAGCCTCAATCAGTTTGGACAAGATCGCTTTTTTGCCCTCTGCGGTAAAGGCAACGCCCTTATCGGGACCTTCGATACGTTCCTGAATCCATGACTTTTCGACCGGATCGGAAATGTGCATGAATTCCACACCGATCGTCGAGCAATAGGTGCGTTGCAGAATGTCGAGCATCTGCGGAATGGTCGCATATTCAAGACCGAGAACATTATCGATGAAAATCTTGCGATCATAATCGGCTGGCGAGAAACCGTAGCTCTCGGGCGACAGCTCATTATAATCTTCCTTGACCTCGGCCAGCCCCAGCGGATCAAGTTTGGCATGCAAATGGCCACGCATGCGGTAAGCCCGGATCATCATGATGGCGCGAACAGAATCGCGTGCCGCATGGATGATGTCAGAGTCGGATACGGAAGTCTTTGCAGCGGCAGCGCCACTTGTTGCGGCTGCGCCGTTGGCGCTTTTCGACTTCAACTTGTCCGTAATGTGTTTTTCGACTTCGCCCCAATTGCCATCAAGAGCAGAAACCAGCTCGCCATTACCCGCGATAGGCCAGTTCGGCTTTTCCCAGGACGCACCCTTTGCGTTCTTCTGGATATCGTCTTTATTATCGCCGAGATTGGCAAAGAATTCCTGCCATTCCGCATCCACCGATGCCGGATCTTTCTCGTATTGCGCGTGAAGCTCCTCGATATAGTGGGCATTGCCACCATAGAGAAATGAAGTGAGGGCAAAAAGATCGTTGGCCTGTTCTTGACGTGCCATGTTCGTGACCGGAGCTGCGCCCCGTCTCCCTTGATAAGAGCGCACCAGCCTTCTGGTGCCACCCTGGGTGAGGCTCGCTCAAATTATGAACGTCCCCGCGGATTGATCAGGGCGACTGCCGCCCCGATCCTTCTGGCTGTTGATAAAGGCGAAACTGCGCCTTTATCGGTTTATGCAATTTCAGCAAAACGGGTTCCCGTTTTCCTGAAACCGGTCTTATCCCTTAAGGACTTCGACCAATGTCTTGCCAAGCTGCGCTGGCGATGGCGAAACACGGATGCCCGCTGCTTCCATGGCCGCGATCTTGTCTTCCGCGCCGCCCTTGCCGCCGGAAATAACCGCACCGGCATGGCCCATTGTGCGTCCGGGAGGAGCCGTACGCCCAGCAATGAATCCGGCCATTGGCTTTTTGCGACCGCGCTTTGCTTCATCAGCAATGAACTGTGCCGCATCTTCTTCGGCCGATCCGCCAATTTCACCGATCATGATGATTGATTTGGTTTCTTCATCAGCAAGGAACATTTCCAAAACATCGATGAATTCCGTACCCTTCACAGGATCGCCGCCAATACCGACAGCTGTCGTCTGGCCAAGGCCTTCATTCGTCGTCTGGAACACTGCTTCATAAGTAAGCGTGCCGGAGCGCGATACAACACCTACCGAACCCTTCTTGAAGATATTGCCTGGCATGATGCCGATCTTGCATTCTTCAGGCGTAAGAACGCCGGGGCAGTTTGGTCCGATAAGGCGGGATGAAGAGCGGTCAAGGCGAGCCTTGACGCGAACCATGTCCATGACAGGAATGCCTTCGGTGATGCAGATGATCAAAGGAATTTCTGCCTCGATGGCTTCGAGAATGGCTTCTGCTGCGCCTGCTGGCGGAACATAGATCACGGAAGCGTTTGCACCGGTGCGATCCTTACCTTCGGCAACCGAAGCAAAGATTGGCAGCTGCGCGCTTGAACCGGTCGGCAGCTTGCCTTCCCAGGTCTCACCACCCTTCTTCGGGTGAATACCGCCAACCATTTGCGTTCCGTAATAGGCCAGAGCCTGTTCGGTGTGGAATGTGCCGGTCTTACCGGTCAGGCCCTGAACGAGAACCTTGGTGTCTTTGTTAACAAGAATAGACATGCCTTAGTTTCCCTTCACAGCCTTGACGATTTTCTGCGCCGCATCATCCAGATCGTCGGCGGAGACGACATTCAGACCACTTTCATTGATGATCTTCTTGCCCAGTTCAGCATTGGTGCCTTCGAGGCGAACAACCAGCGGAACCTTAAGACCAACTTCCTTGACCGCAGCGATCACGCCTTCAGCGATGATGTCGCATTTCATAATGCCGCCGAAGATGTTGATCAGGATACCCTTGACCGCAGGATCGGCAGTGATGATCTTGAAAGCAGCCGTTACCTTCTCCTTGTTGGCACCGCCGCCAACGTCGAGGAAGTTTGCTGGCTCAGCACCATAAAGCTTGATGATATCCATCGTTGCCATGGCAAGACCGGCACCATTGACCATGCAGCCAATATTACCGTCGAGAGCAACATAGGCGAGGTCATATTTCGATGCCTCGATTTCCTTTGCATCTTCTTCAGTGGTGTCGCGCAGCTCCACCACATCCGGATGGCGGAACAGGGCATTGCCATCGAACGAAACCTTGGCATCGAGAACGCGCAAATGACCATCTTTCATGACGATCAGCGGGTTCACTTCGAGCAGGCTCATGTCCTTTTCGGTGAAAGCCTTGTAGAGAATCGGGAAAAGCTTTTCGCCATCAGCGCGAGCATCACCGCTCAGGCCATAGGCATCGCTGATCGTTGCGATGTCGTCTGCCGTCACACCCTGTTCAGGGTTGATCGCAACAGTGATGATTTTTTCTGGCGTATCATGGGCAACAGCTTCGATGTCCATGCCACCTTCCGTGGAAACCACGAATGCGGGACGTCCGACAGCACGGTCGACCAGGATCGACAGATAAAGTTCACGCTCAATGTCAGCGCCGTCTTCGATGTAAAGGCGATTGACCTGCTTACCAGCGGGACCGGTCTGCTTGGTGACCAATGTGTTGCCGAGCATTTCCTTGGCATTTGCAACAACTTCCTCGACGGACTTGGAAAGGCGCACACCGCCCTTTGCATCCGGACCGAGTTCCTTGAACTTGCCCTTACCGCGCCCACCGGCATGAATCTGGCTCTTCACCACATAAAGCGGACCGGGCAGCGTCTTCGCCCATTCTTCCGCCTGTTCGACGGAGTAAACGGCAACGCCATTGGCGATTGGTGCACCGAATGTGTGCAGCAGACGCTTGGCCTGATATTCATGAATATTCATATGATATTTCCTCTACGAATAATCCTGGGCAATAACCCAGGATCGTTTCAGAATTGTTTCGTGAGCCGAATTACTTAAGGTTCGGCGCGATATTGATGCAGGCTTCACAAAGTCCGGCGACAGAAGCCACTGAAGCCTCAAATTGCTTCTCTTCCGTTTTGTTCAAATCGATTTCGATAACCCGCTCGACACCGCCTGCACCGATAATGACGGGCACGCCCACATACATGTCCTTAACGCCGTACTGACCGGAAAGATGCGCAGCAACCGGCAGAACGCGCTTCTTGTCCTTCAGGAAGGCCTCAGCCATCTGAACAGCCGAGGAAGCAGGCGCGTAGAAAGCCGAACCGGTTTTGAGCAGACCAACGATTTCCGCGCCGCCATCTCGGGTGCGCTGAATGATCTGGTCGAGCTTTTCCTGGCTGGTCCAGCCCATCTTCACCAGATCCGGCAGTGGAATGCCTGCAACAGTGGAGTAGCGCGCGAGCGGCACCATGGAGTCGCCATGACCGCCGAGAACGAAGGCTGTAACGTCCTCAACCGAAACCTTGAACTCATCGGCAAGGAAATAACGGAAGCGGGCGCTGTCGAGAATGCCCGCCATGCCGACAACCATGTTCTTCGGCAGGCCCGAAAACTTCTGCAACGCCCAGACCATCGCGTCGAGCGGGTTGGTGATGCAGATCACGAAAGCGCCGGGGGCGTATTTCTTGATGCCCGCACCGACCTGCTCCATGACCTTGAGGTTGATGCCGAGAAGGTCATCACGGCTCATGCCCGGCTTGCGGGGGACACCGGCGGTGACGATGACAACATCTGCGCCTTCAATGGCTGCATAGTCGTTGGCGCCGGTAAGCTTGGCGTCGAAATCATCGACTGGGGAGGACTGAGCGATGTCGAGACCCTTGCCCTGAGGCGTCCCTTCCGCGATGTCGAATAGAACGATATCGCCGAGCTCTTTGAGCCCGATCAGATGTGCAAGCGTTCCACCGATCATACCTGAGCCGATGAGGGCGATTTTATTACGTGCCATGCTGGATACTTCCCTGATCTGAAGTTTTGCCTGAACTTAATGCCTTGACCGACGCCAAAGACGAAAATAACGATTATCAAAAATGCCCATCGGCAATCTGTCGCCATATGCCTTTGCGTTGGGTGGTTCGAATATTCCTCTTTGAAAAATAACTCAACTTAAAATTTTCCCCTCAATGAATTCAATCGTTTAGATTTGATGGGATTTACGTAAACGTCAATACGATTTAGCATCCGAGACCCTTTCGAGTCTCTCTTTACACATCAAAAGTATCAGTCTCATGAAGCTTGGACTGCTGCATCGCTGCCTCTTCCAGATAGTCCTGGCTTTGCATTTCGAACAGCCTGGATGCGGTGCGATCAAATTCAAAAGCCTCGGTTCCGCGATTGGCAACGTAAAGCTTGTCGGGTGAAGCGGCCGCCGAGATTACGAGATGCACATGATGGTCGTAGAGAATGTCGATAAGAATGATAAAGCGCTTGGCCTCGTTGCGGCGCGGATGGTCAAGCACAGGGACGGTATCAATAAAAATTGTCCTGTATCGCTGGATGATGGCCGTGTAATCCGCCGCGCCCAGTGGTTTTGAGCAAAGGTCAGCAAATGTAAAACGGGCGGCGCTGCGCCCCGCCTTGGGTATGACAACCGTTCTGCTTTTTACCGTCACGCTGTCCGGTGCAACTGTCGCGCCAGCGGTTGCCGCCTGCCACGCCTCGTCCATTAACCGGCCTGTATCCTCATTCAATGGCGAGAGATAAACCGGCATGTGATTGAGCTTTTCCAGCCGGTAGTCGGTGCGCGCATCCAGATTGACCACATCGACATGGGTTTTCAGAAGGTCAATGAACGGCAAAAACAACTGACGGTTAAGGCCGTCACGATAGAGATTGTCCGGCAGAACGTTGGAGGTGGCAACAAGCACAACACCACGCTCAAACAAGGCACGGAACAGCCGCGACAGGATCATCGCATCGGCAATATCCGTGACCGTAAATTCATCGAAGCAAAGTACCCAGGATTGTTCTGCAAGAGCATCTGCAACGGGTGGTATCGGATCATCCTGCTTTGTTTCGCCATTCTTCAGCGCCTTGCGATGCGCATTGATCCGCTCGTGAACATCCGCCATGAAATCGATAAAATGGGCGCGACGCTTGCGTTTGACCGGAACAAGCTGATGAAACATATCCATCAGCATGGTTTTGCCGCGGCCGACTTCACCATAAATGTAGAGACCTTTGACAATCTCATTGCGCGGTGATTTTCGGCTAAACAGCCAACCCAAAGCACTGGACTTGGTTGACAGACGTTTCGTCGCCACATGGCGGATAAGCTGGTCGAAACGCAGGGCAAGCTGCTGTTGTGCGGGGTCCGCATCAAGCTCCCCCGCCTGAACGAGCGCTTGGTAGCGCTCGCTCACCGAAGGGAACACTTTCAGATTATCATGCGACATGCGGGAGGCAGTCTCTTAAGGCAGTGACTTGTTTGATTATCAGCGCGAAAGCGTCAGGTTCTGTCCGCCCGATGTCTGACCGTCAAATTTGGACGCGCCTGACGAATAAAGCCGCGCTACAGTGCCACCCGCTGCATCATAGAGGGTCAGCTGCTTGCCGCTGACGGACCAGGATGAAAGCGTTGCAAGCTCACCCGGGCAACGGAGCGGACCGGCACGATAGCCCTGGCCAAATTTTGTTTGCGGCGTTGCGATCTTGCAGCTTTGGCCACCCATATTGGCATTCCACACCCCGGCAACGCTGCCAGCAGTAAGATCAGGGGCGTTTTCCGGAGGTAGCGATGCCACCTGCGTATTACCCGCCGCGCTGGGTGCGGTTGTTGCTGTCGTCGGCGCAGTCGGAAACTGATTGCCGCCGGGAGGTGGAAGCTGACTCTGGCTAACAGAGCCGGAAGGAGCCGCTTGTAACGGTGCTGGCCCCGAATTCATCGGCTCCATCCGCGAACTCTGGCATCCAGCCAACACAATGCCGACTGCGGCAACGGTTAGCAAATTGACCTTCAAAGTTCCCATAACCTCAGTTCTCCATCTGCATAATCTGATTCGGAAATGCCAATCCATTCCCTACGATTAACCATGATACAATGGCCATCTGGCCGAAATTCTCAACCCAGGAACCAAAAAACAGCCGCTTCAAGGGCGTCTTTCTTGGCAAATACGGCTAAAAACTGGCCGGACTGACAATATCGCCACACATGAACCTATAGTCTTTCAGCCCTGCTGAGCCTTATTAACCAGTTTAAACATTTCAAGGTGAATAAAGTCTTAGCCTGTTATGCGCAGGTCGTGACAAAAATTTAACCCACAAGCCCATTGAACTTGCGAAAGTGACAGCGTATTTCCTGACTATGACAGTCATAAATAAAACACCCCAACGAATTCGCCACGAAACCCGCCTGCGCGTGCTCGAAGTGCAAGCTGTGAAACATGTGACGCCGCTCATGCTACGTGTCACCCTTGCTGGTGATCAGCTCGAAGGTTTTCACAGCCCAGGCTATGGCGATCATATAAAGATTTTCTTTTCGCCACTCGGTGAAGAGCCTGTATTGCCGACACTTGGTCCAGATGGCGTTACCTTCCCGGAAGGCAAGCCACGTCCGGAAATGCGCGATTATACACCGCGCAACTTCCATGCGGCCACCAATACACTTGATGTTGATTTCGTCCTCCATGGGGATGGGCCAGCCTCAAGTTGGGCTGCGCAGGCTGCTATTGGACAAAAGCTCGTGATCGGCGGTCCTCGCGGCTCAATGATCGTTCCTGATGCTTTTGACTGGTATTTGCTGGCGGGAGACGAGACTGCGCTCCCTGCAATCAGCCGCCGGTTGGAAGAACTCCCCGCTTCAGCGCGAGCAATCGCGGTTATTGAAGTGGCGAACAAGGACGAAGAGCAGTCCATCGATACAAAGGCGAATGCTACGATCATCTGGGTTCATCGTAATGGCGCTGAGGCTGGAAATAATGACCTCCTGCTACGGAAAATTGAGGCGCTCGACCTGCCAAGTGGCGATTGCTACGCCTTTATAGCCAGCGAAAGCGGCATATCCAAAGCAGTTCGCGCTCATCTTGTCGAACAGCGCGGATTGAACGGCGAATGGGTAAAAGCTGCGGGCTATTGGCTGCGTGGTGTCGCAGACGCACATGAACCGCATTAATATGCGGGCACTGGTATTTTTCTGCTAATTCCGCCATATAGCCTTGAAACAGTAATCATGGGCTAAAACCGGCATGACAAAGCGCGCACCCTTCTCAAAGATGAATGGGCTCGGCAACGAAATCATCGTTGCCGACATGCGCGGACGTGCGGACAGAATTACCCCTGACGCTGCCATTGCACTTGATCACGATCCTGCAACCAAGTTCGACCAGATCATGGCAATCCATTCGCCTCGCAGGGAGGGTACGGACGCTTATGTCGAGATCATCAATTCTGACGGCACGCAGGCGCAAACCTGCGGCAATGGCATGCGTTGCGTCGTGCAGGCACTTAGCGCCAAGACAGGCAAGCGCGAATTTACATTCGAGACGATTGCGCGAATTTTAACTGCCAGTGAACAGGCCGATGGTCAAATTTCGGTTGATATGGGCCAGCCCCTCTTCGACTGGCAGGATATTCCGCTCTCCGAACCCTTCAACGATACACGAAAGATCGAATTGCAGATTGGGCCGATCGATGCGCCGGTTCTGCACTCGCCTTCCGTTGTCAGCATGGGCAATCCGCACGCCATTTTCTGGGTTGATGAGGATGTGTGGACCTATGATCTTGAGCGCCTTGGCCCATTGCTTGAAAACCATCCCATGTTTCCAGAAAGAGCCAACATATCTATCGCTCACGTAACGAGCCGTAACGCGATAACGCTGCGGACATGGGAGCGTGGTGCAGGGCTTACCCGCGCTTGCGGTTCTGCCGCTTGCGCTGCCGGTGTTTCGGCTGCGCGCACGGGCCGGACTGAACGTGCCGTAACGGTTACCGTGCCGGGCGGTCCCTTGATGATTGAATGGCTGGAAGATGATCACGTCTTGATGACGGGTCCGGCAGAATGGGAATTTTCGGGGACTCTTGATCCACAAGACGGAAGCTGGACACGCGACGAAGATGCGCAGGGAGCCGCCTGATGGCAGTGGACGTTGTTACCTTTGGCTGCCGCCTAAACACCTATGAATCCGAAGTGATGAAACGCGAGGCCGATGCTGCCGGCCTTGGCGCGCTGGAAAATGGCGCGATCATTTTCAACACTTGCGCCGTGACCAGCGAAGCGGTGAGACAGGCGCGGCAGGCAATCCGCAAAGCCCGCCGGGACAATCCGCAAGCGCGGATCATTGTGACGGGTTGCGCGGCGCAAACCGGGGCCGATGATTTTGCCGCCATGGACGAGGTTGATCTGGTCCTCGGCAATGAGGAAAAGCTCAAATCCAACTCATATCGCATGCTGCCTGATTTTGGCGTCAACCAGTTTGAAAAAGTGCGGGTTAACGACATCATGGAAGTGCGCGAAACTGCGTCACATATGGTTGATGCCATTGAAGGACGCGCGCGCGCCTTCGTACAGGTGCAAAATGGCTGCGATCATCGCTGCACCTTCTGCATCATTCCTTATGGCCGCGGCAATTCGCGTTCGGTGCCGATGGGCGGCGTAATCGATCAGGTCAAGCGGCTTGTCGGCAATGGCTATCATGAAGTAGTGCTGACCGGCGTCGACATGACCAGTTATGGTCCGGACCTTCCCGGCAATCTGCGCCTTGGCAAGCTGGTAAAGACCGTCCTGAAAGAAGTGCCTGATTTGCTGCGGCTGCGCCTTTCTTCCATTGATTCCATCGAGGCCGATGAGGATTTGATGGAAGCATTGGCCACAGAAAGCCGGCTGATGCCGCATCTGCATCTTTCGCTTCAATCCGGTGATAATATGATCTTGAAGCGGATGAAACGTCGGCATTCGCGCGAAAACTCCATCGAGTTTTGCGAAACTGTACGAAAGATTCGCCCGGACATTGTTTTCGGTGCCGATATCATTGCCGGTTTTCCAACTGAAACCGATGAAATGTTTGAAAATTCGATCCGCATTGTCGAGGAATGCGGGCTGACAAATCTTCACGTTTTCCCGTTCAGCCCACGCGAAGGCACACCTGCCGCGCGCATGCCACAAATGAATCGCAGGATAATCAAGGATCGTGCAGCGCGGCTGAGGGCTGCGGGCGATGCGGCCTATAATAAGCATTTGGGCAGCCTTGTCGGCACGCGTCAGAAAATTCTCGTTGAGCGCGAAGGTATTGGCCGCACGGAAGGCTTTACGCTTACCGGTATCGATGCCGGTGCAGCCGGAACCATCATCGAACGGATCATAACGGGGCATGACAGCGACAAACTGTTGGCCAGCGCCAGCGACAATGGCAGCAATCGCCACGCGGCATAAAAAGTAAAGCAGCATTCATGGCTCTGGGTTTTATCAAGAAAATATTTTCATTCGGCAAGAAGGAGGTTGAGGAAACCCCTGCCGATTTGCCTCTGATTGAGGTGGAAAAGGCCGAAACTGTCGAACAGGCCTATGAGGATACTGCTGCACAGGAGGCATTGCCTGTTGCGGAAGAAGTGCTCCACGTCGAAGCAGAGCAGCCAGTTACGCCTGTTGAGCCCGAGAGCATTCTTGAAGAGGTTGTAACCGATCCTGAAATTCTGCCGGAACCGGAGCCTGTGATCATTGTTCCGGTTGATTTTGAATCAACTGAGCCTCTTGAACAGTCGATCATTGAAACCCTTGCCCCGGTTGAAATCGAGGCCCTTCACGAAGAGAAACCTGCGCTGGTCAGTGAAGCGGAACCCGAAACCGTCGCCGAGCCGGAGCCTCCTGTCGAAATGCCGGTTATTACCTCGCCGGTAGAGACTGTCGAAGCGCCCAAGCCTGTCGCAAAGAAGGTAACCGTTACCAAGACCGTTGAAGAGAAGCAGGTCGAGGAACCACAGCCGGTTGAACCAGAAAAACGTATCAGCTGGTTTGAACGACTTCGCAAAGGTCTGTCACGTTCATCGCAACAGCTTGGCGATTCCATCGGCGGTATTTTCACAAGGCGCAAGCTCGATGAAGATACGTTGCAAGACCTTGAAGACGTCCTGATTCAGGCTGATCTTGGCATGGAAACGGCGATCAGGATTACAGGTGCTTTGAGCGCTACGCGTTACGGCAAGGACATCAGCACCGACGAGGTGCGCAATATCATGGCATCTGAAATCGAAAAGGTTTTGGGGCCAGTTGCAAAGCCGCTGGAACTGGATCTTTCGCACAAGCCGCACGTTATTCTGGTTGTCGGCGTCAATGGCACCGGCAAGACCACAACAATCGGCAAGCTTGCCGCAAAGCTGACAGCCGGTGGTCTGAAAGTTATGCTGGCGGCGGGGGACACGTTCCGCGCAGCAGCAATCGAACAATTGCATATTTGGGGCAAGCGCACTGGCGCGCCGGTCGTCTCCAGCAAGCTTGGTGCGGACGCTGCCGGACTTGCCTTTGACGCGTGGAAACAGGCCAAGGAAGCGGGAAGTGATGTTCTGATCATCGACACCGCCGGTCGTTTGCAAAACCGCGTAGAACTGATGGAAGAACTGGCCAAAATTGTACGTGTTCTCGGTAAGCACGATCCTGAAGCGCCACACACTGTCCTACAGACGCTGGACGCGACGACGGGCCAGAATGCGCTCAATCAGGTAGAAATTTTCCGGAACATTGCTGGCGTCAACGGCTTGGTGATGACCAAGCTTGATGGCACGGCGCGCGGCGGCATTCTTGTCGCCATCTCGGCAAAGCATAAATTGCCGGTTTATTTTATTGGCGTAGGCGAGCAGGTCGATGACCTTGAGCCATTCGCGGCAAGTGATTTTGCCAAAGCCATTGCTGGAGTTGCATGATGAACGAACCGATTTTCGAGCGTGATCCGTCTGATCCCGCACACAAGCAGGTCAATCCATTGCTGAAACTGGCGCTGGAAATGGGTCCGTTGATGATTTTCTTCTTTGCCAATGCAAAGGGCGAATGGCTGTTGGAGCGGTTTCCGGTTTTGTCAAATATTGGCGAACCGATCTTCGTTGCCACGGCCCTATTCATGGCGGCAACCTTTATTGCACTTGGGGTTTCATGGGTACTCACGCGAAGCTTACCAATCATGCCGCTCATTTCCGGCATAGTGGTGCTGATCTTTGGGGCGCTGACACTCTGGCTGCATAATGAGACTTTCATCAAAATGAAGCCGACAATCGTCAATGCGTTGTTTGGCGTTATTTTACTTGGCGGGCTCTATTTTGGAAAAGCGCTTTTGGGCTATGTTTTTGACAGTGCCTTCAAGCTCAATGCTGAAGGCTGGCGTAAACTGACTCTACGTTGGGGTATCTTCTTCCTGTTTCTCGCCGTGCTCAATGAAGTGGTCTGGCGCAGCTTTTCGACGGATTTCTGGGTGGCGTTCAAAGTGTGGGGTACAATGCCGATCACCCTGCTTTTCACATTCGCGCAAATGCCGCTGATCATGAAATATTCGACCGAACCGCTAGCCAACGAAAAGGCCGCCAGCAAGAAGAATTAGAGCAAAGTATGCTCTAATTCTTCTTTAGCGCCGCATCTATAGCAGGCATCAAATCGTCACGGATCGTCTCGTCAGAAAATGGCCCGACATGCTTGTAAGCAATAATTCCGTCGCGTCCGATCAGGAATGTCTCCGGAACACCATAAACGCCCCATTCAATGGCCGCACGACCGTTTAGATCGGCCCCTACTGCCGCATAGGGATTGCCAAGGTCCTTAAGAAATTCGACCGCATTTTCCGGCTTGTCCTTGTAGTTGAGGCCAGTCAGCACAATCCGCTTGTCCTGGGCCAGCTTCATCAACAACGGATGTTCCTGGCGGCAAGGGAGACACCATGAGCCGAATATGTTTACCAGCGTCACCTGACCTTTGAATTTCGATGGATCAAGGCCGGGAACCGGCTGGCCATCCTTTATGAGGCCCGCAACTGCAGTAAGGCTCACATTCGGCGCTGGCTTGCCAATCAATGCAGAGGGGATAACCGATTCATCACGGCCTGATGCCAATTGCAGCGCGAAGATTGCTGCCAGAATGATAAACAGGATGAAGGGTAGAAAAACAAAGATTGGATTGCGCTTGCGGCGCACGCCTTGCGGCTGAACCTCTTCACTCACGATGCACCATCTTTATTTGAGCGACGACGGACACCCCGCGCCTCAAGATCACGCAGAGCATTGCGCTGGCTGCGTTGATCGACAAAAATCCACAGGATAAGACCGCTCAACGCAATGAATGCCGAAAGATATGAGGCAAGGACGAATCCTATATGTGTGTTCATCAGGTGTCCTTTCTTTCAGCGCTACGGGCAGCAATGCGCCGCATGGCAGTGACACGGCGCCGCCATATCTCATTGCGCATGGCCATGATGTGCAGCGTAAAGAACAGCAGTGTGAAGCCAATGGCCATGACCAGCAGTGGCCGCAACAAGGAAGGGTCGATGGTCGAGCCGCCCATGCGGATAACTGAAGCTGGTTGGTGCAGCGTGTTCCACCAATTGACCGAAAACTTGATGATTGGGATATTAACGAAGCCGACAAGTGTGAGGATGGCGGTCACCTTGGCAGATTTGGCGGGATCATCCATAGCGCGCGTCAGCGCGATCACGCCGAGATACATGAGAAACAGCACAAACACCGAGGTCAAACGTGCATCCCAGACCCACCATGTTCCCCACATGGGCTTGCCCCAGAGTGAGCCAGTGATAAGAGCAAGAGCCGTGAAAACCGCACCTATTGGCGCGGCAGCCTTTGCGGCGACATCGGCAAGGGGATGCCTCCAGACAAGCGTGCCAAGCGCTGCAATCGACATGACCGTATAGCACATCATGGAAAGCCAGGCGAAAGGCACATGGATGAACATGATCTTGACGGTAACGCCTTGCTGATAGTCATCCGGCGCTGCCATCGACATCCAGAAACCAATCGCAAGCGTAATCAATGTCATTGCGCCCAGCCACGGCAAGACACTTTCAGCAAGGTTTAGAAACCTTGTCGGATTGGCCAGATCGATCCACCGTCCGGGCTTGGATGACACATTGCTCATACAGGTCTCTTAGCTTTTCAAATGTTGTTGCGCAAATCACCAGTCTGTCAGTCGGCTGACGATTTAAGGGCAGCTGCTGCCGCCCAAGGACCGATAACCGCAAAGAACAATGTAATCGCACCTAGAATAAGCAAAGGTGCCAGAAATGGGGCCGGATCTTCAATTGCGCCATAGGACGCAGATACACCGAAGATGAGCACCGGAATGGTAAGAGGCAGAACAATCACCGAAACAAGCAGTCCACCACGCGGCAGCGAGACCGCGACAGCTGCACCGACAGCCCCTATAAGCGTGATGGCTGGCGTTCCTATCAGAAGGGTCAATGTGGTTGCACCAATTGCCACCGGCTCCATGTTCATAAACAATCCGAGCAATGGCGCGGCGATGACCAGCGGCAAAACACTCACGGTCCAGTGCGCAAGGCATTTGACCAGCACTGTCAGCGCCAGCATGTGACGTTCCGATGCCATGATCAGAATATCCAGCGAACCATCCTCACGATCTGCCTGAAACAGCCGGTCGAGGCCAAGGAGAGTGGCAAGCAGGGCGCCGATCCACAGCATGGCGGCGCCAATACGCGCCAAGAGCTTAAGATCGGGTCCGACACCAAAGGGCACAACCGCAATGACAGCCAGGAAGAACAATATGCCGACCAGCGCACCGCCACCCGCCCGCAGGCCAAGCCGGGCGTCACGAATGAACAATGCCCCCATCAGTTGATCGCCTCAAGCGCGAGTTCGCGGGAGCGCGGTAATCCGAGCGGCAGATGTGTCGCCGCCAATATGAGACCGCCAATGTTTAAATGCGCTTGCATCAATTGCGAAAATTGCGCTTCCGATGTCTTGTCCAGCCCAGCAGTCGGCTCATCCAGAAGCCAAATGGGTCGGTCACTGGCCAGAAGCCGCGCTATGCTGGCACGGCGCTTCTGTCCGGTGGAAAGATAGCCGAAGGGCAAATGTCCTATATCGGCCAAACCGACCATTTTCAGCGCCTCCAAAACCGACCGTGTTCCGATGCCGCAAAAGGACTGCCAGAAATGAAGATTTTCCTCCAGCGACAGCGCAGGCTTCATCGCGTTCAAATGTCCAAGAAAGTGGCATGCTGCGCCAAGTGTTTCGAACTGCCCGGAAATATTATCAAGCCTTATTCCTCCCTCCGCAGGCCGTAACAATCCGGCAGCGATTCGAAGCAGGGTCGATTTTCCAACTCCATTTGGTCCTGTGATAAGCAGGGCTTCGCCAGCTTGAATGGTAAAGTTGAGCCCCGAAAACAAGATTTCCCCGCCTCGTTCTCCGCCCAATCCTTCGGCAACTAACTGCATGAAAAACCCGCTTTTTCTGTTTTGAGCATAGCCAAATGACCATTTCGCCGCAGCCCATATTTTTGCGCCTTACGGTCTGGCACAAATTGCGGAAAAACTCTATATACCAGTCAACCATGCCAGCGGTCGGCGTGGAAACAATTTTGGCCGATCTCAAGCGAATACTTCCCGGTATTTGCTCGGGACGGACAGCGGAAATGACTGCACCCGCACCTTAGCGCGTCCTTGAAACGCGGCAAAGGCGTTCGTCCCGGGTTTGGCCTCAGCATAAGGACGGACGCAAAATGTCTCAGATCGATAGTTTTAAATGCCGTAAGACCCTGATTGTCGGGGATAAGGAATATGTTTATTTCAGTTTGATTGAAGCCGAAAAAAACGGCCTGGAGGGTATTTCCTCCCTTCCATTCTCCATGAAAGTCCTGCTTGAAAACCTGCTTCGCTTTGAAGACAACCGCTCGGTTTTCAAGAAAGATATTGAAAACGTCGCCAAGTGGCTTGTTGATCGTGGCTCCGCAGGGGCCGAAATTGCCTACCGCCCTGCCCGCGTTCTCATGCAGGATTTCACCGGCGTTCCCGCAGTCGTCGATCTTGCCGCCATGCGCGATGCAATGGTCAATCTTGGTGGCGATCCTGAAAAGATCAATCCGCTCGTCCCCGTCGATCTGGTGATCGATCACTCCGTTATTGTTGATGAATTCGGCAATCCGCAAGCATTCAAGCGCAATGTCGATCTGGAATATGAGCGTAATGGCGAGCGTTACCGCTTCCTGAAGTGGGGCCAGCAGGCATTCAAGAACTTCCGCGTCGTTCCGCCCGGCACTGGTATTTGCCATCAGGTAAACCTCGAATATCTGGCACAGGGCGTATGGACCAAGGAAGAAGACGGTGTAACAGTCGCTTACCCTGATACATGCGTCGGCACCGATTCACACACCACAATGGTCAATGGTCTTGGCGTTCTTGGCTGGGGCGTTGGCGGCATTGAAGCCGAAGCTTCCATGCTTGGCCAGCCCGTTTCCATGCTCCTGCCGGAAGTCATCGGCTTCCGTCTGACCGGCAAGGTCAAGGAAGGCGTCACCGCAACCGATCTGGTTCTTACCGTTGTCCAGATGCTGCGCAAGAAGGGTGTTGTCGGCAAGTTCGTCGAATTCTTCGGCCCAGGCCTTGATTCAATGACGCTCGCAGACCGCGCCACCATCGGCAATATGGGTCCGGAATATGGCGCAACATGCGGCTTCTTCCCGATCGACAGCGAAACCATCAACTATATGCATATGTCCGGCCGCGACGAAGATCGTCTGGCATTGGTTGAGGCCTATTCCAAGGCTCAGGGCATGTGGCGTGAAGCAGGTGCGGCGGATCCGGTCTTTACTGACACGCTGGAACTGGATCTCGGCACGGTTGTGCCTTCCATGGCTGGCCCGAAGCGTCCTGAAGGCCGTATCGCACTTGAGGGCATCGCATCGGGCTTCCACGAATCCTTGCAGAAGGAATATAAGAAGACTGAACAGCTTGATGCGCGTTATCAGGTCGAGGGCGAGAATTATGATCTGGGCCATGGCGACGTTGCCATTGCCGCCATCACGTCCTGCACCAATACGTCAAATCCAAGTGTTCTGATTGCCGCGGGTCTTCTTGCTCGCAATGCCGCCGCCAAGGGTCTGAAATCCAAGCCTTGGGTGAAGACTTCTCTGGCTCCCGGCTCGCAGGTCGTTGCCGCCTATCTGGAAAGCGCGGGATTGCAGGTTGAACTCGACAAGCTCGGCTTCAATCTTGTTGGTTTTGGCTGCACCACATGCATCGGAAACTCCGGTCCATTGCCTGCGCCTATCTCCAAGACCATCAATGATAAGGGCCTGATTGCCGCTGCCGTTCTTTCCGGCAACCGCAACTTCGAAGGTCGCGTATCGCCGGACGTGCAGGCTAATTATCTTGCCTCACCGCCGCTGGTTGTGGCTTACGCCTTGGCCGGAACTGTTACCAAGGATCTGACAACCGAGCCGCTTGGCGAAGATCAGAATGGCAATCCTGTCTTCCTCAAGGATATCTGGCCTTCCAGCCATGAAATCCAGGAATTCATCACCAAGAATGTTACCCGCAAGCTCTTTTCGGCAAAATATGCGGATGTGTTCAAGGGCGATGAGAATTGGCAGAATGTTAAAGTGCCAGCCGGTCAGACCTATGCGTGGGATGATAATTCCACCTATGTGCAGAACCCGCCTTACTTTGTCGGCATGGGTAAAACCCCAGGCATCGTCAACGACATCAAGGGCGCACGTATCCTTGGCCTGTTCGGCGACAAGATCACCACCGACCATATTTCTCCGGCCGGTTCCATCAAGGCAGCTTCACCAGCCGGTCAGTATCTGACCGATCACGGCGTTGCTCCACTGGACTTCAACCAGTACGGCACGCGTCGTGGTAATCATGAAGTGATGATGCGCGGTACTTTTGCCAATATCCGCATCCGCAATCACATGCTTGGCGAAAATGGCCGCGAAGGTGGTTACACCATCCACTATCCAACCAAGGAAGAAATGCCGATCTATGATGCGGCAATGGAATATCGCCGCGAGAATGTGCCGCTGGTGATTTTCGCTGGCGTGGAATATGGCAATGGTTCGTCACGCGACTGGGCGGCAAAGGGCACAAACCTCCTCGGTGTTCGCGCGGTTATCTCCCAGTCTTTCGAGCGCATCCACCGTTCGAACCTTGTCGGCATGGGCATTGTCCCCTTCGTTCTTGAAGAAGGCACAAGCTGGCAGTCACTAGGTCTCAAGGGCGATGAAATTGTCTCCATCGAGGGTCTTGCCACGATCCAGCCCCGCCAGAAGACATTTGCCACGGTGACGTTTGCTGATGGTCAAGTGAAGCAGGTTCCTCTGATCTGCCGCATCGATACCATCGATGAACTGGAATATCTGAAGAATGGCGGCATCCTGCAATATGTTCTGCGCGATCTGGCTGCCTGATCGAAATTGAACGACATAAAGGGCCGCCGGTTATGCCGGCGGCCCTTTCATTTTCAACTCTATAATCATTAGACCTAAAAATATAAACGTGATCCAATTCACCTCAAAGTGACTTCCTCTTGAGTGAGCAGGCTCCTATCAATCTTCTTGCAACCAATCTGACCGATAAGATTTAGAAATTTCCGAAAGAAAGCTCGCAATCTTGCTTACGCGCACCACATCCAAATTCCTGGCAATTAGCCTGCCCCTTTTGGCAGTCATTGCTTATGTGATGCCGGTCTGCGCAGAAGATGCGGGAGTGAAACCGGAAGGTGTTGTCGAGCTTTATACCTCGCAAGGCTGTGGCTCCTGCCCTCCTGCCGATGCTGTCCTGAAAGAGCTGGCAACTGAGGGAAAGGTTGTAGCATTGGCCTTTCATGTCGACTATTGGGACTATCGCGGCTGGACGGATAGTCTGGCTTTGCCTGAAAACACTGAACGCCAGAACGAATATCGCAAGGCCTTAAGTCTGAATGGCGTGTATACGCCGCAGGTCATCGTCAATGGCCGCGAGCATATGAATGGGCAGGACGAAACGAAGATTCGCCGCCGCATTGCGGATATGCGCAATACGCCCATGGGGCTAACTGTGCCGGTTTCCATTGAAAAGGCTGCCAAAAACCGACTTCTTATTGATATCGGTTCTGGTTCCGTGACCACAAATCCGGTCCGCGTCGTGCTTGCCTATTTCAACCGGGAGAGTATCGTTTCCATCCCGGGCGGCGAAAATGTCGGCCGCATGGTAAGCTATGCCAATAGCGTGCGCGCAATGGAAACCGTCGGCATGTGGGACGGAAACGCTCAAAAGATAGAAATCCCCGTCAGTGAACTTACAAGCAAGAAAGCGTCGGGTTGCGCTGTGCTTTTGCAGGAGATGCTAGGCGACGGCAAGCCCGGACCGATTATCGGCGCATCGATTATGGCAGCCAAATAGTTTGAACAAAAACAGGCCGGATAAATCCGGCCTGAGCTATTGGGGCATGTTGCCAATAATTGAGAACTGTTGGTCTAACCTGAATAATCCGCTTGGGCGGGGGGCTTGGGTAATCGGACTATTCCGGTGAAACCGTCTCTGGCAACACCCGATAATGTTCGGTTTGAAATTCGGCGGCAATGCGTAGAGAAGATGGCGGGAATGTGGCGAGGCATCACCATTCACTTCACCGCGTATTTGTTCGTGAGGTGCATTGGATGCAGACCGTTTTCATAAAAATGCACCGCAGGAAACTGCAAGCTTGTAAAATTGTCCGGATCAGGTCACCTTATTGTCATCCAGGTGTCACACGACAAATTCAAAGGCGGTTGATTGATGGAAAGCAATGCAGGTGGCGACGATTCGCAACGACAGGCGAAACTCATCCCCCTCGTTCGACAAAATGATTTGCCAATTACCTTTGATCGGCGCGAACTCAATCAGATCTTGCGTGTCTACGGGTTTATGGTGTCCGCTGGTGAATGGCGCGATTATGCCATTGACCATCTTTCCGACAGGGCAATCTTTTCGGTCTTCCGGCGCACCAGCGAAGTCCCGATGTTCCGCATTGAAAAGAACCCGAAGCTGTCACGCAAACAGGGTGCTTATAGCGTTATTGCCGCAAGCGGCCTGATTCTTAAACGCGGACACGAACTTGATAGGGTCTTGCGCATTTTCGACAAGACGCTGAGCATCGTTCGCAGTTAGTTACTTGAGCGGTGGCTTATCCGGGAGCGTTGCTGCCCCGCCATTCATGTCTAGCTGCATCAAAACCGTATCCAGCCAGCGACCATGCTTGAAGCCCGAAGCTTCTATCTTGCCGCAATGCCGGAAGCCTGCCTTGGTATGAAGCCGTACGGATGCAGAGCCTTCGTGACCGTCGCCTATAACCGCAATAAACTGACGGAACCCCAGGGCAGTGCAGTCATCAATCAGTCTCTGGATGAGGATTTTCCCCAAGCCCTTTCCTTTGGCTTCCGGCGCGATGTAGATGGAGTCCTCAACTGTCCACCAATAGGCAGGGCGTGACCTGAAATAGCTGGCATAGGCATAACCAATAACTTTGCTATCCTGCTCGGCCACCACATAGGGAAAGCCATCTGAAATAAGCGAATGAAACCTTTTCGTCATTTCCTGAAGATCAGGGGCGTCGATTTCGTAAGTAGCTGTGCCGTGAAGGACAGCATCGCGGTAAATTTCAGTGATCGTTTCGAGATCGGAAAGCTGCGCAGGGCGGATATGAAGGTTAGACATGGATTTCGCTTGATGCATAGGTGAATCTTGACAAGTTTCATGCGCCTGTTCGATGCCGACTTAAAGAGGCTGACACGGCAAACGGGAGCAAAATTTATATGCAAGGCACAAAAAAGGGCAGCTTGCGGCTGCCCTTTTCATTAATCACTGCTCGCGCAAAACTATTCGCGGTTGCCCAAGAACTGCAACAGGAACATGAACATATTGATGAAGTCGAGATAGAGACGAAGTGCGCCCATGATCGCCTTGCGGCCATAGGAGTCCGAATCGTCGCCTTCGTAATACATTTCCTTGATCTGCTGCGTGTCGTAGGCAGTAAGACCGGCAAACACCAATACACCAATCGCCGAGATGGCAAACTGCAATGCGCTCGACTGAAGGAAGATATTCACGACCGAAGCAAGCAGGATGCCGATGACGCCCATAAACAGGAACGAGCCGAAACCTGAAAGATCACGTTTGGTTGTGTAACCGTAGAGCGAAAGAGCGCCAAACGATGCTGCCGTGATGAAGAATGTCTGCACAATGCTTCCTGAAGTATAGACAAGGAAGATTGACGAGAGCGATGCACCAACGAGGGCAGCATAGACCCAGAAAGTGGTCTGGGCAGCGGCAACGCTCATGGAGTTAATGCGGAAGCTCAGGAAGAACACTGCGGCCAGAGGCGCGAGCATGACCACCCACTTCAATGGCGATACGAAGAACGTAACACCGAAGCTGGTCAGCATCTTGCCATTTGGCAATGTTGCCGCTGCAAGCGACGCATCATTGGTTGTTGTCATATAGACGATTGCGAGGGCGGCAAGACCGGTCACTGCAAGACCGATCGCCATAAGATTATAGACCTTGAGCATGTAGCTGCGCAGACCTTGATCGATCCCCGCGTCCACACGCACCCCGGCCGAATTCTGGGCCTGGATATTGCGATAGTCAGCCATGGTTTTCCTCATTGCTACGTCCCACCCTTGTGTCGGGGACTATCCCCAGGCTCCGCTGGCGGGACCCCAGCATGCCTTGACAGGAATTATGGTGATTAACCCGCCCTATAACAAGTCCTGTTTTGCTCAAGAATGCGTGCGGAACTGGAATTTGGCCCCTATATGGCCAATAATTACGTGTTTTTAATGATTTTAGAGGTTCCTGAGCACTGGCGCAGCCTTCTGCCCCAATATTCGCCATGTCCCTGCAAGACCAAATCCTACCGTTAAAATTAATGCCACAGCAATAGTACCGATGGCGACTTCCGGCTGGAAGGCAGCAGGCAGGGTCATAACTCTGACAATCACATACCACGCTGCCAAACCACCTGCCAGCAAAGCAAAAATTGCGGTTGAAAGCCCAAGAAGCACATATTCAAGCGTAAAGGCCCTGATAAGGGTTTTGCGTGTTGCACCAAGTGTTTTCAGCACCACTGCATCGTGAATGCGGGCGCGATTTCCCGCTGCCAATGCACCGCCCAAAACAAGTATGGATGCAACCAAGGCAACCGATGCGGCAGCACGAATTGCTACGGCCAATTGCCCGACCAGCTCATTGGCAATTGTGATGGCATCCTTGACGCGCACCGACGTGACGGCGGGATAGGCGCGCGTAACCTCACGCATGACATTGGCTTCCTCTGCCGTGGTCGCTGTCGGATCGGTCAATGTTGCCAGCCATGCATGGGGAGCGCCAGCAAAAGTATTGGGCGAGAAGACCATGACAAAATTGATGGCAAGCGATTCCCATTGCACTTCACGGAAGTTGGCAATCCGTGTGGTCATATTTCTCCCAATCACATTGACAGTGACTGTATCACCAATCTTGAGGCCAAGGTTACGCCCCTCCTCCGCCGAGAATGATACCAAAGGTTCACCTGTGTAATCGGCTGGCCACCAATTACCCTCGGTCAGGGTCGAATTTTCCGGCACGTTCTTCGCGTAAGTAATACCCCTGTCACCGCGCAGCACCCATGCGCCTTCCGGCGGAATGGTCATCTTGGTAATATCAGTGCCGTTGAAAGCAACGATACGACCTCGAAGCATAGGCGCGCTGACTATTTTGCCGTTAGGGGCTGATTTTTGCAGCAAATCCTTGAACTGATCTATTTCCCTGCTTTGAATATCCACGAAGAAGAAATTCGGAGCCTTTTCAGGCAGATTGCCAGCCAATTGCTGCCTCAGACTGCCATCAATCAATGCAAGTGAAACCAGCAGGGTCAGACCGAGACCGAGCGACAAAACCACGGAGGGTGTCAAGGCACCAGGCCGGTGAATATTGCCAATAGCCAACCGAAGCGCTGTTGAGGAGACGCGTGGGGCACGGCGTGCAAGCCACTGAACGAGGCTTGAAACGGCACGCAAGATCATGAATGAAACAGCCACAGCTCCAACAAAGACAATTGCAATACGACGATCATAAGCAAAATAGATTGCAAACAGGCAAAGCGCGCCCATTAGCGCGACCGCTATGCCAATAAAGACCGGTTTTGGCCAACCGCGCTGATCAAACCCCTGTTCGCGGAACAAGGCTGTCGCCGGAACATCACGCGCACGACCGAGAGGGAGAATGGCAAAAGCCAGCGTTGTCAGAAGACCGAACAAAGCAGCCCAGAGCAAGGCATCCGGATAAAAGCCACCCGCTCCCGCAATAGGAAGCACGTTTTGAAGTGCATAGGCGGCCAGATAAGGAATGGCAGCGGCTGCGACCAAACCGACGATAATGCCAACAATTGCCAAAATGACGATCTGAAAAAGATAGACCGCAATTACAAACCAGCCCGGTGCGCCGAGTGATTTGAAAGTTGCGATAACGCCGCGCTTGCCATCAAGATAGGAGCGAACTGCATTGGCAACGCCAACGCCGCCAACGACAAGTGCTGTCAATCCAACGAGCGTGAGGAACTGCGAGAACCGTTCAATGTTCGCGCTGAGCGAGGGCGCGGCATTGGTTCGACTGCGTATTGTCCAACCGGCCTGCGGAAACTTTTCCTGCGCCTCATCGCGGATTGCCGTAATGGCCTGCTCGCTTGAACCTGCCGGAAGTGCAATTTTGTAATTGTGATCAACCAGACTTCCGGGTTGTACCAGCCCTGCAGCACCAAGTCCCTCAAGGGAGACCATGAAGCGCGGAGCAAATCCGAAACCATCTGAAAGAGCATCCGGCTCATTGGCGATGAGGGAGCGAACTTCAAAACTTGCCGAGCCAAGAAGAATACGGTCACCGAGCTTCAAATGCAGGCGCTCAAGAAATATCTCTGCTACCGCCGCACCATAAGCGCCCTCTTTTTCTGCAAAGAGGGCCTGATGGTCAAGAGGCGGCGCTGTCACAAGCTTTCCATTCAATGGATAGGAATCGTCAACCGCCTTGACTTCCACCAGCGATTGATCGCTTCCATCGGCAAGGCGAGCCATGGAGCGCATATTGGCACTCACCGCTACTTTGCCCTTGCTATCAAGGAATGCCCGCTCTTCAGCGGTAACTTCGCGCTGATTGAGTTGGAAGCGAATATCGCCGCCAAGAATACTCTGGCCTTGGGTCGATATTCCCGATGTTATTGAATTGGCAACCGAATTGACACCTCCAATTGCAGCAACGCCGAGCGCAATACAGGCGAGGAATATATAGAATCCAGACAGGCCGCCGCGCATTTCCCGCAGTGCAAACCGTAAAGCCAGCTTCAATGTCGGACCTGTAGAAAACGACGAACTGGTCATGCGGTTTTCGCCAATGCGGGCGCGCCTTCATCCAATTCAATCAAGCCCGAACGCACGCGAATTTCCCGATCGCAACGGGCGGCAAGGCCCGTATCGTGCGTTACCAGAACCAGGGTAATCCCGAATTCCCGCTGTTTTTCGAAAAGAAGGTCAGCGATTTGTCGTCCTGTCTCCATATCGAGATTTCCGGTTGGCTCATCGGCAATCAGTATCTTGGGCGATGGTGCAAGCGCTCTGGCAATAGCCACGCGCTGTTGCTCACCGCCGGAGAGCTCACCCGGATAGTGGGTAATGCGATCTGCGAGACCAACATCCGCAAGCATACGCTCCGCAATGGCAAATGCGTCAGACTTGCCAGCTAATTCCAGCGGCACTGCCACATTTTCCAGTGCTGTCATATTCGGAATCAAATGAAATGACTGAAAAACAATGCCGATATTCCGGCCACGAAATGCCGCGGTTGCATCCTCGCTCAATGTCTCAAGCCTGGTTCCCGATATTTCTACAGAGCCGGAATCCACATGTTCAAGCCCTGCCAAAACCATCAAAAGAGTAGATTTTCCAGAGCCAGACGGCCCGACAATTCCGACAGACTGACCTGCATTAATATTAAGGGAAATGCCTTTGAGGACATGCACGGCGGAAGCGCCGGTGCCCAGTGTCAACTCAATGTGATCGAGTTTGATAACGGATTTCGTCACGGAAAGACTTCCTTTGCGATATGGTCGGCACAACATGCAATGCAGCTGGTCTGATATGGGTGCCCCAAAATGATATTCAAACCGTTGATACGAATTGTTGTTTTTCTAGGTCTTGTTGCCCTTCCCCCTTCCGCTTTGGCCAATCAAAATACCGTGTCCGGCCAACCTTTGGCTGTCGTCGGCTTTGGTGACAGTCTGATGTCTGGTTTCGAACTCCCTGTTCAGGACTCATTTCCGGCGCAATTGGAAAAGGCGTTGCAGGATAAAGGCATTAACGTCACAGTTACCAATGCTGGTGTGGCGGGCGAGACAACGACCGATGCGGTCAACCGATTGGATTGGTCTGTGCCGGATGGCACGGATTTGGTCATTCTGGAATTCGGCGCAAATGACGCTTTGCGTGGTATTTCAGCGGAAATAAGCGAAAAGAATCTTTCTGAAATCATCGAGAAGCTGCAACAGCGCAAGGTTCAGGTGATCCTTGCCGGAATGCTTGCTCCCCCCAATATGGGCGGTGACTACGAAAAAAAGTTCAACGCGATCTTCCCGCGGCTGGCGCAGAAATTTAATGTGCCGCTCTATCCCTTCTTTATGGAGGGCGTCGCTGCGCAAAAATCATTGCAACTTGATGATGGCATGCATCCCAACACAGAAGGTGTGGCTAAAATGGTGGAAGGTTTCCTGCCCGTCATGGAGAAAACCATTGCAAGCGACACGACTCCATCAGACGAGGCCGCAGACTCCAACACATCGCAGTAGAGGATTGGTCGACCGTGTCCAATTTGTCGCGCAGGCCAAGAATATAAACTTATGACTTGCTCGCAGACGGGTTCGATGATTCTCTAGGTGTACAACTCGATTCGGGGAGGATGCCTTATGCCGCGTCTCTTTACTGCCCTCGAAATTCCGCGCGACGCCGCACTTTCGCTGTCGTTGTTGCGCGGCGGGCTTCCGGGAGCTCGATGGATCGATGTCGAGAATTATCACATCACATTGCGCTTCATCGGCGATGTCGAAGGTCATGTCGCCGACGAGGTGGCAAATGCTCTCGACAGAATAAGGCGTCCCGAATTCACACTCTATCTTTCGGGCGTCAATGCCTTTGGTTCCAAAAAACCGCATAGCGTGGTCGCTTCCGTCGCGCCCTCGCCCGATATTCAAGCACTTCAAGCCGAAATTGAGCGCATTTGCCAACGCCTGATGCTCGCGCCCGACCCACGGAAATTTACCCCGCATGTTTCTCTGGCGCGCCTGCGCAATGTCCGTAACGAGGAAATTGCCCATTATCTCTCTTCGCGGGGTAATTTCTCAACGGCACCCTTTTCCGTAGGGCGTTTTGTGCTGATGTCATCGCGCGATTCAGTGGGTGGCGGACCCTATATTGTTGAAGAAGCCTGGCCTCTTGAGTCGCGTCGCTCTTCCTATCAAAATCTAGCGGAAAGACCTTTTGAAGCCGCCAGGATCATCCGGTAGACCGCCTCAAAATCTGCCTCTGTTCCATAATAGGGATCAGGGATTTGCTTGGGATGGCCTAGCGCAATCTCATACAATAACCCTGCTTGCGCCGTGGCGCCGACGGGGCGGCGTTTTTCGATAGCAGCAATATTCATTCGGTCCATACCGACAATGAGTTCGAAGCGATCAAAGTCATCTGCCGCTAATTGTCTGCATTGTTGACCAGAAATATCAATTCCATGTCGCCCAGCCACTTTGATTGATCGCGCATCCGGGGCTTCCCCGGTATGGTAACCATTGGTTCCGGCAGAATCGATCAAAACTCCCTCAGCTTTGCCTTCTGCTTCCAAAACAGATTTAAAAATGCCCTCAGCCAAGGGTGAGCGACAAATATTGCCAAGACAAACAAAGAGCACGGAACGTAAGGGGGATATTTTCAATCTGACACCATGGAAGAAAGGAATCCTGGAAAGGCTCATACCAAAGAATTCACATCATTGTGAGCAAAACTCTTGCACCGCCTCCTGTTCCTACCCATGTTCTGGCTGAACAATCTGAAGGAAAAGGAATGGACGAGATCAAGATCGGTGAAATTCTGGAGCCGGGTAGCGCGCATCAGCAGCGTTCACGCGAGGAGCGTGTTCGCGCTTCTTTCTGGAAAACCGTGCGCAAGGCGGCAAAGAACATTCCGTTTCTGGATGAATTGGTCGCCGGTTATTTTTGCGCGCTTGATCCCGCTACGCCGACAAAGGTTCGCGGCATATTGCTGGCTTCACTGGCCTATTTTGTCTTGCCGCTGGACTTTATACCAGACTTCATTCTCGGTCTTGGCTTCACCGATGATGTCGCCGTCATAATGGCGGCATTAAGCGCCATTCGAACCAATATTACGCCTGCACATCGCGCTGCGGCACGCCAAGCGCTGGAAGAACTCGACGAAGACGAGAATATCTAACTGACATCACAAGACCGTGAACTGCCTCAATGTCAAAGTCTCGCCGCTTTTATTTGGCTGGTGTACCGCGTCGGACTTGAATGAGGCTGGGACCTTCTGGCTCTAAAAATTGATTTTTTGAACTGTCTTCACCGTTTGGTAACCCAGATTAAGTCAAATTAAGACAAGCGAACTGGACAATACGGCATCCGGAATGTCTTCCGTGCCATTGCCGGTTCATGAGTTATGAAGTGAACAATAAAACTGGTAGGTAAAATGTTTGGAAAATCAATCGTAGCGACCTCTGTGCTCATGCTTGGGCTGGCGGGGACAGCTCTTGCCCAGACCCCGAGTCAAATAAGCCAGTTTAACGCTTGGGGTGCCTATAGCTACCAGCAGGGCAAAGGCAAGGTTTGCTACGTCCTGTCAGTACCTGTCGATAAACAGCCTGCGAAAATCGACCATGGGGATAATTTCTTCATGGTAAGCCAAAAGCCCGGTCAGAATGTCAGCTTCGAGCCGCAGTTCAAGGCTGGCTATGATTTGCAGGAGAATTCGAAAGTTCTCGTCAAGATCGATGAGCGCACCTTCTCCATGTTCACCAATGGTAGTCATGGTTGGATGGAAAACGCCGCAGAAGAGCCGCAGCTTGTCGCTGCGCTGCGCTCTGGTCATAACATGACAATCAATGCTGTTTCCAAGCGTGGAACAAAGACAAGCTACGCCTATTCCCTAAAAGGTGTTTCAGCTGCACTCAAAGCGATCTCGACTTGTAAATAATCGTAACAACGCCATTTATGCGAAAGGCCTGGCTTGGATCGCCGGGCCTTTTTGCTTGTGGAGGTGACGTGGCCGCTGGAACGTGGTATGAGCCGCGCTTCCGTTAAGAACGTTAGAAAAACCCATGTCCGTATCACTTGACCTGACACATCCCGTTGCCCGGGAGAAATCTCATGACGCCGTTCGCGTGCCTATGGTAGAAAAGCCCTCGCTGATCGGTCTTTCACGCCCTGAAATCGCAGAGGCGCTGATAGCGGTGGGTGTGCCTGAGCGTCAGGTAAAAATGCGGGTCGCGCAGGTCTGGCATTGGCTTTATGTGCGCGGCGTTTCAAACTTTGAGGATATGCGCAATATTTCGCGCGATATGCGCGAATTGCTGGATAAGAACTTTGATATTGCCCGGCCTGAAATTGTAGAAGAGCAGATTTCCAATGACGGCACGCGGAAATGGCTGTTCCGGTTTCCACCGCGTGGTGCTGGCCGTCCGGTAGAAATCGAGACAGTTTATATTCCCGAAGAAGGGCGAGGTACTCTTTGTATCTCCAGCCAGGTCGGCTGCACGCTCACCTGCTCATTCTGCCATACGGGCACGCAAAAGCTTGTACGTAATCTGACCGCCGAAGAAATCCTGTCCCAGCTTCTGGTTGCGCGTGATCGCCTTGGTGATTTTCCTGATCGCAATACGCCTGATGGTACGATGGTCCCGGCAGAAGGCCGCAAAGTTTCCAACATCGTTATGATGGGCATGGGTGAACCCCTTTATAATTTTGATAATGTCAAAAAGGCGCTGCTCATCGCAGCCGACGATGCCGGTCTGTCACTATCCCGTCGGCGCATTACCCTTTCGACATCCGGCGTCGTGCCGGAAATCTACCGTGCCGGTGAAGAGATTGGCGTCATGTTGGCGATTTCGCTGCATGCGGTCACTGACGATCTGCGTGACATGTTGGTACCAATCAACAAGAAGTATCCCCTCAAGGAATTGCTCGCAGCTTGCCGCGCCTATCCGAGCCTGTCCAATTCCAAGCGCATTACTTTTGAATATGTCATGCTCAAAGGGGTTAACGACTCGCTTGATGATGCCAAGGAACTGGTAAGAATGCTCAAAGGCATTCCGGCAAAAATCAATCTGATCCCGTTTAACCCATGGCCTGGCGTCAACTATCAGTGTTCTGATTGGGAGCAGATCGAGAAATTTGCCGACTATGTGAACGCCGCTGGCTATGCATCCCCTATCCGCACACCGCGCGGCCGCGATATTCTTGCAGCATGCGGGCAGCTTAAGTCGGAATCGGAGCGCATGAAAAAGACAGAGCGTCTGGCCTTTGAAGCGGCAATGATTGCCGGTCACGGCGAAGATTGAGCCGACATATGTTGTATCTCGGACGCTTCGCGCTCATCGTGATTGGATTTATCTGCGCCACTTTCGCCGCATCGCTTTTTCTGAATTTGCTCCTCGTCGGCAGCACAGAATGGATGGGTGTCGAAGGTCCGTTTCTTTATCTGACGATACCGGCTTTTGCGACCGCTATCGGCTATAGCGTGTTCATACCCGCAGCACTCATTATCATGTATGCCGAGTTGACGGCCTGGCGGGACTGGCTTTTTTATGCGCTGGGCGGCGCGGCAACTGCTGTTGTGATTATCGTCTGGAAGTGGCGCCCGCAAACTGAAGATATCAGCACATTTGCCGCAATTCTTGCCACCGGCGTTGTGGGCGGCTTCGTGTATTGGATGATCTCCGGCCGCAGCGCTGGCATTATTCCGCCGCGCCCGACAAATCTGCCCTAACTTACTTTGCCTGTGCGAGCAGTATCTTGGCGGCAAATGCCGAAAATACGCCTGCAAACAGCCAATCCGTGATGCGGGTGACTGTCGGATTTTTCCTCAGCAACATCGAAAACCTGTCAGCTGCAAGGATCATTGGCGCGACCACCGGCAGTGACAGCGGGATGAAAAGCACTCCAAGAAAAAACAGCTTTCCCGGAGCATGCGGATCGCTTGCAGAAACGAATTGCGGCAGGAACGTCATGAAGAAGAGAATGATTTTGGGATTAAGCAGGTTAATGCCCAAACCCGTCAGCCAATTTTGAAACAATGTATGGGTCTGATTGGTTTTCTTCTCCGGCGAGAATGCCGAACCATAGCGAATTGCCTGATAGGCGAGCCAGACAAGATAACCTGCGCCCACGACCTTGAGTGCAAGAAATGCCGTTGGCGAAGCAACAATCAGCGCGGAAAGGCCAATGGCCACCATGGTCGTATGAATTACGATACCGCTACAAGCTCCGGCCAAACAGGCAAAGCCAGCAGCCTTGCCTTCGGAAAGAGCCCGCCCGACAAATAATGTCATATCCGGCCCAGGCGTAATCGAAAGCACAAAAGTGGCGACCAGAAATTGCAGTATGATTGGCCAATCAGGAAGGAAGGTCATCAGGGGCTCCGGGAAAAACTCGGCGGAAGCTAACGCGAAAAATTGCTTCATGCCATATGTATTTGCGCCTTATCCCGATTTGGCTACGCTTGCCAATGGCGGCGCAAATGCTACAAGACCCCAACTGAAATTTCAGGATTGCGACGGCAATCAACAGACAGGATTTTTGCAATGAATAAATGGAAAGACGTCAAGAAAGTCGTACTGGCCTATTCAGGCGGTTTGGATACATCAATCATCCTGAAATGGCTGCAAACGGAACTTGGCGCAGAGGTCGTTACCTTCACTGCCGATCTTGGACAGGGCGAAGAACTTGAGCCAGCACGCAAGAAAGCTGAAATGCTCGGCATCAAGGAAATCTACGTAGAAGATGTGCGTGAAGAATTTGTTCGGGACTTCGTTTTCCCGATGTTCCGCGCCAATGCTGTCTATGAAGGCGTTTACCTGCTCGGCACATCGATAGCCCGTCCCCTCATTTCCAAGCACCTCGTCGAAATCGCCGCCCGTACCGGCGCTGACGCAATCGCGCATGGCGCAACGGGCAAAGGTAACGATCAGGTACGCTTCGAGCTTTCCGCCTACGCCCTCAATCCTGACATCAAAGTTATCGCCCCCTGGCGCGATTGGACATTCAAGTCCCGTACAGACCTTCTGGAATTTGCGCGCGAACACCAGATTCCAATCGCCAAAGACAAACTTGGCGAAGCGCCATTCTCCGTCGATGCCAATCTCCTTCACTCCTCCTCAGAAGGCAAAGTATTGGAAGATCCTTGGCAGGAAGCGCCTGAATATGTGCACCAGCGCACAATCTCTCCAATGGAAGCGCCTGATAAGGTCACAGAAATCGAGATCGCTTTCGAGAAGGGCGATGCAGTCGCTATTGATGGCAAGCCGCTTTCACCCGCCACTCTGCTGAAGACGCTCAATGATCTTGGCCGCGACAATGGTATCGGACGCCTTGATCTGGTTGAGAACCGTTTCGTTGGCATGAAATCTCGCGGTGTTTACGAAACGCCGGGAGGCACCATTCTGCTTGCCGCGCATCGGGCGATGGAATCGATTACGCTCGATCGCGGTGCCGCCCATCTCAAAGACGAGTTCATGCCGCGTTATGCCGAGCTGATCTATAATGGTTTCTGGTATTCGCCAGAGCGTGAAATGCTGCAAGCCATGATAGACAAGAGCCAGGACGATGTGGAGGGCACGGTTCGCCTGAAACTCTATAAGGGCAACGTCATGGTTTCGGGTCGCAAGTCGAAAAAATCGCTTTATTCCGACGCACTCGTAACATTTGAAGATGATCGCGGTGCATATGATCAGAAGGATGCGGCAGGCTTTATCCGTCTGAATGCCTTGCGGTTACGCACCTTGGCTGCCCGTAAACGGAACAGCTAAAGAGAATAAACGGCGGGCTGGTCCCGCCGTTTTCATTTTCGCCGCTTGTGACACTTGCATCGGCATCTTAGATATGAACGACCCAATTCATACGATGGAGTTCCCATGTCGTCTGCCAAACCAGCCATCAACACTGCATTGACGAACTGGACAGGGCCTCTTGGTCTGCCGGATTTTACAGCTTTTAATGATCAGGATTTTGCCGCGGCATTTGACGCAGCTCTCATTGATGATCTTGCTGACATTGATGCGATTATCGGCCATCCTGAAGCGCCCACCATCGAAAATACCCTTCAAGCCCTTCAGCTTTCCGGCAAGGCGCTGGATCGGGTGTCTTCCATTTTCTGGATGCTGGCCAGAGCAAATACCAACGACGCGATTCAAGCATTTGAGCGGTCTATTGCGCCGAAACTATCGCGCCATTCATCATCAATCATGATGAATCCGCATTTATTCGCCCGTATTGACTCGCTCTACGAGCAACGCGACCTTCTGGGGCTTGATGCTGAGACAGATCGTGTTCTGGAAAAGGTTTGGAAAAGTTTCGTGCGCAGCGGCGCGCGGTTGGATGAGCCGGGTAAGGCACGCCTTGCAGACATCAATGAGAAGCTTGCCAGCCTCGGTGCGCAATTTGATCAAAATGTCCTCAAGGATGAGTCTGATTGGGCTTTGTTCATTACCGATGAGGCAGATCTTGCAGGATTGCCGGATTTTGTACGCGATGCAATGCGAGGTGCCGCTGGAGAGCGTGACCGTTCAAATGCCTGGGCAGTCACATTGTCACGCGAAATCATCGAACCCTTTCTGTCCTTTGCAGAAAACCGTGACTTGCGGGAAAAGGCTTTTCGCGCTTGGGCTGCGCGGGGCGAGAATGGTGGCGACACAGACAATGTTGCTATCGTAGCCCAGACAGTTGCCCTCCGGTCGGAAAAGGCCAAGCTTCTTGGATATAAGAGTTTTGCCGCATATAAGCTCGATAACACCATGGCAAAGACGCCCAAGGCGGTTATGGATCTCTTGGAGCCCGTCTGGCAGAAGGCGAAATCACGTGCTGGAGAAGAAGAAGGCGATCTACAGCAGCTGATTTCCAAAGAGGGGCGCAATCACAAAGTTGCCCCTTGGGACTGGCGCTTCTATTCTGAAAAACTGCGCAGTGAGCGCTTTGCTTTCGATGAAGCGGAGTTGAAGCCATATTTGCAGCTCGAAAAGATCATCGAAGCCTGTTTTGATGTGGCCACGCGCCTCTTCGGTATTACCTTTAAGGAAAAAACCGGCATTCCCACCTGGCATCCGGATGTGCGGGTTTGGGAAGTATTCAATCCGGATGGGACCGAATGCGGCCTATTCCTTGGTGACTATTTCAATCGCCAGTCAAAGCACTCCGGCGCTTGGATGAGTGCATTGCAGTCACAGCATAAACTGGGCCACGTACAAAAGCCGATCATCTATAATGTAATGAACTTCGCCAAGCCATTGGAAGGCGAGCCAGCTCTGCTTTCTCTGGATGGTGCACGCACCCTCTTTCACGAATTTGGCCACGCATTGCATGGACTACTGTCAGATGTCACCTGGCCGGCGGTGTCTGGTACATCAGTTTCCCGGGATTTCGTTGAACTGCCATCCCAGCTGTACGAGCACTGGCTGACTGTACCGGCAATTCTTGAAAAATACGCGATCCACTATCGTACGGGAGAGGCAATGCCGAAAGCCCTGCTCGACAAGGTGCTGGCGGCAGATACCTTTAATTCAGGATTCAAGACTGTCGAATTCACCTCATCTGCATTGGTCGATATGGCGTTCCATGCTGACGGTGCACCATCAGATCATCCGATAGAGTTTGAGGCAGATGTTCTGCAACAATTGGGCATGCCTGATGCAATTATCATGCGCCATCGCACACCGCATTTTAAGCACGTCTTTTCTGGTGATGGATATTCTGCGGGATACTATTCTTATCTATGGTCCGAAGTCCTTGATGCTGACGCGTTCAAAGCCTTTGAGGAAACCGGCGACGTATTCAGCGGCGACCTTGCTGCGAAGCTGAAAAAATACATCTATTCCGCTGGCGGCAGCAAAGACCCCGAAGAGCTTTACAAGGCTTTCCGGGGCAAGATGCCCACGCCCGATGCGATGATCGAAAAGCGTGGGCTGTAAGCGGTTGTAATCAGGACTTGGCGAAGGCCAGAAGATCCGCGTTAAGCTTTTCCTTATGTGTCGTCGCAAGTCCATGCGGCGCACCGGCATAGACGTTCAAGGTGGCGTTTTTCACCAGTTTGACGGCTTTGCGGGCTGTATCATCAATCGGCACGATCTGGTCATCATCACCGTGGATGAAAAGCGTCGGCACATCGATCTTCTTCAGGTCTTCGGTGAAATCCGTTTCAGAAAACGCCTTGATGCAGAAATAGGAAGCAGGCATTCCGGCCATCATGCCCTGCAACCAGAAAGCGTTTCTGATGCCTTGCGATTCCTTCGCACCAGCGCGATTATACCCATAGAATGGGAGTGACAGGTCTTTGAAGAACTGCGACCGGTCTGCAATCACACCATCACGAATACCGTTGAAAACATCAATAGGCAGGCCTTCAGGGTTTGCCGAAGTTTTCAGCATCAGCGGCGGCACAGCACCGACGAGCACAGCCTTGGCGACACGCTTCGTGCCGTGACGGCCGATATAGCGGGCGACTTCGCCGCCGCCAGTCGAATGACCAACCATGATTGCATCTTTAAGATCGAGCTTCTCAAACAGCTCAGCCAGATCATCGGCATAGGTGTCCATATCATTGCCATTCCAAGGCTGGCTGGAACGACCATGGCCGCGCCGGTCATGAGCAATGACGCGATATCCATTGGACGCAAGGAAAAACATCTGGTCTTCCCAGGCATCCGATGTAAGCGGCCAGCCGTGGCTGAACACGACCGGTTGCCCCTGACCCCAATCCTTATAGTAAATTTCTGTACCATCCTTGGTTGTGATTGTGGTCATTGTTCTGTGTCCTTTCACTGGTGGGTTGGACTTATTGTGTTTGGCTTTATCGGCGGCCACAGCAGGGAAGGAAGGGAGGCTGAGAGCCGCTGCCACTCCGATGCCCGCTGCTAATACTGAACGGCGCGAGGTTAAATTGTTCGAGCTATTGGCCATGGTGTTAGCTTTCTTTGATGACTCTAAGGTAACGTCCTATCGCGTCAATTAATCGAAATACGTACATCGAGATTGCTGCGTGTTGCTTCCGAATAAGGGCAAACAACATGCGCTGCATCGACAAGCTCGCGCGCTTGCCCAGCTTCAATACCGGGCAATGTGACGGCAAGAGCAACGTCCAGACCGAAGCCTTTGCCATCTTCCCGTGGTCCTATTCCCACAGTGGCTGTTACGGCGGTTTCTTCGGAGAGCCTGATCTTCTTCTGCGATGCGACAAATTTCAGTGCGCTTAGAAAGCATGCGGAATAGCCGGCGCCGAAAAGTTGCTCGGGATTTGTGCCTTGTGCGCCGTTGCCGCCAAGTTCCTTGGGCGTTGAAAGCGTCACTTCCAAACGACCATCTTCACTCTTTGCGCTACCGTCGCGCCCACCTGTTGCTGTCGCCTTGGTTGTATAAAGAATGCTCATTTTGCTTTCCTTTCGGGTTGTGATTTGTTCTATGCACATTAAATTGCATGCAATTCAATTGCGTGCAATAGTTATTTTAATAAATGATGAAAAATTAAATGGTGCACAATTAAATAAGCACGATTATTGTGGCCCAAACCTTTGGGAAGGAATAGAAAATGACCGCGAGTACAAAACATCCGGAGTCACAGCTGAAGCTGGAGAATTTCCTGTGCTTTGCAATTTATTCGACGGCCAATGCCGTAACCCGTGCCTACCAGCCCCGCCTTGCCGCGCTAAAGCTGACCTATCCGCAATATCTTGTGATGGTGGTGTTATGGGAGGAAGAGAACCAAACCGTGACGGCGATCGGAGACAAGCTCAGCCTGGATTCCGGAACATTGACGCCACTGTTAAAGCGTCTGGAAACAGCAGGCCTCATATCGCGGACACGCGATAAAACCGACGAACGACAGGTTCTGATCAATCTGACCGACGAGGGGCGGGCCATGCGCGCACGCGCAGAGGCTGTGCCAGTCGCAATGGGTCAGGCATTTGGCTGCACCATGGATAAGGCGCGCAGCATGCGGGCTGAATTGATTGATTTACGGGATAATCTCGTAGCCAGCCTGGACGAGGCAAAATAAAAGGCGCCGTTTCCAGCGCCTTTTACAAGTCATTATCGCCATTGATTACGCAGCAATCTTCTTTGGCTGGATCAATCCCCGAGCAACCAGAAGCTCGGCGATCTGAACAGTATTCAATGCCGCGCCCTTGCGAAGATTGTCGGAAACGATCCAGAGGGATAGTCCATTCTCCACTGTGATGTCTTCACGGATACGCGAAATATAGGTCGCATCTTCACCAGCCGCTTCATAAGGCGTGATGTAGCCGCCATCTTCATGACGATCGATAACGAGACAGCCAGGTGCATCGCTAAGGATCTCCCGGGCTTCTTCCGCGCTCATTGGGCTTTCAAACTCAATATTAACCGCTTCAGAATGGCCGATGAAGACCGGCACACGCACGCAGGTCGCCGTCAGCTTGATCTTGGGATCGAGCATCTTCTTCGTCTCGGCAACCATCTTCCACTCTTCCTTGGTGTATCCATCTTCCATGAATACATCGATATGTGGAATGACGTTGAAGGCGATGCGCTTGGTGAACTTCTTGGCTTCCACAGGATCGGCCACGAAAACCGCCCGCGACTGCTGGAAGAGCTCATCCATGCCATCCTTACCCGCACCCGATACAGACTGGTACGTAGCAATCACAAGACGCTTGATGCGCGCCTTATCATGCAACGGCTTCAAGGCAACGACAAGTTGCGCTGTGGAGCAATTGGGATTGGCAATGATGTTCTTCTTGCTAAAACCGACAATCGCATCGGGATTTACTTCAGGCACGATCAAAGGCACGTTGGAATCATAACGCCAGGCAGATGAATTATCGATAACGACACAGCCCTGCGCACCAATCTTTGGCGACCATTCTTTTGAAATATTGCCGCCCGCTGACATCAGGCAAATATCAGTGTCCGAAAAATCATAGGTATCGAGCGCTTTGACCTTAAGCGTCCTGTCTCCATAGGAAACTTCCGTGCCCTGCGATCGGCGCGATGCCAGAGCAACGACTTCGCTCACCGGAAAGCCGCGCTCTTCCAGTATTGTCAACATTTCGCGGCCCACATTTCCTGTGGCGCCAACAATCGCAACCTTGAAACTCATTATATATTCTCCTGTCCCTCTCCGCTGCTTCTAACCCGCTGGCCACCGCGGGTCTTATCCCCCGAGCCGGGCTCGGGAGGGGGCGAGCAGGCCAAGGGAAATCAGACCGTTTTAGTGGTCGTTTTCGAGAGTTTTTTGGCCGAAATTTTGGTTTGGAAAGCAGGCACGCCAACGCATCCGGCAATAGCGCCGGAACGGTTGAGCAAAAATAGCGATATTGATTCGCTGTGCACGCTGGAGCTCTCCTAGTCCGCTTGTGCTTGTACGCGGTTTCCGAAAAGAGTCAATTACATCTTTAACCGGCAAGAATATGTCGTGTTACGCACAATTTTAGACATATGGCATAAGTTACGGGCTTTGCTTTCTTCAATATTTAGTCAACAATTGACCGGTGCATGGGGTTGTATGAACTTGGGGGAAGAAATTCGCAAGGATATTCGCCAGCGCGTGGTCTGCAATAGCAAGCAAGCTAAGCAAAACGAACGCGCACAAGTATCGATAATGGGGATATGAAAACAGGTTTGGGCTGAACATATATCTTTGAACTTGGGACTTAATTGCTGTTTTCTGGGAGGAATAGAAATGGCATCCACTACTGTGGCCGGCGACACCAGCCGGGGGATGACGCGGGAAGAAAAGAAGGTGATCTTCGCTTCTTCTCTCGGCACCGTTTTTGAATGGTACGACTTTTATCTTTACGGTTCATTGGCTGTCTTTATTGGCGCCGCCTTCTTCAGTGAGTATCCGGAAGCAACGCGCAACATTTTTGCTTTGCTTGCATTTGCCGCGGGCTTTCTCGTTCGTCCGTTCGGTGCGCTGGTCTTCGGACGTATCGGCGATCTCGTCGGCCGCAAATATACTTTCCTTGTCACAATCCTGATCATGGGTCTGTCGACCTTCCTGGTCGGTATTCTGCCCGGTTCCGCAAGCTGGGGCATCGCGGCTCCGATCATTCTGATCGCTTTGCGCATGCTTCAAGGTCTTGCACTTGGCGGCGAATATGGTGGTGCTGCGACTTACGTTGCTGAACACGCACCAAGCAACCGCCGCGGTTTCTATACATCCTGGATTCAGACGACAGCAACGCTCGGACTTTTCCTGTCACTTATCGTCATCCTCATCATCCAGAATTCGATGACGAAAGAAGCGTTCTCCGCATGGGGATGGCGCATTCCTTTCATTCTGTCATTCGTTCTTCTAGGCGTTTCGGTCTGGATCCGCTTGTCGCTTAGCGAATCGCCAGCCTTTAAAAAGATGAAAGAAGAGGGCAAGGGATCAAAGGCACCACTGTCTGAAGCCTTTGGACAATGGAAGAATGCAAAGATTGCATTGCTGGCGCTTTTTGGTCTTACAGCCGGCCAGGCGGTCGTCTGGTATTCAGGTCAGTTCTACGCTCTGTTCTTCCTGCAGAACGTCCTGAAAGTTGACGGGCAGTCCGTCAATATCATGATTGCCATTGCGCTTCTGCTCGGCACTGGCTTTTTTGTTTTCTTCGGCTGGTTGTCGGATAAGATCGGACGCAAGCCAATCATCATGGCTGGTCTGGCACTTGCCATTCTTACCTACTTCCCTCTGTTCAAGGCCTTGACTTGGGCCGCCAATCCAGCGCTGGCCGTATCTCAGCAGAATTTGCGTGCAGCTGTGACTGCGGCACCTGGAGATTGTAACTTCCAGTTCAACCCGGTTGGCACAAGAAAGCCGCTCACATCCTGCGATATCGCAACTGACTTCCTGGCCAAGAATTCAATCCCTTACGACATTGCAGCAACGGCCCCTGCTGGAACGGCTGCAACTGTCAAAATTGGCGCGGAAACAATCGAATCTTTTGATGTCACGGCGGCTGGTGCCGATGCGGCCGCAAAAGACGGCGCATTCAAGAAGGGCGTAAATCTTGCGCTTCAGGATGCTGGTTATCCGCTGGTTCGTGATCCTGCAAAGGTTGCAGACAGCAAGCTTGATGCTCTGGTTGCAGCCAATCCAAAACTGGCATTGGACGCAGCCGCGATCCGCGCTGGCGAAAAGACGGTTGTGCCTGTCGATCAAGCGGTGAAGGATAAGCTGATCACCGCTCAAGAGGCGGCAGGTGCAACAGAAGTTACCGTTTATACCGTGCCAAAAGCCGGTGCATTTAAAATGGTAGCAGATCCGGCCGCGGTCAATTGGACAATGATTATCGCCATTCTGTTTGTCCTCGTCCTTTATGTGACGATGGTTTATGGGCCGATTGCAGCAATATTGGTCGAAATGTTCCCGACCCGTATCCGCTACACAGGCATGTCCCTTCCATACCATATCGGCAATGGCTGGTTTGGCGGCCTGCTCCCGGCAACAGTCTTTGCGATGAGTGCTGCCAAGGGCGATATCTATTACGGTCTCTGGTATCCGATTGTCATTGCCGCGATGACACTGATCATCGGCCTGCTCTTCGTCCGTGATACAAAAGATACCGATCTGGATGACGTAAAATAGCATCCTCACAAAAACAAAAGCCTGGCGCGATCACTCGCGCCGGGCTTTTTATTTCAGCCGCCATGTATCAGACGGCCAGAGATTTGAACTTCGCAAGAATTGCATCGCCCATTTCGACAGTACCGACTTTCGTCATACCGTCAGACATAATGTCAGCCGTGCGAATTCCGTCATCAAGGACACCCGCAATAGCCGCTTCCAACCGGTCCGCTTCAGCCACCATATTGAACGAATAACGCAGGCACATGGCGAAAGATGCAATCATCGCAATTGGATTGGCCGCTCCAGTACCGGCAATATCCGGCGCAGAGCCGTGTACCGGCTCATAAAGAGCCTTACGGCTTCCTGTCTTACCGTCTGGCGCACCCAGCGAGGCTGAGGGCAGCATGCCCAAAGAACCTGTCAGCATTGCAGCAATATCAGAAAGCATATCGCCGAACAGATTGTCTGTCACGATGACGTCAAATTGCTTGGGCCAGCGCACAAGCTGCATGCCACCGGCGTCAGCGAGCATATGATCGAGTTTGACATCCGAATATTTTGCCTTGTGGGTTGCAGTAACAACCTCATTCCACAAGACGCCCGACTTCATGACGTTGCGCTTTTCCATTGAGGTGACTTTGTTGCCACGCGTCCGGGCGAGTTCGAAGGCCACTCCGGAAATGCGCTCAATCTCATATGTATCATAAACCTGAGTATCAATGCCGCGCTTCTGTCCATTGCCAAGGTCACGAATTTCCTTCGGTTCCCCGAAATACACGCCGCCAGTCAGCTCACGCACGATGAGAATATCCAGACCTTCGACGATTTCCTTTTTCAGGGAAGATGAATCGGCAAGCGCAGGATAGCAAATGGCTGGGCGTAGATTGGCAAAAAGCTCCATATCCTTGCGCAGGCGCAGCAGACCGGCTTCCGGGCGGACATCGTAGGGAACGCTATCCCACTTTGGACCGCCAACAGCACCGAACAGCACCGCATCCGATGCCAATGCCTTTTCCATGTCTGTCTCGGAAATGGCCTTTCCGTGGGCATCATAAGCGCAGCCACCGACCAGACCTTCGTCCAGCTCAAAGTCGCTTTTCAACTCGGCATTCATATAGGCAATGATCTTGCGGACCTCGGCCATTGCCTCGGGACCGATACCATCGCCAGGAAGAAGGAAAAGCTTTTTCGATGCCATGCTGGAAACCTCGTTATGTGATTGGCTCGTGTCAGGATGGCGCGTACTTAGCGCAACTTGAGCAAAGAAGAAAAGCGGTTTGCGAAATTATCTTAAATCCCATCGCGGATATGCCCACCTGTCAGACATCAAAAAGCCCGGCAAAAAACCGGGCTTTTTGAGAATACCTAGAAATGGTCAGGCCCAAGGGCGCGCTTGCGCATTGGACGCTTCGAAACTGTCGATCTTCGATGCTTTTTCCATCGTCAAACCAATGTCATCCAAACCATTGAGCATGCAATAGCGGCGAAACTCATCGATCTCAAAGCTGATTGATCCACCGTCCGGTCCCTTGATGGTCAAGGCTTCAAGATCAATCGAAACCGTAGCATTTGAACCACGTTGCGCGTCGTCCATGAGCTTGTCAAGATTTTCCTGACTGACCCGGATCGGCAAAATACCGTTCTTGAAGCAGTTATTATAAAAAATGTCAGCAAAGCTTGTCGAAATGACACAACGAATACCGAAGTCTAACAATGCCCAAGGGGCATGCTCACGGCTTGAACCGCAACCGAAATTGTCACCAGCAACAAGAATTTGCGCGTTGCGATAAGCAGGCTTGTTCAAGACAAAGTCCGGATTCTCGCTGCCATCTTCGTTATAACGCATTTCTGCGAACAATCCGGTGCCCAAGCCGGTCCGCTTGATCGTCTTAAGATAATCCTTAGGGATGATCATATCGGTATCGACATTAATAATGGGCAGTGGAGCGGCCACGCCCGTAAGCTGGGTGAATTTATCCATGATAGCTGCCTGTAAAGTCCGTGCGTAGGTAAGAGACTATTCTTGGCTTTACACCAGCTTCGTCATGAATAAAAGCTTTTCGCCTGTGGCACTTTATGCCTGCCAAATTCCACCTCTTGCCTTGCAAACCTCTTCGGGGCAAAAAGTTGTTATGAGCAAGCCTTTCCGTCCGCGTCGATCCGTACTCTATGTTCCCGCATCCAATTCGAAAGCATTGGCAAAGGTCGCGTCGCTGAATGCCGATGCGATTATTTTCGATCTGGAGGATGCGGTCGCGCCCGAGGCCAAGGAAGATGCAAGAGAGGCCTTGCGCGACTACTTTGCAGCCAATCCTCCAGGCAAAGCTGAACGGATCATCCGTATCAATCATCTTGCCAGCGAGTGGGGTAGCGAAGATCTTCTGGCAGCACGCGCCTGTAAGCCCAGTGCGATCCTTCTGCCCAAGGTAGAGAATCTGCAGGATGTGACCGGTGTGGCGGAAGTCCTGGAAGAAACCGATGCATCAGAAGATGTGCGTCTTTGGGCGATGATCGAAACGGCGCGCGGCATCATCAATGCCGATGAGATTGCCGAACTTGGTCTTCGATCAACTTCAAGGCTTGATTGCTTTGTGATCGGCACGAACGACATTGCCAAAGAAACCGGAACAGCCTTGGAAAAGGGCCGCCAGTTTTTTACTCCCTGGCTCATGCAGATTCTGCTGTACGCCAAAGCCGGCCATCTTGATATTATTGATGGCGCCTACAACGACTTTAACGATATGTCCGGCTTTGCAAGTGAATGCGGCGAATCTTTCAAAATGGGATTTGATGGAAAAAGCCTGATCCATCCATCGCAAATTGAACCGGCGAACAAGGCGTTTACTCCCAGTTCCGAGGCAGTGAGTGATGCCCGTTCTATTGTCCAAGCCTTCGACCTTGCCGAAAATGCAGGCAAGGGCGCAATTTCTTTGAATGGCAGGATGGTGGAGCGGATGCATCTTGAAGCCGCACAAAAATTGCTGGCAAGAGTTGAAACAATCTATCAATCAAATTAGCACAAATCAGATAAGCGCTAGAATGGGAATTCACTATGAAACTCTACAGATTTTTGACTGCCCCCGACGATGCGAGCTTTTGCCATAAGGTAACAGCCGCTCTTAACAAGGGCTGGCACATTTATGGTTCACCGACCTATGCATTCAACTCTGTAACCGGCATCATGCAATGCGGGCAGGCTGTGGTCAAAGATGTCGATGGCGTTGACTATATACCCGGCACAACACAGCTAAGTGATTACTAAACACCCAGCCAACGCTTGAGCGCCCGATATTGCGGTTCTGACGTATCAGCCATGGCTTCATCGCGCGTGGCTGGTCTGTCCTCAAACGGAATGGGCCGATCAAACTGGCTAATGGTCATATCCCAGCGAACGCCATCAATCAGATTGTAAAAGTGAGTGCCGCCATAGGTCTTCGTCTTGAGGATCGAGCCGCCAAATATGTCCTGCACAATAAGCGATGTTACGCTGCACTGGCCTTTGGCGGGGTTTTCAGCCGACCAGGAGGCCGAGCTTTCCTTGCTCCACGCGGATTTGAGGCTGTCATATAGCGCGTATGGCGTTGAGTAATCGGCGGTCAAGGCTATCCCCTGTAATAACTATTCGACGCTCGCCTCTATACGTTCCATCTCCTCATCGGACAATCCAAAATGATGTCCGATTTCGTGGATAAGGACATGCGTGACAATATCGCCGAGCGCCTCTTCATATTCCGCCCAATAATCAAGAATAGCCCGCCGATACAACGTTATGCGATTAACCTGCTCGCCTGTCTGCAACGAAAAACGTTCGCCAATACCATTGCCCTCAAAAAGACCCATGAGATCGAAAGGTGATTCGAGCCCCAGATCTTCAACGATTTGGTCATCGGGAAATTCGGAAACTTGCATTGTGATTTCGCCGCACAGGCTTCGGAAGCTTTCAGGCAAATGTGCGTAGGCTTCAATCGCCAAGGACTCAATTTCAGCTATTGAAGGCGACAGGCGGTTAGCCCAGTCAGCCGTTTGATTATTTCTGGCCATCACAATTCCTGGTAGGGTGTTTATGGCCTCATATAGTGCGTCGACAACATATATGCGAGAGCGTCAGTCTTCGAGAGTCCGCGCCTCGGAGGGAAGCATGATGGGGATACCATCGCGCACCGGATAAGCAAGTCGCGCCTTCTTGGATATTAGTTCAGATTTTTCCCGGTCATAGGTGAGCGGTCCCTTGGTCAAGGGGCAAACCAGAAGCTCCAGCAATTTGCGGTCAATGGGTGTTTCACGATCAGCTTCTATCATGGAGAGTCCTATTGCAGACTTGATTCATAATCATCCTGATCTTTCGCAAGAGCTATCTCGGTAATCGCAATCAAGGTTTCCGCTCTGGTTTTCAAATCCGTAGCTTCCAGCAAAGCCTGTTTTTCCGCCGCGCCAAAGGGTGACATCATGGCAAGCGCATTAACAAGCGTTTCATTGCCGGCTTTTGATATGCCTTCCCAATCAGCTTCAAGACTGTTTGCATCAAGATAAGCGCGGAAAACACGCAGCAATGCAGCTCTGTCCACCTCCCTGTCATCCGCCTCGTCGAGATCTGCTCGCAAAGGCGCAATCTTACATTGACGAAAAGGCGTGCGGGTGGCGAGTTCTTTCAAAACCCGGAAACGGCAAATACCTTGAAGCGTAATCAACACTCTTCCATCACCTGTTTCGGCGAACGAAGTTATCCTTCCAAGACAGCCGATTTCGCTCAGTTCCTCTCCATCTTCTTCTTTCTGATCAAGGCGTGGTTGGATCATGCCAATAATACGCTTGGATGCGAGGGCTGCATCTACCATCGCAAGATAGCGAAGTTCGAAAATGTTGAGCGGCAATTGTCCACCTGGCAGCAGCAATGCGCCCGTGAGAGGGAAAATCGGAACGCTTTCCGGAATATCCTCCAGCGTACGATAGCGAACATTTCCAGCTTGCATAACTTGCTCCGGGCCCCAACCTGTTTTCTATATACAATACTTCTCAGGAAAACAGCAGCGAGGATAGTTTGCGGCGGGCACTCATGGAAGCCGGATCTCCCGCTCCCCATGCATCAAACAACTGCAAAAGCTGCTTACGCGCACCGTCATCATTCCAGTTACGATCTGCTTTCATGATGGCGAGAAGATGGTCGACCGCCTCGTCACGTTGATCTTTTGCATTGAGGATCATCGCCAGATCAAACCTTGCCTGATGATCCGCCGGATTGGCCTGAAGACGTGCTTCCAGGACCGACGGATCGCCAAGCTCGGCTACTTGCAAGGCCAAGGTAATTTTTGCTTGCGCTGCTCGTACCCCGGAATCTTCTCTTTTGGCAGGCGGAACCGACTCCAGCGTTGCCTGTGCAGCCTGAATATCGCCCAGTTCAATCAGGCAGTTTGCAAGACCTGCAAGCGCTGCGACATGATCGGGAACTTCACCTAATACTGCTGAATAAATCTGTGCGGCCTGTTCAAAGTCAGCCGCCTCAATCATCTGAGTGGCGGCGGCAAGGGCATCCTTTATCGCTTCATCACGGCCGCCATCCGGCGAGGCGATTTTATCAATGAATTCTTTCACCTTGGATTCGGGCAAGGCGCCCATGAAACCGTCTACAGGCTTTCCATCTGAAAATGCGATTACGGCGGGAATTGACTGAATGCCCAATTGCCCGGCAATGGCCGGATGATCGTCGATGTTCATTTTAACGAGCTTGACGCGGCCACCAGCCTCCTGCACCGCCTTTTCAAGTATTGGCGTCAGCTGCTTGCAAGGGCCACACCACGGAGCCCAGAAATCAACCAGGACCGGCTGCTTTTTTGATTCAGCAATAACATCGACCGGAAAGGCAGAAGTCGTCGTGTCCTTGATGACATTGCCTGCCGGTGCAGGTGCATCATTGGGACCGAATGTCAGCGTGGTAGACGCTGAACCACTGCCATGCCCGCCGCTAAACGGATTATCTATATTGCTCATAAAATTCTCCGTCACCTTGGGATGAGTTAACTACCGACATGCCGGCATGTCTAGAACACTCAGTTCGGGTCTTAACCTTCAATTTTCAAGATCAAAGGCGAATGCCCGGTCGCTTTGAGAAACTTTAAAAGATCGTCTGGACGTATCGATGTCGTCGCCTCATTGGTCAAAGGATGAGCATTTATGGTTTCGTGCTGAAGCAGGCTTTCATCAAGGATAAGCTTCACATTGTGACCCGCATCATTAATGACGCCAAGGACACTGACAGCGCCAGGAACCAGACCCAGATATTCCATCAGCTTTTCCGGTTTCCCAAATGAAACCCTGCTTGATGCGCCGATTTTCGTATGGATGGTTTTCAGGTCCACCTCTGCTTCCTCATCGACAGTCAGCAGAAAGAAACTGTCCCTTTTGTCTTTAAGAAAGAGATTCTTTGTGTGCGCGCCGGTAATTTTCCCGCGCAAGGCTTGAGCTTCTGCAACAGTATAAACTGCAGCGTGGCGGACCGTCGAGACTTCGATGCCGAGATCATCGATAAATTGCATCAGTTGCTCGTACGATTTTGGCATTTGCATCCTCCTCACATCCACCATGCTCTTTCCGAGACTTGTCTAAATGCTTGATGAGTTTGCCTCAAGCGAAACCCGGACACTTCGAGGCATAATTTGTAAATTTTACGGATAACGAAAGAAAGTCCGATTTTCCCTGTTGCAATTGGTCTGCGCTTGGGTCATATAGCACCCGCTTCGCAAGACAAACTGGCACATGCGGGAGTAGCTCAGGGGTAGAGCACAACCTTGCCAAGGTTGGGGTCGAGGGTTCGAATCCCTTCTCCCGCTCCAGTTGTTCGAAGATCAAAAGGCTCAGGTTTACCTGGGCCTTTTTGCTTTCAAGCCATTGATTTCGAATACATGCCTGCCTGTCAGTTGACATGTCTCCAGCTTGAATCGTCCCAGCCGTTCTGATCCAAAATGGAATGACAATTGCAATGTCCGGCTAAATAGCTAAACGATTATCCCATGGCACAGAAAAAAGCTCATGAAGTAGATTCGTTTCTGAAGCGGTTGGATCGGAGCTATCCGATCGTGCTTCTTTACGGACCCGACAAAGGCTTGGTCAGCGAAAGAGCCGATACATTCATTACTATGACCGGACTTTCTAAAGACGATCCTTTTGCCGTTATTCGACTGGATGCTGATAGTGTGCAGGCAGAACCGGGGCGACTATCCGATGAAGCCAACACAATTTCAATGTTCGGTGGGGAGAGGCTCATATGGGTGCGAAACGCTTCCAGCCAAAAAGGTTTGGCAGATGCTGTCTCCCATCTGGCGAAAAATCCGCCGGTTGCGACCTTCGTCCTTATCGAAGCTGGTGATTTGAAAAAAGGAGCCGGTCTGCGCGGCATTGTCGAGCAGAGTGCGAGCGCGATGGCACTGCCCTGCTATAGTGATGATGCGCGTGGGATCGACAGCACGATTGATGACATGCTGACGAAGAACCGGCTGCAGATCGCTTTGGATGCACGCAATCTTCTTAAAGAAAGTCTTGGCGGCGACAGGCTTGCCACCCGTGCCGAGCTGGAAAAAATCTGCCTTTATGCCTATGGTAAAGAGCGCATAACAATCGACGATGTACGAGATATCATAGGTGATGTAAGCGCAACGTCTTACGACACAATCGTCGACGCCATGATCACAGGCAATCTCGCTGATTTCACTTCAGCTTTTGATCGGGTCGTGAATACGGGTAGTCCAAGCTTTTTGATCCTTAGTTCCGCAATCCGGCAGTTTCAAGCGTTACAAACGCTCCGTTACGGCATGGAAACCGAGAATAAAAATGCGGCGTCGATGGTCGCATCAGCGCGGCCACCCGTGTTTTTTGCAAGAAAAAAGCTGATGGAAACAGCACTTCAACGGTGGTCAACTGCGTCATGCGCCAAGGCAATCGAGCGGTTACAAAAGACTGTGCTTGAGAGCCGACGTAATGCCGCCCTGTCCGTTCCAATCATCCGACAAACAATGATCGCTTTGGTGGCAGAAGCCGCGCGGGCAGGGCGCTCCAATATGCGTTGATTCACAACGCAAATTATATCAGGCCAAGCCGCCTCATTTGGCGCGGTTTTGCAGACGCTGGCAGATCTCATCCAACTGCTCAAGCGTTGTGTAATGAATACGCACATCGCCACCCTTGTTGAGATGATTAACCGTAACACGCATGCCCATCACGTCCGAAAGCAGCTTCTCAAGCGCTTGCGTATCAGCATCCTTTTCCTCGGGGGCCTTCGCTTTAGGGGCCTGCGGCTTTCCACTCTCACCTTGAGCCAATGCCTCTGCTTGGCGGACCGACAGGCCGTCACGGACAATCTTGTCGGCCAAGGCAGCAGGATTGTCGGCAGTGATCAATGTACGTGCATGCCCGGCGGAAAGGGAACCATTGGTGATCATGTCACGAACCGGTTCTGGTAGCTTTAACAGCCGAAGCGTATTTGCAACGTGGCTTCTGCTCTTGCCGATTACCTGAGCCAAATCAGCTTGAGTATAGTCATGATCATCGATAAGCTGTTGATATCCCATGCCTTCTTCCAACGGATTAAGATCAGCACGTTGTACGTTTTCAATAATCGCAAGTTCAAGAGCAACGCGATCATCCACCTCACGAATGATAACAGGAACTGTTGTGAGGCCTGCCCGTTGCGCCGCGCGCCAGCGGCGTTCACCTGCAATCAACTCATATCTGTCAGCTGAATCCTTGGCCAAACGGACAACCACTGGCTGCACGATTCCATGTTCACGAATGGAATTTGTCAAATCCTCCAGATCGCTTTCTGTAAACATCCTGCGAGGATTGCGAGGATTACGCGTAATGAATTCAATCGGAATTTGCCTATCCAGAGTAGCGACAGGAGTCGCAACCTCATCTGGCACCCGGTCCATCTCACCGATCAATGCTGCAAGGCCACGTCCCAAGCGTTTCTTTGACAGATCTTCATTCATTGTAACAGGCTCTCAAATGTTTCGTTCACGAATCGATTAGGCGGCGCGCAAATGGCGCTCTCTTTGAATGACTTCCGATGCCAATTGCAGATAGGCTTGGCTGCCAGCGCATTTCAGATCATAAAGAATAGCTGGTATTCCATATGAGGGCGCTTCTGAAACACGGACATTACGCGGAATAACGGTCCGATAAACCTTGTCACCCATAAATGATCGCACATCATCAACAACCTGAGTCGCCAGATTATTACGCCCATCATACATGGTAAGAACAATACCTTGAATTGTCAGGGCAGGGTTAAGCGAAGCGCGAACTTGGCTGACTGTTTCAAGCAACTGACTTAAGCCTTCCAAAGCGAAAAACTCACACTGTAGGGGGACCAGAACAGAATCGGCCGTTGCCATAGCATTCATGGTCAACAAATTAAGTGAAGGCGGACAGTCAATAAGGATATAGGTAAAGGCTGAGCTCGCGGAATTGCCTCGAAAAGCCTTTCGCAGCCGTGTTGCGCGGTCTGCTGCATTGGCTATTTCCATTTCAACGCCCAAAAGATCCAAGGTGGATGGAATCAATGAGAGGCTGGGGACAGCCGTCGGTACCGCGGCTTCTTCCACGGTGGCTGTCTGCATCAGCACATCATAGGATGATATAGCCCGGCTTTTCCGATCAACACCAAGGCCTGTACTCGCATTTCCTTGCGGATCGAGATCGACAATGAGAACGTTCTCGCCGATCGCGGCAAGCGCAGTCGCCAGATTGATTGCGGTCGTAGTTTTCCCCACTCCGCCCTTCTGATTTGCTATGGTTATAATACGAGTCTGGTTGTTCATTGACTTTTCCTGAACACAAAACTGTTCGTCGATCAATCGGATCTAGGTGCGGTTCTTAAAGTCTTCGAAGATTGCTTATCTGCAAAACAACAGAATCTTTATCGACAACGCTTTTATGTTCTATCAGATCAAACGTCCAGCCGTCACGAGTTTCATCGATTTCACGGCGGTAATCCCGACCTTTTTGAAAAAGTGCTGTTGTCCCGGTCGTCAACCATGGCTCAGCGAGTTCAAACAACCCCTTCAAAGAGGCAAGGGCTCGTGCTGTAACGATGTCAGGGGTTGTAATCTTATCCCAAACAGCATCAATTCTGACTGCATGCACAGTCGCTGGAGCAGAAACTTGACCGACTGCTGTCCGCAAGAATGCAGCCTTTTTGGAATTGCTTTCAACGAGGTCAATTCTTTGATCGGACGATTCTTTCATCAAAATTGCAAGAATCACACCTGGAAATCCACCGCCAGAGCCAAGATCAAGCCAGCGTTTTTTTTCGGAAGCAAAGGAATAGAGCTGTGCACTGTCAATAATATGGCGTTCCCATAAATGATCGAGAGTGGAGGGGGAGGCCAAATTTATTGCTTTTGACCACTTTCTAAAAAGAGTCTCAAATGCAAACAAATCCTCCACTGTTTCACGTGAAACATGTGGAAGAATTTTTTGAATAGTTTTTTCTTTCTCCGCGGTCACGCTGCATTCCGTGACGCGCTGCGTCTTATTTGAGTAATGATCAGAGCCAAGGCCGCTGGCGTCATACCATCAATTCTCTGTGCTTCCGCGATCGAACGTGGTTGCCGCTGTTTCAATTTCTGCTTCAACTCATTCGACAAGCCGGCCGTGGATTCAAAATCAATCTCTGAAGGAATAATCAACATTTCGTCCCGATGCATCGCTGCCACATCACTCTTTTGCCGCTCAAGATAGACTGCATATTGAGCCTCAATTTCAAGAGCTTCACCCACGCGCAGTTCAATACTGTTCAATTCAGGCCAAATATCTTTGCATCGTTGCAGATCAATATCCGGAAAAGCCATAAGATCATAAGCCGAACGCCGAATACCATCCTGATTCAAGCGCAAACCTGCGTCCGCAGCGGCATTTGGTGTAATGGTCAATTCCTTGGCCAAGGCTCGGGCTTGATCGAGGGCCTCCGTGCGCTGCTTAAAGCGAACTGTACGACTTGGCCCCAGGAGACCGAGCTGTTCAGCAAGAGGGGTGAGGCGTTCATCAGCATTATCGGCGCGCAAGGATAATCTAAACTCCGCCCGTGATGTGAACATACGATAAGGCTCACTCACACCGCGCGAAGTAAGATCATCCACCATCACGCCGATATAGGCTTGCGTACGTTGCATAATAATCGGATCGGACCCACCGGCGAGACGGGCTGCATTAAGACCAGCAAGAAGTCCCTGCGCCGCCGCTTCCTCGTAGCCAGTTGTACCGTTAATTTGCCCCGCCAAGAAAAGCCCACCAACCCGACGAGTTTGTAGGGTTCGATCTAATTCCCTCGGATCAATGAAATCATACTCAATCGCATAGCCGGGCTGCAACATTATTGCCTGCTCAAGGCCAGGGATTGTTTTAAGTATGTCCAGTTGAACACTCTCCGGCAATGATGTCGAGATACCATTGGGGTAAACCGTATCGTCATCTAAACCTTCTGGCTCCAAAAATATCTGGTGGCCATCGCGGTCGCCGAATTTTACAATCTTATCTTCAATGGAAGGGCAATAACGTGGACCTATCCCCTCAATCGAACCAGAATACATTGCAGACCGATGAATGTTCTGTCTTATAACTTCATGCGTGGCGGATGTCGTCCTGGTGATGCCGCAGTATATCTGAGGGTTAGTAATTGAATCCGTCATTAAGGAGAAAGGCAGAGGATTTTCATCCGCCGCTTGCGTTTCCAAACTCTTCCAGTCTATGGACTTTCCATCCAGTCTCGGCGGCGTTCCCGTCTTCAATCGCCCAAGCGCGAAACCCAGTTGAAGAAGTGTGTCGGATAGGCCAAGAGCAGGGGCTTCTCCCATCCGGCCAGCGGGGATCTGCTTCTCGCCAATATGAATCAACCCGCGCAGAAATGTTCCTGTTGTGAGAACGACTGCTGCGCAGTCGATCACACGACCATCCATCAATTGAACGCCAGCCACACGACCATTGACCAAGATGAGATCGTTCGCGCCGCCTTCTATCACAGTGAGATTGGCTTGCTCGCCAATCGCCTGTTGCATAGCAAGGCGATAGAGTTTTCTGTCTGCTTGTGTGCGCGGTCCACGGACAGCAGGTCCCTTGCGACGATTGAGCAGCCTGAATTGGATGCCTGCGGCATCGGCCACTCGTCCCATAAGACCATCTAATGCATCTATTTCTCTGACCAAATGGCCTTTGCCTAGCCCACCTATGGCAGGATTACATGACATCACGCCGATCGTATCCGCGCGATGCGTAACCAGAGCCGTGTTGGCACCAAGGCGTGCCGATGCTGCTGCGGCTTCACAGCCCGCGTGCCCACCACCTATAATAATGACATCAAACGATCTCTGCACGATGCAAGTCTCTCTGGATTCGATTTGAACTCTTGATGGTCAAATCTGCGCTACGAGTCAAGTATAAGCCAACGATCAATGTTTCACGTGAAACATCCCATCGCTATATCCTGATGTTTAGTCCGTAAAAAGGCGTCCGATTTTCAAAAAGATAGATTTCACAATTAAATGTTTCACGTGAATCATTTGCCAATGCAGAATTGGGAGAACACTACGTCAAGGATATCTTCAACATCAACATCGCCCGTTATCCGACCCAGGGAGTAGGAGGCGCGTCGTAAGTACTCTGCACGAACTTCCAACGGTGTAGACGTTTCTTCAATTGCAGCACATATCTCAAGATTTGCCTCATTCAGCAATTCCATATGTCTGCGTCTGGTTGGCAACGGATCCGAGACTTTACCTGCCGCTTCCTCGGCTTTCTTGGATAGAAGGATGAGCAGTTCTTCGATTCCGAGATTTGCGTGGGTTGATATGATCAGATCGTAATTAAAAATATCCGCATCGTTGACCAAATCAGCCTTCAGGCCAACCCGTATAATTTCTTTCGTCAAGGGCACATCAATAGTCACGGGGTTGGAAATATCAGTCACGCTAATAATGAGGTCCGCTGATTGTGCTCGGTCAAGTGCTCTTTCTATTCCTATCAATTCTACTGCACCTGCAATATCGCGGATACCAGCAGTATCTGTAATCAAAACAGTAATGCCGGAAAGGTCCAGTTTGATCTCTATCAAGTCGCGCGTCGTGCCAGGTTCGTCGGAGACGATTGCTACGTCACTTCCTGCCAGCTTGTTTAGCAGACTCGACTTTCCTGCATTTGGCGCACCTATAATAACGACTCTATATCCGTCACGGATAATAGAACCTCGTTTTCCATCACGTACATGTTTGTCGATACGAGTGGAAAGCTCGGCCATCTCCTTCCATACCAAGTCAGAAACTGAGCCTGGAACGTCTGCCTCATCGGCAAAGTCCAGCTCGGCCTCTATAAGCGCCCGTGCACTTATCAAATCCGTTCGCCAACCAGAGTAGAGTTTTGCCTGCGCCCCTGAGGATATTTGCAAAGCCAAACGTCTCTGGCTGTCAGTCTCAGCGGCAATAAGATCAGCAAGTCCTTCTGCAGCGGTTAAATCAAACTTTCCGTTTGAATAAGCGCGACGAGAGAACTCGCCAGCTTCCGCTATTCTACAGCCTTCAAAGCGATAGAGCGCTGTAATCATCGCGTCCACAACAGCCTTGCCGCCATGAAGATGAAGTTCAGCACAGTCTTCGCCAGTAAAACTATTCGGACCAGGAAAAAACATCGCCAAACCGCGATCAATCAGCTCGCCACTTGTGTCTGTGAAGGAACTAAATTTTGCATGCCTTGGCTCTGGTAGCTTACCACAAATCGTTTCGATAACGAATCGAGTCTGGGGGCCGGATATGCGAATAACTGCTATGCCTGAAGGGAGGCGCCCACTCGACAATGCAAATATTGTCTCTTCAAATTGATGATTCATTTCTGCTGATTTCCTACTACACTCGTGGTCTATTCTAACCTTCGCATCCCATATCGATCCCACTTTTAGCGAATGTCAGAATCAACAAGACCAATAAGCATATGTCTGATGAAGTTTACGAATTTGACATTTGAATGAGAGCCAACTGCCAGGCGGTGTGCAAATGACAAATTCACTCTTCCGGTCTTGATAACCTTCTTAAGGTAGTTGCGAAAGAGTAAGGTAGCGATCCATGTATGAAGCGGCCAATCTATTGGGCAATCAATCCAGTCCATATCTGCGGCAACATGCCGAAAATCCGGTTCATTGGCGACCATGGGGCAGGGAAGCTCTCGATGAAGCCATTTCCACGAAGAAGCCAATCTTGCTCTCGGTCGGCTACGCGGCATGTCATTGGTGCCATGTCATGGCTCACGAATGTTTCGAAGACATTGAAGTAGCTACACTGATGAATGAACTCTACATCAATATTAAAGTTGATCGGGAGGAACGGCCCGACATCGACCAGATCTATATGGCTGCACTCGGAGCAATGGGCGAGCAGGGTGGCTGGCCTTTGACGATGTTTCTAACCCCTGAAGGAAAGCCATTCTGGGGAGGAACCTATTTTCCCAAATACTCGCATTATGGCAGACCCGGGTTCCTTGATGTTCTGCGCGCAGTCAACGGAATATGGCACAATGATCGTCAGCGCGTCGAAAAAAACGTTGCTGCTTTAACTCAGCATATTAGCGCACGGCTGGACGCCAAAACAGAACGCACCGAGCTTGATCCTGCATTGTTCAATCAATTCGCATCCAATATTTATGGAGCAATGGACCCCGTTAAAGGCGGTCTTTCCGGCGCGCCCAAATTTCCAAGTGCGCCTTTTATGGACACGCTTTGGCTTTCCTGGCTTCGAAAGAGAGAGAGCAGCCACCGCGATATATTTCTGAAAACATTACAGACTATGCTTCAAGGTGGAATTTATGACCACCTTGGCGGTGGCCTTTCCCGATATTCAGTCGATGATACATGGCTTGTCCCGCATTTTGAAAAGATGCTCTACGACAATGCGCAATTTATTCGACACGCAACCTATGCCTATTGCCAGACGAAAAATAACTTGTTCCGGGTCCGAATCGAGGAAACTGTAGCTTGGCTTCAGCGTGAGATGATTGTGGACGGGCGGTTTGCCTCCAGTTTGGATGCCGACAGTGAAGGCGAAGAAGGCCGATTCTATCTTTGGCGAAGCGAAGATATTCCAGAAGATGATGAATTTCAGCAATTTCGCAAAATCTATGACGTTAGCGAAAATGGTAATTGGGAAGGCAAGACGATTCTAAATCGCCTTAACTCAATTCCTCTTTTGGATGACGCGACGGAAGTGGTTTTGAAGGAGAAAAGGGAGAAGCTCTTCGCCGTCCGGGAAAACCGCGTTCGGCCCGGCCGCGATGATAAGGCATTGACGGATTGGAACGGATTGATGATCCGAGCTCTCAGTGAGGCTGGAAGAGCGCTTGCAAGGGACGAGTGGGTAGGCCTGGCGGCAGATTCATATCGTTCCGTTTCCGAATCGATGGCGAGCGGACGACTGCCGCACTCAGTTCTTTCTGATTCACGTTTGTTTCCAGCCTTATCGGCGGACTATGCAGCGATGATAAATGCAGCACTGTCACTGCATCAGGCGACACAGGATAATGCCTACATTCATGATGCGAAGCACTGGATGAAAATGCTGGATACGTGGCATCAAACGGATGGTGGCGATTATTCACTCAGCGCCAATGACAGCACCGATACTATCATTCGGGTTCGGGGCGATCAGGATGAAGCTATACCAAGCGCTACCAGTCAGATTATTGAGGCATTGGCTCGATTGGCGCTTGTAACCGGTGATGAAGAGCTACGAGTGCGTACAATACGTATTGCGGAAAATGCACTTGGCCGCGTTTTACAGCAGCGATATGGGCAGGCGGGAATACTGAACAGTGCAAGCCTATTAGCTGAGCAGATCAAGCTCGTGATCGTAACGCCAGACAAAGATCATCCTTTGATGAAAGTGGCAGATCACATAGCTGATCCACGGCGAATTGATCTTTGGGTGCAATATGACAAAGACCAGAAGATAGAAATTGTACCTGGTGGCGGCGAGGTCACAATAAATAAACCCGCAGCATTTTTCTGCCGCGGGTTTGTCTGTTTTCCACCAGTTGAGACGGAAGCAGAGCTTGAAACCCTGCTGCAATCCGCCTCTTAAGTGTTCATATTGTCGAAAAAGTCGCTGTTGGTCTTGGTCTGCTTCAGCTTGTCGATAAGGAATTCGATTGCATCGGTTGTTCCCATCGGAGCAAGGATTCGACGCAGGACAAAAATCTTCTGCAAATCCTGACGCGGAACCAGCAAATCTTCCTTACGCGTACCAGACTTGAGAATATCCATTGACGGGAAGATGCGCTTATCAGCAACCTTACGATCCAGCACGATTTCCGAATTGCCTGTACCCTTGAATTCTTCAAAGATAACTTCATCCATACGACTGCCCGTGTCGATCAATGCCGTAGCGATGATGGTCAAAGAACCACCCTCTTCAATATTACGAGCGGCACCAAAGAAACGTTTTGGACGCTGCAAGGCATTGGCATCAACACCGCCGGTCAAAACCTTGCCGGATGATGGCACGACCGTATTGTAGGCACGGCCAAGGCGTGTAATGGAATCAAGCAGAATAACAACGTCGCGGCCATGTTCGACAAGGCGCTTTGCCTTTTCGATTACCATCTCCGCTACCTGTACGTGACGGGATGCCGGCTCATCAAATGTTGAAGAAACAACTTCGCCCTTCACAGAACGCTGCATGTCCGTCACTTCTTCAGGACGTTCATCGATGAGCAGAACAATCAGATAGCATTCGGGATGATTTGCAGTGATGGAATGGGCAATGTTCTGCAAGAGAACAGTTTTACCAGTCCGAGGCGGGGCAACGATCAGGCCACGCTGGCCTTTACCAAGAGGTGCTACAAGATCAATAACACGGGCGGAAAGATCCTTGGTTGTCGGATTCTCCAGCTCCATCTTGAAGCGTTCATTTGGATAAAGCGGTGTCAGATTGTCGAAATGGATCTTGTGACGGATCTTTTCCGGGTCTTCGAAATTGACGGTATTAACTTTCAGAAGCGCGAAATAACGTTCACCTTCTTTTGGGCCACGGATCGGACCTTCAACAGTGTCGCCGGTTTTCAGTGAAAAGCGACGAATTTGCGATGGGGAAATATAGATATCATCGGGGCCTGGGAGATAATTCGCATTGGCGGAACGCATAAAGCCGAACCCGTCCTGCAAAATCTCGACCACACCTTCGCCGATGATCTCAACTTCCTGCGCAGCAAGTTTTTTGAGGATCGCAAACATCAATTCCTGTTTGCGCATGACGCTGGCGTTTTCCACTTCCAGCGTCTCCGCGAAAGCCAGAAGGTCCACCGCGGTTTTGTTTTTAAGTTCTTGTAGTTTCATTTCCTGCATGTGTGCGGAACTCTAATTCTTGTTGTTTGAAATGGGGAAGGGAAATGACGATGCCTGAATGCAGTGCCATGATGAAATGGCCGGATATGCTATGGCGGTATTTCCGTAGGAAGAGCCCCTATCTAGCTAATAGACCAGCCAAGGGCAAGAGGTTTCATGAGTCCTATTGATATAAGACTGTTGTTTTTATGATGAATCAAAATGGCCTAATAGTGACCATGATGACAATGACAACCATTAGTAATGTAGGTACTTCATTCATCAAGCGCCAGAAACGCGCAGATTTTTCATTGCTATCTTCTGAAAATAGCCGAACAGCCTTTGAAAAATAGCCATTTACGCCTGATAGGAGAATAACGGCCAAAAACTTTACATGAAACCAACCATCCAGATATGCCTGACTTTGCCAAGCCAGCCACAGCCCTGCAAGCCAGGTCAGTCCCATAGCCGGACTTATAATCGCTTTAAGAAGGCGATTTTCCATAATCTTGAACGTTTCAGACTGATGAGAGCCGGGCTCGGCAGCGCAATGATAAACAAAGAGGCGCGGCAGATAAAGCAAACCAGCCATCCAGGATATAACCGCAATAACGTGAATTGCCTTGACCCAAAGATAAGCCTTATCTGGATAAATCAGAACCAGACCAGCCGCTGCAATAGCAATCACAGCCATGATCAAACGCGGCAAAATCGGAATTTTGCGACTTGTATCTGATGTATTAGTCAAGACCTTTTTCCTATCTTGGCGTCAAACGTACGCGATTAATCATCTGTTCAACGTGAGATACGGGTGCGTCCGGCGTAATACCATGACCGAGATTGAAAATCAGTGGCCCTTGGCCGAGCGCATCCAGAATTGCATCAACACCGGCATCGATTGCTTTTCCGCCCGCAACAACACGTAGCGGATCGAGATTTCCCTGAACTGCACCATCACCTTGTAGCGAGGAAGCCATTGAAAGCGGGACTGTCCAGTCCAGTCCGAGCGCCGTCACGCCGGTACGCTGCCTGTAATTGGTATAAAGCGCTCCAGCTCCCTTTGGAAAGCCAATAATTGGAACATCAGGATGCACGGCGCGTAGTTTTTTGACGATTTTCGCAACAGGTTCGATACAGAATGCTTCAAAGCAGGCTTCATCAAGCACACCCGACCAACTGTCGAAAATCTGAACTGCATCTGCCCCGGCATCAATCTGGCGGATCAAATATTCTGCCGAAACATCGGAGAGTTCATCAAGCAGCTTTTTAAAGGCTTCAGGCTCGCGATAGGCAAACAGCCGTGCTGGAGCCTGATCTGGCGTCCCGTGGCCGGCGATCATATAGGTCGCTACCGTCCAAGGAGCTCCACAGAAGCCAAGGAGAGTGGTTTCAGCAGGCAGTTGTTGTCTTAGCAGACGAACCGTCTCATAGACCGGCTCCAGCCTGTCTGCAGCACCGTCAGATTCCAGCCAGAATATTCCATCCTTATCGATTGGCGTCATCAATGGTCCTCGACCCTCTTCAAAACGAAGGTCACGACCAAGCGCGTGCGGAACGACAAGAATATCAGAAAATAGAATTGCAGCATCAAAACCAAAACGGCGAATTGGCTGCAAGGTGACCTCGACTGCGAGATCAGGCGAATAGCACAGATCAAGAAAAGTCCCGGTGTTCTTTCTCACTTCCCTATATTCGGGAAGGTAGCGGCCAGCCTGTCGCATCATCCAGATTGGAGGTGGAAAAACAGTTTCACCTCTCAAGACTTTCATCACTTTGCGATCGGTCATTAGGTGATCCCTCTCCTTGGCCTTTCTTAAAAAAGAAATTCAGATCTATTTTGGATTTCTGATTCTTAGAGTCTGTTAGTAGCGGGAATTAACACATTGTCAGAAATTTCCCACAGTAAACAATCAAACGTGTTAGGCAGGAAAACATTAATACACTTTGGGCAAGCGTCTGTGGATAGGAAAATTCATGATTAACTTCATATATTTAACCTGTCCGTGGCTTCAACTTGATTGTGAATAAGCTTTGAATAACAGACGAAAAGTCGCAACAATCCACAATGTCCGGATTTGAACGGTGAAGTTCCCCACAGGTGGGCCAACTGTGGATGACTTGCCAACTATCCACATGGCTGCCATCTCTTTGGAAAGTTCTGTCTATTTGTCCCCATTCATCAACAGGACATGGAAATTTCTGTGACGAAACCAGTAAACTACTTTCATCTTCACATGATTTCTGATGCGACCGGAGAGACTCTCATTGCGGCGGGTCGTGCTGCATCAGCCCAATACGCTCACGCAAGGGCAATTGAGCATGTTTATCCGCTTATACGAACCGAAAAGCAGATACGAAAAGTACTTGAGGGAATCGATGCAGAACCCGGAATCGTCCTTTATACGATTGTGGATCAAAGGCTTGCTGCAATGATCGACAGTAGTTGCGCCGAGCTTGGCGTTCCTTGCGTTTCCGTACTTGAGCCTGTTCTCACGCTGTTTCAATCATATCTTGGCGCACCTGCTGGCCGCAGGGTAGGGGCGCAGCATGTGTTGAATGCCGAGTATTTTCAGCGGATCGATGCACTCAACTTTACGATGGAGCACGATGACGGGCAGTTACCGCTGGATATAGAAGAAGCCGATGTGATTTTGATTGGAATTTCCCGAACGTCAAAAACACCGACAAGCATCTACCTTGCAAACCGGGGTATCAAAACCGTCAATGTGCCCATTATTGTTGGAGTTCCGGTACCTGAAGCACTCTTAAACTCAAAAAAGCCGCTGATCGTGGGATTGGTCGCCTCGGCAGAGCGGATTTCTCAGGTTCGTCAACACCGCGTCCTTGGCGCAACGCAAGGCTTTGATGCAGATCTTTATCTGGACAGGGCAAATATTATCGAAGAATTGACCTATGCCCGCCAAATCTGTCACAGGCACAATTGGCCAATGATAGATGTATCGAGGCGTTCAATTGAAGAAACCGCCGCCGCCGTGCTCGCCTTGCGGGCACAAAGCCGATAGCCGCTCACACTATAAGAGAAAAGCATGGATATTATCCTCGCCTCCAAAAGCCCATTCCGCGCAATGATCCTGAAGAATGCCGGGGTGCAATTCACGGCGCAATCTGCGGACATAGATGAACGGGCAGTCGAAGCACCTCTCTATAATAGCGGCGTAACACCGGAGGAGGTCGCATTGATCCTTGCCGAAGCAAAAGCCATTGATGTCAGCGAGCGTAACCCTTCCGCCTTGGTCATTGGCTCGGATCAAACATTGTCCCTTAGCGATGAAGTATTACATAAACCGGAAAATATGGAGGCAGCCCGCCGCCAATTGCTGAAACTCTCCGGTCAAACGCATCACCTCAATAGTGCTGTGGTTCTGTGCAGGAATGGCATTATTCTTTGGAAACATGTGTCGGTAGCACGAATGACATTGAGAGAGCTTACGCCAGAATTTATTGGCCGCCATCTGTCTCGTGTCGGCTCCGTGGCAATGCAGAGTGTTGGCGCCTATCAATTCGAAGGTGAGGGGGTGCAATTGTTTGAAAAGGTAGATGGAGACTATTTTACCATTATAGGGCTTCCTCTCCTGCCGCTCCTTGCGGAACTACGCAAGGAGGGGGCTATTGATGCGTAAAGCTTTCGTAACAGGATTTCCGATCAAACATTCCCGTTCGCCTTTGATTCATGGTCACTGGCTGCGGAAATATGAACTGCAAGGTTCATACGAGGCTATCGAAGTTGCCCCGGAAGACCTTGCTGATTTTCTCAATGGATTGCAGGAAAATGATTATGTCGGCGGCAATGTCACCATTCCGCACAAGGAAATGGCTTTTGCCTTGTGTCAAACGCGTGAACCGGCCGCTGAAGAGATAGGGGCTGTCAATACATTATGGTTTGAAGGGGGACAGCTTCGGGGCGGTAATACTGATGCTTATGGATTTCTAGCAAACCTCGATGCCAGAAGCCCGGGATGGGACAGGCAAAAGACTGCGCTGGTTCTAGGCGCTGGCGGTGCGAGCCGGGCAATTATCTATGCTCTCAAGCAGCGTGGGCTAACAGATATCCGCATCGCAAACCGGACTTTGACAAGAGCTGAAGAATTAGCCGACCGTTTTGGCTCCGGCATTAGCGCGCATGAATGGACTGCCGTGCCGGAGCTTCTTCAAGATGCCACACTCATTGTGAACACGACGTCCTTGGGGATGGAGGGTAAGGAAAGCCTATCAATCGATCTTTCGGATGTAAGACGCGATGCGCTGGTAACGGACATTGTTTATGTGCCGCTTGAAACACCATTATTAAAGGCTGCCCGCATGGTTGGATTGAAAACTGTTGATGGTCTCGGCATGCTTTTGCATCAGGCGGTGCCGGGATTTGAACATTGGTTTGGCGTCCGTCCGGAAGTGACATCGGAACTGCGTGATTTGATTCTCGCTGACATGAATGGCGGAAAGACATGATGATTGTCCTTGGTCTGACCGGATCAATCGGTATGGGTAAATCAACAACGGCCCAAATGTTTCTTGATGCAGGAATACCTGTCTATTCGGCTGACGATACGGTGCACCGGCTTTATAGAGGGGAGGCTGCGCCTCTCATCGAACAGGCATTTCCAGGTACGACCAAAGACGGCGAAGTGGATCGGGTAAAATTATCGACAGTCGTCATGGGCAAGCCGGAGGCACTGCAAAGGCTGGAAAAGATCGTTCATCCGCTTGTACGTAACGAAGAGTTGAGGTTTCGGCAGGAAGCAAAAGATCGCGGGGCCAAACTGATAATCCTCGATATTCCCTTGCTTTTCGAGACCGGGGCAGAAAACCGGGTCGATAAGGTATTGGTCGTAACGGCACCGGAAAAGATACAACGGGAAAGAGTGCTGGGCCGCGAGGGTATGACGGCTGACAAGCTTGATGCCATACTTGCAAGGCAAGTACCGGACGCCGAAAAGCGCAACCGCGCAGACTTTATCATTGATACAAGTCAGGGGCTTGTGGCCGCGCGCGAGGATGTTCAAAGAATTATTCACTCACTGGTGGATATGTAGTCAGTACACCCATGCAATGATCTTGCGCCCTTGCAAGAGCTGGTGAAGTCGTGGAATTTACACGAAAGGTGATTCCATGCGCGAAATTATATTTGATACGGAAACGACAGGCCTCGACCGGCTGGATGATCGCATCATCGAAATCGGCGGCGTAGAGCTTGTTAACCGATTTCCGACCGGGCGCACATTTCACGTTTATATCAACCCTGAAGGAAGAGCGGTTAACCCTGAGGCTCTGGCGGTCCATGGAATCAGCAATGAGCAGTTGCTCGACAAGCCGCTTTTCGCCGGAATTCTCCAGGATTTTCTCGATTTCATCGACGGCGCAAAGTTGATCGCGCACAACGCGACCTTCGATATGGGATTTATCAATGCGGAGTTGAACCGGCTCGGACACCCGCCTATCCACAATGATCGCGTTGTCGATACGCTGGCACTGGCGCGTCGCAAGCATCCTATGGGCCCAAACTCGCTTGATGCTTTGTGCCGGCGATACGGCATCGACAATAGCCATCGCACCATGCACGGCGCGCTTCTTGATTCGCAGCTGCTTGCTGAGGTTTATATTGAGCTGATTGGCGGCAAACAAACCGCGCTTGGCCTGACCGTTGCCGAACAATCAGGTGGCCGCAATGATGCTGGGCAAACAACCGCGATTGTCGTCGCCCAACGCAAGATAGCCTTGCCATCTCGGCTAAGCGAAGCGGAAAAGCTAGCGCATGCTGCGCTTGTAGCCAAGCTTGGTGAAAAAGCCATCTGGAACGCGCGCATTGAAGCGCAATAAAAACCCGGGACAAAGCCCGGGTTCCAATAACTCATTTGCCAGAATTTAGCTGACTTTAGCCTTGGCTTGTTCTTCAGCCATGCGCTGCTGGAACATCTGGGCGAAATCGATAGGATCAATCATGAGTGGCGGGAAGCCACCATTGCGGGTTGCTTCCGCGATGATCTGGCGCGCAAACGGGAATAACAGGCGTGGGCACTCGATGAAAAGCAATGGCAGAAGATGTTCCTGAGGGAACCCTTCAAGCCGGAATACACCGCCATAAACCAATTCTGCATTGAACAGGACTTCTTTGCCTTCCGCGGCTTTCGCAGAAAGTGTCAGAACAACATCAAAATCATTCTCGGCAATAGGATTGGCATTAACATTGACGTTGATGCTGATGCCCGGAGCCTTGTCACGAGGACGCAGCGACAGGGGAGATCCAGGGCTTTCGAAGGAAAGATCTTTCACATACTGCGCCAGGATATTCAGGGTCTGTGACTGGACAGCACCGTTGCCATTGCCGTTTTCTGCGTTCTCATCAGCCATTGTCTGGAAACCTTTTATGTTTTATCCGCCGTAGCGGTCTAGAAAATCAATGGTGGCTGGCTAGCATGTGTTGTTTGGCGAGGCAAGCTGCACGCTCTAATCCTATCGTCCCATATATTTCGAGCAGCTCTATTTGTCAGACTTCCAGGGGGAGTCGGGATCTGGCTTGCTGGAATAGTCTTCCGGGTCGAGATCAATGACATTTTCCTTGATCCGGGTCTGCCGAGCACTGGAAGAGCGCCTGCCTCCTGAACTTACGACGACGACCCTGTCACTGATGCAGCGCCAGCCCAGATCCCGCACCGCTGGAATGAACAACAGCAAACCAATAATGTCAGTGATGAAACCGGGAATGATTAGCAGTAGCGCCGCAAAAAACAGCATAACGCCATGGACAAGCTCGCGTTTCGGAGAGCGTCCGGCGGCAGTTTCCTCACGTATTTTCTGAATCAGGCCGAAACCTTGCAGTCGAAGTAGGAATATACCGACAAACATTGCCAGAATAATCAGTCCAAGCGTCGCCAGAACACCAATCTCGCTTCCGACGATGATGAAACCGGCAATTTCCATAAATGGCAGAGCCAACAGGAGCAGGGGAATGAGAGATCGCAAACTATTTTACCTTTCAAAGGACATATCCAGCTATTATGCATAGCCGGTGTCAATTTCATGCCTATATAGGTAAGCGTGAAGAGTATTTGTATGATTGCAATTGGCAATCTATATGTTTTTGATATTTCGACAAAAGATCGAAAGCGGAAACGAACATCTGGATGAGTGGCAAGCGATATGGAATATCTGGACTTTGGAACAATCTTTTTCTTCGTGGCGGCTGTGGTTATCTTTCTCCAGCTGCGCAAAGTCCTTGGCCGCCGCACCGGAAGCGAGCGCCCGCCTTTCAATCCATATACGCGAACATCCGAAGCGGATGATAATAAGGCAAAGGCTGGAGATAATGTTGTTTCCCTGCCCAGACGCGGTGAAGTCAAAGAAAATGACTTCGAGAAAATTGATACCTTGGCAAAGCCAGGAACACCATTGAATGAAGGATTGCGGGCAATTCAAGCGGCAGACCCGACATTCGAACCGGGCAAATTCCTTGATGGTTCCAAGGTTGCCTATGAGATGATTGTGATGTCCTTTGCCGATGGTGATCGCAAGACGTTGAAATCTTTGCTGTCCCGGGAGGTTTTCGATGGCTTTGTTTCAGCGATTGCTGACCGCGAGTCCCGCGGAGAGAAAGTGCAGTCATCTTTCGTTGGCATCAACAAGGCTGAAATTATTGGCGCCGAGATGAAGGGCAGCGAATCTCACGTAACGGTTCGCATCATCAGTGAGCTTATATCGGCTACTTTGGATAAGGATGATGCAGTTATTGACGGCGATAAGGAAGCTGTTGTTGAGGTGAAGGATGTGTGGACCTTTGCCCGCGACACGAAATCCAGAGATCCAAACTGGAAGCTGGTAGCCACTGAAGCCGAAGACTAATCCTATCTGAGATCAGAAAATATGTTATCGCCCCTGCTGCAACCGGTGGATTTTGATAATTGCCCCGGTTGGGAGGCTGACAGCCAGTTTGAGGCATTCATTGCGTTCAAACGCTCGGCAAATCACGTTCTGCAAAAACCTTATAAATCAGGATCGCTTGGCATTTCATTCGAAGCGTTGGAGCCGATTTTTGCTGATTCACGTGAAACAATTGTTGAAACGGATGCGCAAGCCCGCGCGTTTTTCACCAAATGGTTCCAGCCAGCCTTTATAAATCCCGACCTTATGCCGAGCGGTTTTGTTACCGGATTTTATGAGCCGGAAGTTGTTGCGTCGCCGGTTCGAACGCAGGAATTCACTATTCCCTTCCTGAGGCGTCCTTCGGACTTGATTGATATTGACGATAAAAATCGTCCAGCGGGGTTCGATCCCTATTTTGCTTTTGCCCGCCAGACACCGGAAGGACCAGTAGAATATTTTGATCGCCAGATGATTGAAAGTGGCGCCCTTGACGGCCAAGGCTTGGAAATTGCTTTTGTGAAAAGTCCGGTCGATGCCTTCTTTATCCATGTCCAGGGAGCTGCTCGTCTCAAGATGTTAGACGGAAGTCTGCGCCGCATCACTTATGCTGCCAAGACGGGACATCGCTTTACCGGTATCGGCAAAATATTGCTTGATCGCGGTGAAATCGCTCCGGAAAATATTTCAATGCAATCCATCCGCAAGTGGCTTTCCGATAATCAGGAAGAGGCGCAGGCACTCTTGTGGAATAACCGCTCCTACATTTTTTTCAGGGAGGCGGCGGTTGATGAGACAAGTCTTGGCCCCATTGCAGCGGCAAAGGTGCCACTCACGGGAGGACGCTCAATGGCAGTCGATCGGCTTCTCCATACATTTGGCACGCCCTTTTATATTCACGCTCCTGATCTGATGGCATTTGGCGACAACGGCTTTTCCCGCCTCATGATTGCGCAGGATACCGGATCGGCAATTGTCGGACCGGCGCGAGGCGATCTGTTTGCCGGTTCCGGTGTTGAAGCTGGCGAGATCGCTGGTGTCATTCGGCATAATGCGGATTTCTATGCGCTGGTGCCTCGCAGTCTGTTGGGCACGGCCGAATGAAGAAGAGAATGTCTCCAGAATTTGCAACGCTTGAAGATAGGATACTTTGGGAAACGGTCGCCAAGACAGCGCGCCCTCTCAAGGGCAAAGACAAGCCCACATTCTTGCTTGAGGATGGTGTTGAGGCGGACCAGCAGCAACCATCTGCCCCGGAAAGGCCAAAACAACAGGCACCGGTATTTCCGGCAAAGCCGGCACCCAGACCTCATTTGCTCCATCCAATAGACAAGCCTACCCATAAGAAAATCGCCAAGGGACGCGTCATCATTGAAGGGCGCATTGATCTACATGGATTGACGCAAAGCGAAGCCTACGGCCTTCTGCTTGGCTTTTTGCAACGCGCTCATCTGCGCAAGCTGCGTCATGTGCTTGTTATCACCGGCAAAGGCTCGTCGATGGGAAGCGATGGTGTGCTTCGTCAAGCCGTTCCACTCTGGTTCTCTACGCCTGCTTTTCGCATCCTGGTCAATGGCTATGAGGATGCAGCGCGCAATCATGGCGGGACCGGAGCCATTTATGTCCGTCTGCGGCGCGAAGCACCATGACACCCTTCGGTCAAAGGCTACGGGATTTGCGCCAGGAGCGCGGCGTCTCGCAAAAGGATATGGCAAAGGCCATTGGCGTTTCTGCCGCCTATCTTTCGGCGCTTGAACATGGGCGCCGCGGTCAGCCGACGTGGGATAAGCTCCAGCGCATCATTCAATACTTCAATATTATCTGGGATGAGGCGGAGGAGTTGCAAAGACTGGCGCTGATCTCTCAGCCTCGCGTGACCATTGATACTGGCGGCCTCCCACCATTTACTACAGAACTTGCCAATCTGTTGGCAATGCGGATTGGCGATATGGACACCGAAACCGCAAACCTTTTCATAGCCAGACTGAAATTATTGCCAGATAGGCGCAAGTGACAAAATTGATCTAGCTTACTTTAACCGCTAAAAAAGCGCCTTGAGCTGATCAAGCTTCTCATTGACGAGCCAGCCATAATAATTTTCTTCCGGCATTTGCAAGGGTTCGCCATTGGCTGCATGCTGTGCGTTGATATTTGCCAGAGCCCGAGCGCGCGCATCCGCGCCGCCTGTATTATAGAGTGTCGCTGTCAGTCCGGGATTCTTAGATATGTCCAGATCCGCAACACGTCTATAGACATCGATTGAGTGCTTCAATGTTGCCGCCATGTAAGGCAGCGTCAGATCAGGATCCATGATCGTTTTATAGACTTCACTTGCATTATCCGCATCAAGACGTGGCAGTCCCGAATAGCGGTTGACCATATCCGTCATCTGCAATGCGACGAGGGGGCTGAGCTGGCCAAGGCCGAAACTTTGGCCTGCATAGAATGGTTGGAAGAATACGGCGCTCAGACGATTATTAGGATAACTCGTGCCACCAACATTCTTGCCGCGAAAAGTATTATCCCAGACATTCTCGCGGCAGTCCCAAAGGCGTAGACTGTCTTTGAATTTGTTGCATTCAGCAAATTGAGGGCGTTTCACGAAGTCGCCAATATTTTCGCCCCGATAGTCAAAGCTGAGACCCTGTTTCAGATAGGAAACCGCCTTAACGTAATAGGTCTGTAACCGGTCATAGGCATCAACATTGTATGTATGCTCACCGATAAGGGCACCCGCCACATGAACCGGGTCAATTCCATAGGTTCTTGAAACGCTGACGATCTTTGACCGTAACTTTGAGTCGCTCTTTAGCAGACCATAAATTTTCTGGTACTTGGCCTCATAGGTCGTGTTCATCTCGCGTGTCCGCTTGGCGGAAGCGGCTGGCACGCCAGGCTGAGTTGCATTGCGATTGCCTTCCGGAACCACCGTCACAGCCAAGGCGGATTGAGCAGTTGCAGAAAACAGCAGAACACAGCTGATTGCTAAAAGGCACAGGGTATGTTTCATCATCAATCCAGAAATCCAGTCAGAGGCTCGCAATAGCGGCTTGTTCACACGAAAGCCAGAAAAACCTCCATTGCGGTGTCATGGCAACCCATGGATGTGGGAACCAGGCAACGCATATATCCGAAAACCGAGTCTCCATTTTTCAAGTCGATGCTCTAAAACGAAGAAATCGCAATGGTTTCCCAACGCGATTTCTTGATTGATGTGTCTGATGGACAATTTCACTAGGGCATTTCCGGCGAAAACGGAGCCGCCTTCAATGCTCTATCTCTTTGTTTTCTTAAGAAATTCCGATTGCTAAACCGGCTCCCACTTTTGCTGGAATTGTTCTAGAGAATAAAGCGCGAAAGATCGGCGTTCTTGGCCATATCCCCGATTATGTCACGAACATATTTGGCATCGACAGTATATTCTGCTCCAGATTTATCCGGCGCGCTGAATGAAATCTCGTCGAGCACCCGTTCCATGACAGTCTGAAGTCGCCGCGCTCCGATATTTTCTATCGTTGAGTTGAGATCAACAGCAATGTCGGCCAATGCATCAATCGCATCATCGGTGATATCAAGCGTGACCTCTTCCGTAGCCATAAGTGCAATATACTGCTTGAGCAGGCTTGCTTCGGGTTCCGTCAGGATACGGCGCATATCATCGCGGGTGAGGGCGCTTAGCTCCACACGGATTGGCAAGCGGCCCTGTAGCTCCGGCAGTAGATCGGACGGTTTGGACACATGGAATGCGCCAGATGCGATGAAGAGAATATGATCGGTCTTTATCGGACCATACTTGGTCGCAACGGTCGTTCCTTCTACCAGCGGCAACAGATCGCGTTGCACGCCTTCGCGCGACACGCCTGCACCCATTCCGCCATCTCTGGCTGCAATCTTGTCGATCTCGTCAAGAAAGACGATGCCGTCATTCTCGGCGGACCGTAACGCTTCCTGTGTGATCTGATCCTGATCGAGCAGCTTGTCAGACTCGTCATTGATCAGGACGCCATAGGACTCCTTGACCGTTGTTTTGACCGTCTTGGTGCGTCCGCCCATGGCTTTGCCGAGCATGTCGCTGAGATTGAGGACGCCGATATTGGCCCCGGGCATGCCGGGAAGCTCAAAACTTGGTGAGCCGGAATCTGCAACTTCGACCTCGATTTCCTTGTCGTCAATCAGACCATCCCGCAACTTTTTGCGGAAGCTGTCGCGGGTTGCAGGGCTGGCAGTCTTACCGACCAGTGCGTCAAGCACCCGCTCTTCCGCGTTAACATGGGCCTTGGCCTTCACATCCTCACGCTTTTTCTCGCGTATAAGCCCGATAGAGACTTCCACCAGATCACGAATGATCTGCTCCACATCGCGGCCGACATAGCCAACTTCGGTGAATTTGGTTGCTTCAACCTTAATGAAGGGGGCGCCGGCAAGCTTTGCCAGACGGCGCGAGATTTCCGTCTTGCCGACGCCGGTCGGTCCGATCATCAAAATGTTCTTCGGCATGACCTCTTCGCGCATCTGGCCTTCCAGCTGCTGGCGGCGCCAACGGTTACGTAACGCAATAGCAACGGCACGTTTGGCGTCATTCTGGCCGATAATGTAGCGATCAAGTTCAGAGACGATCTCTCTGGGGGAAAATGTTGTCATTGGATTCTCGTTTCTTCCTGCCCGTCTTCGGGCCAAATTTCCAAATTATCCCGTGCCATCATAAGGGCGGGACCATAAATTGACGTCCTCGTATCAAATGCCGCAAAGCCAGCCTTTTCATAGACCCTGATTGCCCGCTTATTGGCCGGGTCCGGATCGACGATCACGCGGGGCACGCCTTCCTCGAAAAGGAGCGATACGAATTCATCGATCAGCCGTGCACCATGCCCTTGGCCGATAAGGTCCGGCTCACCAATCATCAGGTCGATCCCAAGTGTTCCGCCCGGCTGATCCTGATAGGGATGATTGTCCTCAAGGTGTGGATCATAGGTTTGCAGATAGCCGATAGGTTCGTCATCCAGCATAATAATGAACGGCTCGACCGAAATACTATCCATATGATCTGTGATATCGGCCAGTTCCTTTTCAGGATCTTCGTTCCACCACTGCGCCACATGCGGCTCAGCCAACCATTGCGCAATCATATTCAGGTGGCGTGGTTCAACCGGAATGAAGCGGTAGCGAAATTTGGGGCCGGGTTGCGGTTCAGGCGGCATCGAGTGTCTCAAGCGTTACGCTCGAATTGGTGAAAATGCAGATATCCGCTGCGATCTCCATGGCGCGGCGGGCAATTTCTTCCGCACTCTTGTCAGTATCGATCAGCGCCTTTGCGGCAGCCAAGGCATAATTGCCGCCGGAGCCAATGGCCATCACGCCATATTCGGGCTCAAGCACATCGCCATTGCCGGTAAGGGCTAGTGTCACGGATTTATCGGCGACCAGCATCATGGCTTCAAGGCGGCGCAGATAGCGGTCTGTGCGCCAATCCTTGGCGAGTTCCACGCATGCGCGCATCAATTGATCGGGATATTGTTCAAGCTTGGACTCGAGTCGCTCAAGCAATGTGAAGGCATCTGCTGTGGCGCCGGCAAATCCGGCAATAACATTGCCTTTACCGATGCGGCGAACCTTGCGGGCATTGCCCTTCATTACAGTATTGCCGAGGCTGACCTGACCATCGCCAGCAATAACCACCTTTCCATCCTTGCGGACAGTTACAATGGTGGTTCCATACATGGTTGAGGGGTTGTGTTCTTGCATATTAACTCCTTAAGCGCGTTCGCCTGTACCCCCAATTACAGCAGTGCAGCGAACCCCTTCTGTTCCATCTATGTATGACGCCGCCGCCGAAATGCAAATGAGTCTATAACCCTAAGCCATCAAAGCATTTGGAGATTCGTCATTCGTGTTTTAGAAGGCCACAATTAAAGATATTTCTCCAAGCGGGATAGAGGCATGACAAGCGTCAGCACACGGGTAGCGAAGGTAGAGCGGACAACCAAGGAGACCAGCATTGCCGTATCGGTCAATCTGGATGGAACTGGAGCGTTCAATATTGCCACGGGCGTCGGTTTCTTTGACCATATGCTGGAGCAGCTTTCGCGGCATTCTCTTATCGACATGGATATCAAGGCCAATGGCGATCTGCATATCGACGATCATCATACCGTTGAGGATACCGGCATTGCCATCGGACAGGCCATCGCCAAGGCTTTGGGGGAGCGCAGGGGCATTAACCGTTATGCGTCGCTCGATCTTGCCATGGATGAAACATTGACGCGCGCGGCGCTGGATGTGTCAGGGCGGCCCTATCTTGTCTGGCACGTAAAATTCTCCGCACCCAAGATTGGCACGTTTGATACCGAACTTGTTCGGGAGTTTTTCCATGCACTGGCACAGAATTCCGGAATTACCCTGCATGTCGCCAATCTTTACGGCGACAACAATCATCATATTGCCGAAACCTGCTTCAAGGCCGTGGCCCGTACGTTACGGCACGCAATAGAAACCGACCCGCGGCAGAAGGATGCCATTCCTTCAACGAAGGGCAGTTTGAAAGGCTGAGTTATGGCCAGCTTTGTTGTATTGACGCCGCAGTTACGTAACGGTCAACGGGATGACGACCGCACGGTTTTCATCCGTGACGGATTTGCATGGCTTGGGTTCATTTTCCCCGTGCCGTGGCTCGTGCTGCAACGCCTGTGGTTTGAGGCCGCATTGGTGTTTGTGGCAACAATAATCATCTCGCTGGTTGGAAACTATACGGAGCAAGCGGGTCTGGCGACCCTCATCACTGCGCTTCTTTCTCTGTTCGTTGGGCTGGAGGCGCGGCGCTGGCGTTATGCAAAGCTTGAACGCAACGGTTTCGAGCAACGGGCCGTCATTGACGCAGAAACTGCGGGTGACGCAGAAATCGCTTATTTCCATGGATCTGATTTTGTGGCTGAGCCATTGAGCGAAACGGCGCCAAAGGCCGATCTGCCGTCCTATCATTCAAGCAAGACGCCAGCGCTTGATGGAATGGTCGGGCTTGTAAGCCATCGCGGAGAGAATTGAACATGCGCGTTGCGATTATTGATTATGGTTCGGGCAATTTGCGCTCGGCCACAAAGGCTTTTGAGCGTGCGGCTTACGAAAGCGGGATCAATGCGGCCATTGATCTGACAGCGGATGCCGAACGTGTGCGAACAGCCGATCGCATCGTGCTTCCCGGCGTTGGCGCCTATGCTGATTGCCGCCGCGGGCTCCACGCGGTAGAGGGCATGGTCGAGGCCATTCATGAGGTAGCCGTTGAAAAAGCCCGGCCGTTTCTCGGTATCTGTGTGGGTATGCAATTAATGTCATCACGTGGTCTGGAAAAGACGATTTCAACGGGATTCGACTGGATCAAAGGCGATGTCCGCGAGATGGTGCCCTCCGACCCAGCCTTGAAAATCCCGCAGATCGGCTGGAACACTATTCGCTTAACCCGGCCGCATCCGCTGTTCGACGACATTGAAACCGGGCCGAAGGGGTTACATGCCTATTTCGTCCATTCCTATTTCCTTGATGCGGAGATAGAAAATGATGTTCTTGCTGTTGCCGATTATGGTGGACCAGTGACCGCTGCCGTCGCCAACGACAATATGGCCGGAACGCAGTTTCACCCGGAAAAGAGCCAAGCTCTGGGCCTGGCTCTAATAGCGAATTTTTTAAAATGGAAACCCTAGTTGTGGATTGGAATAGGCTTCATCGCTACCTAAATGACGCATTGTTACAACTCGCCGTTTAGGTAAATGTGGTTCAGGATTGGTCTTTGCAGCCAACTGAGGATTTTCAACCTTTAGCTCCTCAAACGCCAGAAGTCTGGTCCCAACATTCCGAAGTTCCATCCAAACCTCATAAAAGCGGAAAGGATTTTCTCCGTATGTAGATATGAGGGACTGAACAGAATCACCTCGCCACTTTGCCTTCCAAATGTCTATTGCTTGTGAGTCTGAAAAAAATGCCATTATCTATCTCCTTGGGAGGAAATGAGATGCCGACTAATTCTAGGACATGTTGACGTGCTCATAGCTTTATGCTTTTTGCACTCTGTAGGTCATACCCTATCGCCCACGGCATACTCTGTTGTACTGGGCTCAAAAAGCCGGGGCGGAATCCCGGCTTTTTGTCTAAGCGATTCTGATTGTTAAATTTTTTGCTGTACAGAGTCCAGCGTATTGCAGGTTTCCCCCACGGCGAATGTTCAATGTATGTTCTTTTTTGTGGATAGTGGGGCTAAAATGATCCTTTTTCCGGCGATTGATCTGAAGGACGGGACATGTGTCCGGCTCAAGCTTGGCGATATGGATCAGGCAACGGTCTACAATACCGATCCGGGCGCGCAGGCAAAGGCATTTGAAGATCAGGGTTTTGAATGGCTTCACGTGGTTGATCTCAATGGCGCTTTTGCTGGTGAATCGGTCAATGGCGCGGCTGTTGAATCGATTCTCAAAGCCACAAAAAATCCGGTGCAGCTCGGTGGCGGTATCCGAACCCTTGATCATATTGAAGCTTGGCTGGCAAAGGGCCTGTCCCGCGTCATTCTGGGGACAGTTGCTGTGCGTGATCCGGAACTTGTTGTCGAAGCCTGCAAACATTTCCCGGGCAAAGTGGCTGTCGGCATTGATGCCAAGGGCGGCAAAGTTGCTGTCGAGGGCTGGGCAGAGGCATCAACACTTGGTGTCATCGAGCTTGCAAAAAAGTTCGAAGGTGCTGGCGTCGCCGCGATTATCTATACGGATATCGACCGGGATGGCATTCTCGCCGGTATTAACTGGGAATCGACATTACAGCTTGCAGAAGCCGTTTCCATTCCGGTCATTGCGTCAGGTGGTCTCGCCTCGATTGCCGATATTGTTCGCATGACCATGCCGGACGCTCGCAAGCTTGAGGGCGCTATTTCAGGTCGCGCTCTTTATGATGGTCGCATTGATCCTGAAGAAGCGCTGAATGTGCTGCGGCAGGCACGGGAGCACGTCGCATGACTTTGAAAATACGCATTATTCCCTGTCTGGATGTGAAAGATGGACGTGTCGTAAAAGGCGTCAATTTCGTTGACCTTATTGATGCTGGCGATCCCGTCGAGGCGGCGAAAGCCTATGACGCCGCAGGGGCAGATGAACTCTGTTTCCTTGATATCACGGCATCATCGGACAATCGTGAGACGATCTTCGACGTTATTGCCCGCACGGCAGAGCAATGTTTCATGCCGCTGACAGTTGGGGGCGGTGTGCGCACCGTCGCTGACATACGCAAATTGCTGCTGGCGGGCGCCGACAAGGTTTCGATCAATACGGCTGCGGTTGTTAATCCTGACTTCATTGCAGAGGCGGCGGACAAATTCGGCAATCAGTGTATCGTCGTGGCAATAGACGCCAAAAAAGTATCAACTGGCAATGAAGTAGATCGCTGGGAAATTTTCACCCATGGCGGCCGCAATGCAACGGGCATTGATGCCGTCGAGTTTGCCCGAAAAGTTGTCGATCTTGGTGCGGGCGAAATCCTGTTGACCTCTATGGATCGTGACGGCTCAAAGATTGGCTATGACCTAGCGGTCACCCGTGCCATTGCGGATGCCGTTCGGGTGCCTGTCATTGCGTCCGGCGGCGTCGGAAACCTCGATCACTTGGTCAAAGGCGTCAAGGAAGGGCATGCATCGGCGGTGCTCGCTGCATCCATTTTCCACTTCGGAACCTATACGATTGCGGAAGCGAAGGCGTATATGGCGGCGGCAGGAATCCCGATGCGGCTGGATCCCGTGCGTTGATTGGAGAGTTTTGATGACTGCATTCACCTTGGCAGATCTGGAACGGATCGTTGCTGCGCGCGCCAGCTCCACAGATATTAAATCCTACACAGCCAGCCTTTACGCCAAGGGTATTGGCAAAGCCAGCCAGAAGCTTGGCGAAGAGGCAGTCGAGACAGTCATCGCGGCAGTTTCCGGCGACAGGGATGGCGTTGTTTCCGAGAGTGCGGATTTGCTTTATCATTTGCTGGTTGTCCTTGGAATTTCTGGCGTCAAGCTCAATGAGGTTCTGCAAGAGTTGGAACAGCGGACAAGTCAGACCGGACTTGAGGAAAAAGCTGCGCGGGGGCAGGACTGACCATGTTCACGGGCCCGGCAAGCGGCAGGCAGGCGACCATAGCTGTGGAAGGCGACGTCGTGGATCAATTGGCACCTGGCGAATTTTCTCCGTATCATTTTTTCAGCGCAGAACGCTGGGCGGAGTTTCGTGCCGATACGCCAATTACCCTCACGAATGAAGAAATCAAGCGTCTGCGTTCATTGAACGATCCGATCGACCTTGATGAGGTCAGCCGTATTTATCTTTCGCTCTCACGCCTGCTTTCAGCCCACGTCGAAGCCAGTCAATTATTGTTCTACCAGCGCCGCCAGTTCCTCAATACGGGTGATGCGTTCAAGACACCTTTCATCATTGGCGTTGCAGGTTCGGTTGCTGTGGGGAAATCAACCACGGCGCGTGTGCTGAAAGAGCTGCTGGCGCGCTGGCCTTCAAGTCCGAAGGTTGATCTCGTGACCACGGATGGCTTCCTTTATCCCAATGAAGTTCTGCGGGCCAAAGGCCTGATGGAACGCAAGGGTTTTCCGGAAAGCTATGATGTCGGGATGGTGTTGCGCTTCCTCTCGCAGATCAAGGCTGGTCAGCGCAACGTTAATGCGCCGCTCTATTCGCACCTGACCTATGATGTTTTGCCGGGTCAGTTCCAAACGGTTGATACGCCTGATATCCTGATCTTCGAGGGTATCAATGTGCTACAGGTCCGCGATCTGCCGGAAGATGGCAAGATGGTGCCATTCGTCTCCGATTTCTTCGACTTCTCGATCTATATTGATGCGGATGAAGAGCAGATTCACAAATGGTACATTGATCGCTTCATGCGTCTGCGTGAAACGGCGTTCAGGGACCCCAGCTCTTTCTTCCATCGCTATTCGACAATCTCCGACGATTCCGCCAGAGCAATTGGTGAGGGTCTATGGGAGAATATCAATCTGAAAAACCTGCGCGAGAATATCCTGCCGACGAGGCCCCGTGCGGACCTTATTTTGCGCAAGGGAAACAATCACCTTGTGGAAGAGGTCGCGCTCAGGAAGCTGTAACCCGCCTAAGCGTCAGATTGATGCGGCCAGTACTTTTCAGCAAAGTGGATGTGCCCGGATATATGCGATCCACCCCATGAAATGCCAGCCTGCCTTCACCACCCAGAACAACGACATCGCCGCTTGAAAGCTTGATGGATTGCGACGCGTCTTTGCGATTGGTGCCACCAAAGCGAAAGAGACATGCGTCCCCCAAGGAAACCGAAACAACAGGTGCCTCAAGGTTCTCTTCATCCCGGTCTTGATGCAGACCCATTTTTGCGGTTTCCGAGTAGAAATTGATCAGGCAGGCTTCTGGCGGCTGCGGATAGTTGCCAATGCTTTGCCAAAGTTCCAGCAGCTGTTGCGGAATCTCTGGCCAAGGTTGATGTGTGACCGGATGGGTGGCCTGATAACGATAGCCACGCTCCTTATCGGTAACCCAACCGAGAGTTCCGCAATTTGTCATGCGTACGCTCATTTCCCTGCCTGTTCGCGGCATTGCAGGGATGTAAAGTGGCGCTGCGGCGACCACGGCACGCACATTTTCCAGCAAGACAGTCTGCTGCTGCTGGTTGAAATAGTCGGGAAAGTAGCGAATGCCCGGTGCGAGCAGGAGCATTGATTTTTTCACCTCAAAAAACAAACCCGTCGCCATGCGCCGGGTTTGTAGCTCGTGAAGCTTAGCTCAGTTCAGGAATACGCAGAACCTGACCTGGATAAATCTTGTCCGGGTGGCTCAGCATTGGCTTGTTGGCCTCAAAAATGAGCGTGTTCTTCGCGCCCTTACCCTTGCCATATTGGGACTCGGCGATCTTCCAAAGATTGTCGCCCTTCTTCACAGTATAGAAGACGGGTGTCTTGGCGACAGAACCGGTTGTGGTTTGATCAACCGTCAGGCCGTCCGTATCCACCTTCGAGACACCGAGCGAATTGCCAACCGCGATAATCGCCTTTTCAAGAATCTCCTGATTGGTGACATTGCCCTTGAGCACTGCCTTGTCACCTTCGATTGCCACTTCAACGTTTTCGGTACCGAGCTTGTGGGAATCGAGTTCCTTCTTCAGATCTTCGGCGCTAGGCTCTTCATCGCCAATACCGATTTTCTTACCTACGGATTTTACGAAATCAAATAGTCCCATAACTGGCTCCTTGTTGATTGTTCAAATCGACAGGCATTGTTGTGACATTTCATACCTGCTTTGGAAAGGATGATTTGAACCCGAACCATAACGCGGTAATGAGCCAATTGATCCCAATTAATCGCCTTGAACCTTCCCGCGCATCTTTTTAACCCCGGAACGGCCCGACTTTTCTTTCAGTCGGCGTTCTATTGAACCCTTTGTGGGCCGGGTTTTTCTGCGCGGTGGTGGCGGAGGTTCGGCAGCTTTTGCAATCAGCGCCACCATTCGCTCCCGCGCATCCTGTCGGTTGCGCTCCTGGGTGCGGAAGCGATTTGCTTCAATCAGTATTTCGCCATCCTTGGTTGCCCGCTGACCAGCAAGTGCAATCAGCCGCGCCAAAACCTCTTCAGGCAAGCCAGCTCTTACAGCGTAGAAGCGTAGCTGAACGGCGGTGGAGACCTTGTTGACATTCTGGCCACCGGGACCTGCCGAGCGAATAAAATTCTCCTCCAGATCGTTTTCGTCGATCCAGATTCGGTTATTGATTTTTATGCGGCTGCGGCTTTCTTCCATGACAGATTGGTAGCCTAAACTTTGATTCTCTGGAAGAACCATTGCCGAGTTGCCCCGCATCACGAAGAAAACCCCGCACAGGGCGGGGTTCTAAGATTTTTCAAAGGGGGAGGAACTTACTCCGCAGCAACCGGCGTGTGTGGGGCAGCGGCTTTAATATCGCTGTCGACGTGGCTTTCGAACTTGTCGAAGTTACGGATGAACATGGCGACAAGCTTGCTCGCTTGCGCATCATAGGCCGCTTTGTCTGCCCATGTTGAGCGCGGGTCAAGTATGGCGTTATCAATACCACTCACAGAAACCGGCACTGCAAAACCGAAATTCGGATCCGTGCGGAATTCGACATTCTTCAAGGAACCATCCAAAGCAGCAGACAAAAGTGCCCGCGTTGCCTTGATAGGCATGCGCTTGCCAACACCATAGGCGCCGCCGGTCCAACCCGTATTCACCAACCAGCAATCAACATTATGATCAGCGATGAGTTGGCGCAGCAGATTGCCATATTCCGAAGGGTGCCGAGGCATGAATGGTGCGCCAAAGCAGGTTGAGAATGTTGCTTCCGGTTCCGTTACCCCACGCTCCGTGCCAGCAACCTTGGCGGTATAGCCGGAAAGGAAGTGATACATGGCCTGTGCAGGCGTGAGCTTGGCAATGGGTGGCATGACGCCAAAGGCATCAGCGGTGAGCATGATGATATTTTTTGGATGGCTCGCCTTGCCGCTTTTTGATGCATTTGGAATGAAGTCCAGCGGATAAGCGCAGCGCGTGTTCTCGGTCAACGATCCGTCATTAAAGTCGGGCTGGCGCTTGTCGTCCAGAACGACATTTTCCAGAACAGTGCCAAACCGCTGTGTCGTTGCGAAAATTTCCGGTTCAGCTTCTGCAGAGAGGCGAATCGTCTTGGCGTAGCAGCCGCCTTCGAAGTTGAAAACGCCATGTTCGCCCCAGCCATGCTCATCATCGCCAATCAGGGTGCGGGTCGGGTCAGCCGAAAGTGTCGTCTTGCCAGTGCCGGAAAGCCCGAAGAATACGGCTGTATCGCCGTCCGGCCCCTCATTTGCCGAGCAATGCATCGGCATGACGCCTTTTGTTGGCAGAATATAGTTGAGTGCCGTGAATACCGACTTCTTCATCTCACCGGCATATGCCGAGCCGCCAATTAAAACGATAAGCCGTTTCAAATCGACAGCGATCACAGTCTCCGTTCGTGTCCCGTGCCGCGCTGGGTCGGCACGGAAGGACGGCAAATCGATAATCGTCATCTGCGGAACGAAATCGGCCAAAGCAGAGGGTTCCGGACGAATGAGGAGATTGCGAATGAATAGCGAGTGCCACGCAAACTCGGTAATGACGCGTGTATTGAGCTTGTAGTCTTCATCGGCGCCGCCAACGAGATCCTGTACAAAGAGTTCCTTGCCCTTTGCCTGCTCCATGAAATCGGCATAGAGCAATTCGAAAGCTTCTGGCGACATTGGGGAATTATTGTCCCACCAGACATTGTTTTCCGTCGATGTGTCGCGGACAACGAATTTGTCTTTGGGCGAGCGACCGGTATGCTGTCCTGTGCGGGCCACAAGCGCACCTTGAGCTGTTAAAACAGCCTCGCTGCGGCGTAAGGTTTCCTCATAGAGTTCTGCGGTTCCAAGATTATAATAGACCGCCGAAACGTCCTTGAATCCTGAGTTGCCGAGCGCGAGTGCCGCGTTGTGGATGCCGATTTCTCTAGTCATCTGTCCGCCATTGTTTAAAGAAGGTGCATGGGTCAAACTTTTGGTTAATCTCATTCCACATGTTCAACGCAGAATGCGACTAGAATTGGTCAAAAGCAGAAAAATCAAACAGTTTCAAATGTTTAATCGATTTAAAGATTTTAATTTTTTTTAAATCGGTTTAATTTTGGTCAATCACCCCAGCCTTATTTACCTGCGAAAAACACCTGCAAAAGTGATTGGATGACAAGGTTTGCGATCTGTGCCACATTTTGTACCTAATTTGTCCGGCACAAGCGCACAGGTTTGAACCACACAGGAAGGCAGGGCATGAGGGAAGTACCCGCAATGCAGACTATTGCGCTCGTTGATGACGACCGCAACATTCTGACATCCGTATCCATCGCACTGGAATCGGAAGGTTATCGCGTCGAGACCTATACAGATGGTGCCTCGGCGCTGGATGGCCTGACCGCACGTCCGCCTAACCTTGCGATTTTCGATATCAAGATGCCGCGCATGGATGGCATGGAACTTTTGCGCCGCTTGCGTCAAAAGTCAGACCTTCCGGTCATTTTTCTCACATCGAAGGATGATGAGATCGATGAGCTGTTTGGTTTGAAGATGGGCGCGGATGATTTTATCACCAAGCCGTTTTCACAGCGTCTCCTTGTTGAGCGGGTGAAAGCAGTACTGCGTCGTGTCGCGGCGCGCGAAAGCGCCGCAAAGCCCGGTAGCGTCCAGGCTAAATCGCTTGAGCGCGGTCAGCTTGTAATGGATCAGGAGCGCCATACCTGCACATGGATGGGAGAGCCTGTCACGCTGACAGTCACTGAATTCCTCATTCTGCATTCGCTGGCGCAGCGCCCCGGCGTTGTAAAAAGCCGCGATGCATTGATGGATGCTGCTTATGACGAGCAGGTCTATGTTGACGATCGCACGATCGATAGCCATATCAAGCGTCTGCGCAAGAAGTTCAAGGTCGTTGACGACGACTTTGATATGATTGAAACGCTTTACGGTGTTGGTTATCGCTTCCGCGAAACGTGATAGCAGGCAATGCTTGCTTTCAAAGCCGAATAATCGGCTATAAAATCCGGTTGTCTCGACGTGATATGAGTGCGATGAGACAACCCGTTCCTGATGTTTTGAGGCAAATATGGTAGCCGAACTGCGAGGCGGCAATATTACGCGCAAGAGCGCCGTCATGCGCCGTAAGCGTTCTGTTGCCTTGCGTCGACTGTTCAAGCCGCTTAATCGGGTTTTTGGCAATTATCTTTTCTCGAGCCTGACGCGGCGCATCCTTTTCTTGAATCTTGCCGGTTTGGCCGTGCTCCTTTCAGGCATCATGTATCTCAATCAGTTCCGTGACGGGCTGATTGATGCGCGCGTAGAGAGCTTGATGACTCAAGGCGAAATTATTGCCGGGGCAATTGCGTCATCGGCAACGGTAGACACAAATTCCATTGCGATTGACCCGGAAAAATTGCTTGAACTCCAGGCTGGCCAAAGCATCACGCCTACGCCTGACGTTCTTGATAATCTGGATTTCCCTATCAATCCTGAGCGTGTCGCGCCTGTGTTGCGCCGGCTGATTTCACCCACCCGTACCCGTGCTCGCATTTATGACAGGGATTCTAACCTTCTGCTGGACTCTCGCCATCTTTATTCACGCGGTCAGGTTCTTCGCTACGATCTCCCGCCAATTGATGGCGAAGAGCCCAGTTTTTTCGAGCGCTTTACCAATCGCATGACACGGCTTTTGCGCCGAAGCGATTTGCCGATTTATCAGGAATTGCCCGGTGGTAATGGCTCGTCTTATCCGGAAATCGTCAAAGCCTTGACGGGGCAGCCGGCAACAATTGTGCGCATGACGGAAAAAGGCGAGCAGATCGTCTCGGTCGCCGTGCCGATCCAGCGTTTCCGCGCCGTGCTTGGCGTCTTACTTTTGTCGACCGAAGGCGGCGATATTGACAAGATCGTTCAGGGTGAACGCTATGCGATTATCCGTGTGTTCACGGTCGCCGCTCTGGTTATGGCGATCCTTTCGCTGTTTCTGGCTTCGACCATTGCCAATCCATTGCGTCGGCTTGCCGCCGCTGCTGATCGCGTTCGTCACGGGGTGAAAAACCGCGAGGAAATCCCGGATTTTTCCGAAAGGCAGGATGAAATAGGGCATCTTTCAACTTCGATTCGTGACATGACCAATGCGCTCTATGCGCGGATTGAATCGATCGAGAGCTTTGCCGCTGATGTCAGTCACGAGCTGAAGAATCCGCTCACATCCTTGCGCAGCGCTGTTGAAACCTTGCCCCTGGCCAAGAACGACGAATCGCGCAAACGTTTGATGGATGTCATTCAGCATGATGTGCGCCGTCTTGACCGCTTGATCACCGATATTTCCGATGCCTCAAGGCTTGATGCCGAACTTGCCCGTGAAGATTCCGAACATGTGGACCTCAAATTCCTTTTGGGAAATCTGGTGGTTGCAGCGCGAGAGGTCCGGCGCAACAAGAAAGACACGCGCATAGAGTTCGTAGTCGATAAGCTGCCTAGCAACCGAAAAGGATTTTTTGTCGTTGGCCACGATTTGCGCATAGGGCAGGTCGTATCGAACCTTATTGAAAATGCCCGCTCATTTGTTCCGCTTGAAAATGGCGTCATCACAGTCACGCTTCAACATTTGGGAGACAGAATCCGCATCCTTGTTGAGGATAATGGGCCCGGAATTCGCGTCGAACAGATCGACCGTATTTTTGAGCGCTTCTACACAGATCGTCCTGCGGGCGAGGCTTTCGGACAAAATTCCGGCCTTGGCTTGTCGATCAGCCGCCAGATTATCGAGGCCCATGGCGGTACATTAAATGCTGAGAATATTATCGATCCCAAAAATCCAGAGAATTACCTCGGCGCGCGGTTCATCGCTATTTTACCAGTTGAGGCATAAGTCGAATGGCCTCTGAAATGATCCATGCCACCGCCGTCATTATTGGCGATCGGGGTGTGTTGATTATGGGGCCTTCCGGCTCCGGTAAATCCTCTATTGCCAACGCCTTGATGCTAAGAGCCCTCAGCGAAGGGCGCTATGGGGTATTGGTCAGTGACGACCAGTGTCTTATACAGGCAGTTTCTGGAAGGCTGATTTGCACCGCTCCTGAAACGCTGCGCGGCGGAATGGAAGTGCGCGGCTCAGGACTGCACATATTTTCCCATGAGCCTCGCGCAGTGATTCACCTTGGAGTGCATCTGGTTGAACCCTCGCTGGCTGTAAGATTACACGAAAATACCCATATTCAACTCCAGGGTGTCGCAATTGCACAATTGAACCTACCCATTGGCGAAGTGGAATCCGCATGTCGTTCGATCGAAGCATGGTTATTCAAGCTGGAATGGAAAAATAAACTGGTTGATTCAGAGGTTTAGACAGTTATCCTGCGATAAAATGACTGACTGCCATGTGAATGACATTTTCTGCTTGCCTTCACGATTCGTCCTGCCAGAATGCGACACCTGCCAAAAGGGGCATTTTAGAGCGCAGAAAAAGCCTACTCTTAAACGGGCTGGCGCGACAGGAGCAGTTTCAGAATGATCGGACTCGTGCTTGTGACGCACGGAAGACTGGCCGAAGAGTTTCATCATGCAGTTGAGCATGTTGTCGGCAAGCAGGAATATCTGGAGACCGTCTCGATCGGTGCAGATGATGATATGGAGCAACGCCGACGTGACATCGTCGATGCGGTTGCTCGTGCGGACAATGGTTCGGGCGTCATTATCCTCACAGATATGTTCGGCGGCACACCATCCAACCTTGCAATCTCGGTAATGGAGCCTGGGCGCGTGGAAGTTATCGCTGGCGTTAATCTGCCAATGCTGATCAAGCTTTCCAGCGTTCGGGCAACCAATGATATGGCCGCCTCCTTGAAGGAAGGTCAGGATGCGGGACGTAAATACATCAATGTCGCCAGCCAGGTGCTGACGGCCAAATAGAGGTAATGAATGCGCCTGACTGCCGAAACAACTGGCACATTTAACGCGGAAAACGCGCTCGTCGAATTGTTCGAGATCGTTAACAGGCGCGGCCTGCATGCGCGCGCCTCTGCAAAGTTCGTTCAATTGGTTGACGGTTTTGATGCCCATGTGCGGGTGGAAAAAGACGGGATGACCGTGGGTGGGACATCAATCATGGGTCTGATGATGCTTGCAGCCTCGCCCGGATGCTGCATCAAGGTCAGCGCTTCAGGCCGCCAGGCTTCCGAGGTCATGAGGGCGATCGGCTTGTTGATTGCGGATAAATTTGGCGAAGAAGCCTGATCTTGCTTCGCTAAAGCCTTGACGATTCCCAAACACGCCACAAGGTTCGTTGCATCTGCTGAAGTGGACGAGGCATAAAGCTTGTGGCTGCACCTCAGTTGACCAGCTTTCCCGCGAAAATCTCCGCTTCAGATAAAAGCCGAAATTCTCAGATGAAACAGGATGACTGCTCGACACTGCATATGCACGCATAAGGATTTCTTTATATCCCATTGTGTGCTGATTGCTTATCTGCTAGTGGTCTGATTCTAACATTCGCATCCCATTTCGATCACGCTCATAGCGAATGTTAAATCAATAAGACCACTAGTAACTATATGTTTCTAGTGGAGTTTACGAATTTGACACTTGATAAGAGCCTGCGATCAGACGGGACTCAAATGTCAAATTCACTCCACTAGTCAAGCGCATCTCAGGCGGTCTGAAAACTTGGGCTTGCCGATCAGAAAAACAAAGACGGAGCTGAAAAAGATGGCCGATAAGCAGGATTACGTCGTCAAGGACCTTGAGCTGGCCGCATGGGGCCGCAAGGAAATGGACATTGCTGAAACTGAAATGCCAGGCTTGATGGCCAGCCGTGAAGAGTTTGGCAAGTCGCAGCCACTTAAGGGCGCGCGCATCACCGGCTCCCTGCACATGACAATTCAGACAGCGGTTCTGATCGAGACTTTGCAGGAACTTGGCGCGAAAGTGCGCTGGGCATCGTGTAATATTTTCTCGACGCAGGATCATGCTGCAGCAGCGATTGCTGCAACCGGCACCCCGGTCTTCGCCATCAAGGGCGAGTCACTCGAAGAATATTGGACCTATACGGACCAGATTTTCCAATGGCCCGATGGCGAGCCATCCAACATGATTCTTGATGATGGCGGCGACGCCACAATGTATATTCTCATCGGCGCACGCGCTGAAGCTGGCGAAGATGTTCTTTCGAAGCCGGAAAGCGAAGAAGAGGAAATCCTTTTCGCGCAGATCAGGAAGCGCATGAAGGAAGCGCCGGGCTTCTTCACCAGGCAGCGCGATGCGATCAAGGGTGTAACCGAAGAAACCACAACGGGCGTTAACCGTCTCTATCAGTTGCAGAAGAAGGGCCTGCTGCCTTTCCCGGCAATCAACGTCAATGACAGCGTTACCAAGTCGAAATTCGACAATAAATATGGCTGCAAGGAATCGCTGGTTGACGGTATTCGCCGCGCAACCGACGTGATGATGGCCGGCAAGGTCGCTGTCGTGTGCGGCTATGGCGATGTTGGTAAAGGTTCGGCCCAGTCGCTGCTGGGTGCCGGTGCTCGCGTCAAGGTAACGGAAGTTGATCCGATCTGCGCATTGCAGGCAGCCATGGATGGTTTTGAAGTCGTCACGCTGGAAGATGCAGCGCCAACCGCTGATATTATCATCACCACGACCGGCAACAAGGATGTCATCACCATTGACCATATGCGTCAGATGAAGGACATGGTCATTGTTGGCAATATTGGACACTTTGACAACGAGATCCAGGTTTCGGCCCTGCGCAATCTCAAGTGGAACAACATCAAGCCGCAAGTTGACATGATCTCGTTCCCGGATGGCAAGCGTCTTTTGCTTCTCTCTGAAGGCCGTCTGCTGAATCTGGGCAATGCAACAGGCCATCCGAGCTTCGTTATGTCAGCGTCCTTCACCAATCAGGTGCTGGCCCAGATTGAGCTTTATAGCCGCGGTGATCAGTACAAGAATGAAGTCTACGTCCTGCCGAAACATCTCGACGAAAAGGTTGCACGCTTGCACCTCGACAAGCTGGGAGCGAAATTGTCGGTTCTTTCGGAAGAACAGGCTGCCTATATCGGCGTGACTCCGACCGGCCCATTCAAGTCTGACCACTACAGATATTGATATAACTAGAATATACCTACAATATATAGAAGCCGGAGAATTGACAAATTCTCCGGCTTTCTTTTTTGCGCATAGTTCTTCCCGTCGATTCCCTCAAGGTTTATTGTAGTGATTCGGGATGACGTTGCTCTTGATGGGCCAAATGGCGACAAGCCGGATGGAAAAGAGCAACTGGCATTCGTCTGGATGGGGCTGCGACGGTTGATATGAGAATTAAAGGTGATGTTCGCAGTGAAGATGCAGCACACAAACGATCCGTGCTGAGCAGGCTGCAAACCCGGGCATTGAGCGCAGTTTCCGCGCTGCCAATCCTTTTGACTGCCTCCTTCTCTGCTCGCGCCGAAGATATGCTTGGCCTGATTGATACCCCATTTGGGATGAAGGTCGGCACGTTTGAAGTCGTTCAGTTCGCAATGTTTCTTGGTGCCATGGGTGCCGCGTTGCTCTCCGCAGGCTGGCTCATTCGGGAGCGTAGCCGCATTGCTCATGAGAACCGCCATTTGCGCGATAAAGTCGCTGATCTGAATGTTGCGGTTCAGCGTAACGAAGCCTTGCTAAATCTCAAGGATCAGCGGGTTATAGTTTGGGAGGGAGCCTCTTCGACTCCTGCGCTTATTGGCAGCTTGCCGCCTGAAATAGGCGTGCCGGAAAGCCGCTCGCTTTTCCTGGCGTTTGGCCGCTGGCTTCGAGTTGAATCGGTCACGCTTCTGGACCGGTCCGTATCGGCGCTGCGCGAGAAGGCCCGTCCTTTCGACATAGCCATAGAGACTTCGAAAGGCGCGCCGCTGGAGGTGCAGGGCCGCACTTCTGGCGGATATGCTATCGTGCGCTTCATCAATCCAGGTGAAGTTCGTGCCGCTCAAGCCATGCTTAAAGCCGAAAACTACCATTTGAGCGAAGCTGTCGCAACGCTGCGCGGTCTGCTGGATGCAATCGATATGCCGGCGTGGAGCCGCAGCAGTGAAGGTCAGTTGAACTGGGTCAATCTGGCCTATGCAAAAGCCGTTGACGAGCGCGATCCCAATAGTGCTGTGCGTGAAGGGCGTGAGCTTTTCGGTGTTCAGGCGCGCGAACGCATAGAGCGCGACAGGACACTGAACCGTAAATTCCACGATCAACTCTCGACCGTAATTGGCGGCGACAGACACGTGTTCAGCGTTACCGACATTGCTGCAAGCAATGGATCTGCCGGTATGGCAATCGATATCAGCGAAGCTGAGTTGATCCGGGAAGAATTCAAACGGACTGTCCTCAATCATTCGGATACGCTGGATCAGTTGAATTCCGCGGTCGCAATGTTTGACGCCAATCGAAAGTTGCAATTCTTCAATCAGGCGTTCGCCAAATTGTGGGCTCTCGAGACACCGTTCCTTGAAAGCAATCCTGACAATGCCATGTTGCTCGACCGTTTCCGCAGCGATGGAATATTGCCGGAGCAGCCGGATTGGAGGCGTTGGAAGGAACAGGTTCTTTCCGCCTATCATTCTATCGAATCGCAGGAATATGTCTGGCATCTGACTGATGGCCGTACATTGCGGGTTATCGTCAATCCTCAGCCGAAAGGCGGCGTTACCTGGGTGTTCGAGAATCTGACTGAAAAGCTTGAACTGGAAAGTCGCTATAATACGCTGATCAAGGTGCAAGGCCAGACGCTGGATTACCTAGCTGAAGGTGTTGCGGTGTTTGGTTCGGATGGGAAAGTACGCCTTGCCAATCCTGCTTTTGCGTCCCTGTGGTCGCTGAAGAGCGAGCAGGTTGCGGAAGGCACGCATATTTCCGCAATCCGGCGGGTGTGCGAACCCGTATCGGACGCAAATAATTGGGAATCCTTTGTAACGACAGTCACCGGTTTTGATGATGAGCGCCGCTCGCTTTCCGGCCATATAGAGCTGACAACCGGTAAAATATTGTCTTATGCAACGGCGCCTCTGCCCAATGGTCAGACAATGCTGACCTTTGTCGATGTGACCGATTCTGTTCAGGTTGAGCGTGCGCTGAAAGAAAAGAACGAGGCACTGGAGCGTACTGACGAGCTGAAGAATGATTTTGTCCAGCATGTTTCGTATGAACTTCGCTCGCCGCTGACCAATATTATGGGCTTTACGGAGCTTCTCCAAACGCCCATGACCGGACCGTTGAACGACCGTCAAAGGGACTATCTTGATCACATTGGTACGTCTTCATCCGTGCTTTTGACTATTGTGAATGACATTCTTGATCTCGCCACTGTGGATGCGGGTATCATGGAGCTCGATATCAGCGATGTTTCCGTCACGGATGCAGTCACTGTTGCATCGGAAAAAGTTGCCGACCGGCTCAAGGAACATAATATCCTGCTCGATACGCGTATTCAGGCAGGCACAGGTTCGTTCCGTGCCGATGCTGCCCGTATCAAGCAGGTGCTATCCAATCTTTTGAGCAATGCAGCAAACTATGCGCCGGAAGGCAGCACGATTACGCTCAAGTGCTGGCGGGAACAGACGGAAATGGTGTTCAGCGTCATGGATAATGGCCCCGGAATGCCCGATTATGTGCTCAACAGTATTTTCAAGCGCTTCCAGCCTTACCCGAATGGCGGGCGCAAACGTGGTGCTGGGCTAGGCCTATCCATCGTAAAGGGTTTTGTCGAATTGCATGGTGGAACAGTCGATATAAGCAGTTCTGCAGGCAAGGGTACGCTGGTCACTTGCCGTTTCCCGCTGGAGGCTCGGACCTTCAGCCTCGCTGCTGAATAAACTCAATGGTCTCGTTTTCCGTAGAGCTTGCGAATGCCGAGGATACGGCTCGTTTGGGCCAGGATATCGGCCTTTCCCTTCGCAAGGGCGACCTCATCACGTTGAGTGGTGATCTTGGTGCGGGCAAATCTACATTTGCCCGCGGTTTAATCCGCACAATTGCCGATGACGCGAATTATGATGTTCCAAGCCCGACCTTTACGATTGTGCAATCCTATCCGGAGTTGCGACTGCCCATTAGCCATGTCGATTTGTACCGTCTTTCCACTGCCGATGAGATTGACGAGCTTGGCCTTGATGAGGCTCTGCTTGATGGTGCTGTGCTTGTGGAATGGCCAGAGCGGGCTGATGGATTTTTGCCATCCGTCAGCTTGAGCATTACATTGCAGGATCACGGAAGTGGTCGAAAGGCGATGATTGAAGGCGAGGCAGAAGTCCTGGCGCGTTTGAAGCGGTCTCTTGATATCCGCGAATTTCTGGTCAAATCAGGGCTGCCACAGGCTGAACGGCGATATCTGCTTGGGGATGCATCAGCTCGGGGCTATGAAACCGTGTCAACGGGAAGCAGCACACCGCTTATCTTGATGAATTCCCCCTATAATCCGGGCGGCCCGATTCTGCGTGACGGCAAAACCTATATGCAGATTGCGCATCTTTCCCAATCAGTGAATGCCTTCGTGGCCTTGGATCGTCTGTTGGCGTCCAAAGGCTTCAAGGTTCCGCAAATCAATGCCGAAGATTTGGAGCATGGTTTTCTCGTTATCGAAAATCTGGGCAGCGATGGTATTCTTGATAAGGACGGAGCGCCCATCTTTGAGCGCTATGAGGCTGCTGTGCGTTTGCTGGCCAAACTCCATCAATTTACCTGGCCGCAAGATATCCCTGTAGGAAACGGAGCTACGCATCATCTACATCATTTCGACCGGGATGCGATGATGATTGAAGTTGAGCTTTTGTCAGACTGGTATGTGCCACGCATGAACAAGGCTCCCTTGGCTGCTGACCTTAAACAGAGCTATATTGCAGCATGGGATGATGTATTTAGTCAGATAAATAGTGTTGAGAAAACTCTGCTTCTGCGAGATGTGCATTCGCCCAATATCCTTTGGCAGGTCGATAAGTCTGGTATGGATCGCGTTGGCCTGATCGATTTTCAGGATGCAATGATCGGTCCTGCCGCCTATGATGTAGCCTCACTTGTCATGGATGCGCGCGTAACGATTGAGCCTGAAATACAGGATTTATTGCTTGCTGCTTATGTGGACGAACGGCGAGCGGGCAGCGCGCCTTTCAATGAAGGAGACTTCAAAAAGGCATTTGCCATTATGGCCGCACAGCGAAACGCCAAGATCCTTGGCATATTCGTTCGGCTTGACGAGCGTGATGGAAAGCCTTTTTATCTGAAACATCTTCCGCGTATCCAGGCCTATCTTGAGCGGGTTATCGACCACCCCGCTCTGGCGCCCGTCAAGGATTGGTGTCAAAAGAATGGAATACTCGCTGGAAGGAATAAGGCATGACACCTCACACAGCTATGGTTCTCGCTGCGGGCCTTGGCAAGCGCATGGCTCCCATAACAGATTCCATGCCGAAGCCACTGGTAAAAGTAGCCGGCAAATCATTAATCGACTGGGGGTTGGATTCGCTGGTTGATGCTGGTGTGCGCCGTGCTGTCGTGAATGTGCATTATCTTGCGGATCAGCTTGAGGAACACCTTGCGGGACGCCTATCCCCGACAATAGAAATTTCCGATGAAAGAGAGCAATTGCTCGACTCGGCCGGAGGCATCATCAAGGCGCTATCCCGGATCGGCTCTGAACCATTCTTTGTTTTGAATGCCGACACATTCTGGACGGATGGGGACAAACCCAATCTTGTTCTGCTGTCCGAAGGATGGGATGATGCAAATATGGATATCCTTCTAATGATAGCCCATATGGATCAGGCCGTTGGGCGCGAAGGCGGTGGCGATTTCAGCATGAGCAGTGCGGGTCAGTTGCGCCGTCTAAAGCCCGGGGAAGAGTCTCCGTATATTTATGCTGGAGCGGCAATTATTCACCCCCGTATTTTTGCCAATGCCCCATCAGGCAAAATATCCTTGAACCGCTATTTTGATGAAGCGATTGCGGCTGATCGGCTTTTCGGCCAGTCGATGGATGGCATCTGGCTGACAGTCGGTACGCCAGGTGCAATAGAAGAGGCAGACGCCGCTATTGCCAAGCAGGGGATTCATGGCTGAGCGCCATAATCCGAATATATTTTCCATCGCGCCGGGTACGCCTTTCCTTCCGGCGTTTGTTGATGCGCTGCAATCGGGAACATTGATTCCGGGATATCCTGCCGACCCAAATGATCCCATGGCCTTGGCACAGGCCACCATCTATGTGCCGACGCGGCGCGCAGCCCGAACTTTGCGCTCCCTGCTCGTGGAGAAAAGCCCTGTTAAATCGGCAATCCTTCCTGTTATCCGTCCGCTCGGCGATGTTGATGAAGACGCGGCCATGTTTGACATGGGTTCTGATGCGTTCTTCGATCTTCTGCCACGCATAGGAGGTGTTGAGAGGCTTTTGCTTTTAGCGCGGCTCGTTCGACCTTGGCGAGAGCGCCTGCCGGAGCATGTGCGTGCCTTGTTTGGAAATGAGGAAATTGCCATTCCGGCAACGACCGCCGATGCGATCTGGCTTGCCCGCGATCTTGCCGGACTCATGGATCAGGTTGAGACTGAAGTTGCCGGATGGTCAACGCTTTCCAATATTGTTTCTGAAGAATTGCCAAATTGGTGGCAGGTCACTCTCGACTTTCTGAACATTGTCACGAGCCTTTGGCCCGATATTCTGGCCGAACGCAGGCGTTCCAACCCCGCTGCCCACCGCAACCGCCTGATCGAGCTTGAGGCCGAAAGGCTCCTGCATAATGCCCGAAAGGGTCCGGTCATTGCTGCGGGTTCCACAGGTTCAATTCCTGCAACAGCAAAGCTTCTGGCTGCCATTGCGTCCCTGCCTACAGGTGCGCTCGTTCTTCCTGGGCTCGACCGCGACATGGATGCGGTCAGCTGGAACATATTGGCAAGCACGGCCGATAATCCTTCGATTTTTGGCCATCCGCAATTTGGCTTGCGCAAATTGCTGGGAGAGCTTGGCGTTCTGCGTCAGGATGTAACCGTTCTGGGAAGTATTACGCCCGAAAAGCGACAGCGCGAAAACCTTCTGGCTGAGGCGATGCGTCCCGCCGATACCAGCGAGGCATGGGCGCAGATCAACCGCAATAGTGGTCAGTTCTCCGCAGCCATCGCTTCGATTGCCTTGATTGAAGCCTCAAATGAGCGCGAGGAGGCGCTAAGCATAGCTGTGGCTTTGCGCCATGCGATAGAGCAGCCGGGAAAGACCGCCGCGCTGATTACTGCTGACCGTGACCTTGCACGACGTGTATCGACTGAGCTTGCCCGCTTCAACATTGCGGCGGATGATTCCGGTGGCCATGCCATGCGCGAGACACAGCCTGCTGCTTTGATGCGATTGGTGCTCGATATCGTTTTCAATCCTGGCGATCCGGTTGCATTGCTGGCCTTGCTTAAACATCCTTTGACGCGGCTTGGTCTTGATCGCGTCACTGTCCGGCAAGCTGCAGAAACGATCGAACTGATTGCCTTGCGTGGCGGCACTGGACGAGCCACCCTGTCAGACTTTCAGCAGCATTTCGAAAAGCGACTGGTGGAAAGCGGCGATACGCCGTTCGAGCCGCTCTGGCTCCGCCAGATAAATATCGCCAGAATCGAGGCCGCGCGCACGGTCTGCAATGCGCTCAGCCAATCAATGGAACCCTTGATACGGTTTACTGGCATCACGGAACCGGTGCAGCTTCCGCAAATCATTCAGGCGGTGGTGGCCAGTCTGGAAAATCTGGCGCGAGACGATCAGGGTAATATTGCAGCGCTTTATACCGGCGCTGCCGGAGAACAATTTGCCGCCTTCCTGCGCAATCTGGTTTCGGCGGATTCAGAACTCGATTTTGCCGTCTCTGAATTCCCGGCGATGATTGAAGCGTTGATTGCGGGAGAGGTGGTGAAACCCAAGGCGGGTGCACATCCGCGCCTGTTTATCTGGGGTGCTCTGGAAGCGCGTCTGCAAACCGTCGATACGATGATTATCGGCGGCCTCAATGAGGGGTCATGGCCGGGCAAGACGCGCAATGATCCTTTCATGTCGCGGCCGATGAAATCCATCATTAATCTTGATCCGCCGGAACGGCGCACCGGCCTTGCTGCTCATGATTTTCAGATGGCGCTGGGGATGGATCAGGTCATTCTCACCCGCGCACAGCGCTCAGCCAATGCACCGACGGTCGCGTCGCGCTGGTTGCAAAGGCTTGAGACGGTTCTTGGAAAGGATGCTACCGGCGAGTTGCGTGGGCGAGGAGCGAAATATCTTGGCTGGGCGCGAGAGATCGATCATGCACCGGACGAGGATTTCGTCAAGCGGCCGGAACCCAAGCCCCCTTTGGCCGCCCGCCCGAAGCATTTCTCGGTAACGGAGATAGAGACGTTACGGCGCGATCCCTATGCCATCTTCGCCAAGCGCATATTGCGCCTGCGGCCCATTGAGCCGCTGATCCGCGATCCTGACGTGGCAGAGCGCGGCTCGTTGTTTCACAATATTCTTGCGCACTTCACCGAGCAGGGCATTAATCCTGTCCATGCGAATGCCTCAAGGCGTCTTCTGGAAATCGGCAGGCGGTATTTTGACGATATTGCCTTGCCGGAAGAAATTGATGCGGTCTGGTGGCCGCGCTTCCAGTCACTTGTACCGGAATATCTGAATTGGGAGCGTCAGCGTGACCATTTGATCGCCGAACGTCATCCGGAGATTGCGTCAAAAAAGATCGTCGTTGAGGCAACAGGCGTCACACTTTCAGGCCGTGCCGATAGAGTGGATTTGCGCCGGGATGGGACGGTTGAAATCATCGATTACAAGACCGGCTCAACGCCGTCCAAGCGGCAGGCGCATGTTCTTCTGTCGCCGCAGCTGGCGCTGGAAGCCGCATTACTGGCGCGAGGTGCGTTTCATGAGGTTGGCGCGCGCAAAGCCGCCGATCTTCTCTATGTGCGGTTGCGTCCCAATGGAAAAGTCGATCCGGAGTCGATCTTGAGGATAGGCACCGCAGCAAATGGCAGTGAGAAAACCGCGCCGGAACTGGGCGAATTGTCGTGGCGGCGTCTTAATGAGTTGCTGACCGCCTATAAGGATCCCCATAAGGGCTACCTGTCCCGCGCACTGCCCTTCCGGGAAAGTGATTTGACCGGCGACTATGACCATTTGGCCCGAGTTCTGGAATGGTCGGCTGGCGGCGCAGACGATGGGGGCGAGGGCGAATGAGAAAGCCACGCATCATTCCGCCGGAAACCACACGCAACCAGAGCAAAGCGGCCAATCCCCGTGATTCTGTCTGGGTGTCGGCAAATGCCGGTTCTGGCAAAACCTATGTCTTGACGGATCGTGTCATCCGCTTGCTGCTGGATGGAACCGATCCATCGAAAATCCTGTGCCTGACCTACACGAAAGCCGCGGCTGCCGTGATGCAAAACCGCGTCTTTGCCCGCCTTTCCGAATGGGCGACGATGGATGGCGAGGCGCTGGCGAAGATCATTGAGGAGATTGATGGGACTCAGCCCGACCCAGTACGCTTGGCCCAGGCACGCCGCCTGTTTGCGCGGGCTCTGGAGACGCCCGGTGGCTTGAAAATACAAACCATTCACGCTTTTTGCGAAGCAATCCTGCATCAGTTCCCGCTGGAAGCCAATATTGCAGGTCATTTCGAGCTGATGGACGATATGATGCAGGTCGCACTTATCGGCGAAGCGCGGCGACAGGTACTGCAAGCGGCGCGTCTGGATCATAATGTCGAGCTTGCCGCCGCCTTTGCCGATGTGCTGGAGGCCGCGGGAGAATTCGGTCTGCAACAGCTTCTCGACGAGGCAGTGAACAAACGCAATGATTTGACCCGTTTCATCCGTGAAATCGGGCATGATGATCTGCGCAGGTCAGCATTCTATTCGCATTTCGGGTTCACTGGCGATGAAACGGAAAACGGTATCCTCTCGGCGCTTTGGCCCGTACAGGAATTTGACCGCCCAATGCTGCGTTCGATCCTGGACATTCCAAAGAGTGCCACACGGGCGCAGGAATTTGCGATGATCCTGCTTGAGGCAAAGTTCGGGCCGGAGTCGGATCAGCGTGAAGAAGCGTTGCGGGCCGCCTTTATGAAGGCAACAGGAGAGCCCAAGAGCGGCGCCTATATCGGTACAAAGGGCGTAACAGAACGTTTTCCGGATTTCATCGACCTTTTTGATCGAGCCGCCCAGCGTGTGTTCGAAGGTCTGGATAAGATCAAGCAATTGCGCCTGTTGCGATTGACGCTTTCTGCCTTGGTCGTCGTCGATGATCTTATTGGCCGCTACGAACATATGAAACGCAATCGCGGCCTTCTCGATTTTGACGATCTCATTGTTCGCACAGTGGCATTGCTTGCACGGCAGGATGCGGGGCCTTGGGTACAGTACAAGCTCGACAAGGGTATTGACCATATTCTCGTTGATGAAGCGCAGGATACCAGCCCGAACCAGTGGAACGTCATAAGGCTGCTCAGCGAGGAGTTTTTTACCGGCAGCACGGCACGCGACGTGCGGCGAACCCTGTTTGCGGTTGGCGATGAAAAGCAATCGATCTATTCGTTCCAGGGTGCGATTCCGGAGGATTTCGCCAGACATGGCAGGGCGACGGAGCAAAAAACCGGTAATGCCAAATTGAGCTTTGAACGGGTCAATCTCAACTTCTCCTTCCGCTCTGCGCCAGATGTCCTTTCTGCCGTTGATAAGGTCTTTGAGCGCCCGGAGGCACACCGTGGCTTTGGTGCCGATCACGGCCCGACAGTTCATACAGCAATCCGCGACCACGATCCGGGTGAAGTGCAAATCTGGGACATGCTTACACCGGAAACGACGCCGGAAGAAGATGATTGGCGCACGCCAGTCGACAGTCTGCCTGCGCCGCCCGTGCGTTTAGCGGAGCAGATTGCCCGGACTATCGAGCATTGGCTAAGGAATGGCGAAGTCATTGAAGGGCAAAACCGCCGCCTTGAGGCACGCGATATTATGGTTCTTGTGCGCAAGCGTGACCAGTTCATGCCAGCTTTGTCGCGCGAATTGAAGAAGCGCCATGTTCCGGTTGCCGGTGCGGACCGGTTGAAATTAACGGATCATATTGCGGTTCAAGATCTGATGGCGCTTGGCCGGTTTATGCTTTTGCCATCGGATGATCTGTCATTGGCCGCGCTACTTAAAAGCCCGTTGTTTAAATGGGATGATGACCAGCTCTTTACGCTCGGCTATGAGCGGGCGGCAAATGAAACGCTTTACGAAAGACTGTTGGCGCAGGCAAAGGATGATCTGTTGCTGGCCCCTGTTGCAGCGCGATTACAGGAATGGCGCAACCGCGCCGATACAGTACCGGTCTTCGAGTTTTATGCGGATATTCTTGGGCGTGGCGGTGCTCGCCGTGAACTTCTTGCGCGCCTTGGACATGAAGCGGGCGATGTTATCGACGAGTTCCAGAATTACGCAATTGCCACCGAAAAAACCGGACTGCCCGGCCTGCAGGCATTTCTTGAAACGCTGGAAGCGGTAACGCCAGAAATCAAACGGGAACTTGATCAGAGCCGCAATGAAGTTCGCATCATGACAGTGCACGCTGCGAAGGGGCTTGAAGCCGCAGTGGTGTTTCTCGTGGATTCCGGAAGCTCAGCTTCTTCCGGTGGGCGCACACCCAATTTGCTTTCCTTCGATATGAAAGAAAAGGCAGGTTGGGAAGGTAAGGGCTTTTTGTTTGTTCCTGGAAAAGCCTATTCCACAGCTTTCACGGCCAACCTTTCAGACAAGCTGAAAACAAGATCGGAAGAAGAATATCGCCGCCTGCTTTATGTCGGCATGACACGCGCAGAAGACAGGCTCATTGTTTGCGGCTATCGCGGATCGCGGCAGGCGCCGGACACATGGCATGGTTTGGTGGAAGCTGCCTTGGGCGAATTGAGTAAACCAATGCAACATCCTGTCGAATCCGTCACCGCCAAATGTTACAGGCTGACTGAACGGGCGACCATGGGACCTATAGAGCCTGAGCTTGCGCTTGAGCCAAGGGTTCTTCCGTTTCCGCCAAGCTATCGCATACCAATGCCGCGCGAAGCAGGCTTGCCAAGGCCACTTGCGCCGTCGGGCGTATCGGTTCTGATTGAGCCGGACGATGATGCACCGCTGGTGACGGGATCACCTGTACTGGTTACGGATGGAAAGAATTCCTCATTCGCCATCCGCCGGGGTACGGTCATCCATGCGCTGTTGCAGACCTTGCCGGATATTCCAGAGGAACAGCGCATGCAGGCCGCGCAGCGTTATCTGAGTCGCGCCGCTTTTGACTGGGAACCGGAAGAAAGCGAAATGGCACTTCAATCAGTCTTTGATGTGCTGAATTCAGAGGATTTTGCGCCGGTCTTTGCGGAAGGCTCATTAGCGGAAGTCGCTATCATGGGAACGCTGCATATTCGCGGCAAGGATCATGCGGTTTCCGGCGTCATTGACAGGCTTGCGGTAAGCGAAAACCGGGTTGTCATTGTCGATTACAAGACCAATCGCCCGCCGCCGCAGGACATGTCAAAAGTTCCTGAAGCCTATATTGCGCAGCTTGCTTTATATCGGAAGCTGCTTGAGCCGCTTTATCCGGGCAAGACTGTAGAAGCCGCCCTGCTTTTCACCGAGGGTCCGCATCTTGTCGACATACCGGTGGACGCCATGCAGAGTGCGCTTGAGCGGCTGGCTTGAAATTCGGGCGGTGTTGTTCCCATCTTGGAATTGGCAAGAAAACTGCTATATTGATCTTGGAGTGTGGGGTGAGCTTTGCCACCCCACTTTCCTATGATGTTACGAATGAAACCCGGATTGTCAGTGTCCAGCTGGTCCGGGTTTTTCGTACTTCAAAGGTAATAGACATTGGCAGATACCACATATCTATTGCTCCAAGTTTGAGGGCATATGGCCGTATGCCTCAGCCAGGGAGGCCATCTCCCTGGTGCACTGGCTGGATCAGTGCTGCTGCTTCGCCCTCAAACTGCTTGACGAAATACGATTGAAGCAGTGTTTTGGGCAACAAACGCAGGGTTGAAAGCCGTCAGGTGACAGATTGCACTGAATCGTGACATGAGTCCGCTTGACTAGGCGCAGCAGACTCACCACATGATGAGCAACACATTCACAAGGTTAAGGAACAGCTTCATGGCTACCACCGTCAAAATTGACACCAGCAATTTCCAGTCCGACGTTATTCAGGCAAGCCAGCCTGTCGTTGTGGATTTTTGGGCAGAGTGGTGCGGCCCATGCAAAATGATTGCTCCAGCGCTTGAAGAAATCGCTGCGGAAATGGATGGCAAGGTCACAATTGCCAAGGTCAATATCGATGAAAACCCCGAATTGGCCGCTCAGTTTGGCGTTCGTTCGATTCCGACTTTGCTGATGTTCAAGGATGGTGAGCTTGCTGCAAATCTGGTCGGTGCTGCTCCAAAGAGCAAGCTTTCTGACTGGATCAAAAACTCGGCTGCTTGATCAGTTCTGCAATATTGCTCGAAAGCCCGCTGCAAAGCGGGCTTTTTGTTATTGGAAGTTACTGCGGGGGCGTTCCATTTACCGCAAGAACATCGCCTGCCAGATAGAGCGATCCGCCAATCAATATCCGCGGAGCGGGCTCGGATTTGTCCCAGCTGTCGCGCATAATTTTCAAGGCGTTTTCGACCGAATGAATAGGCTCAGCAGAAAGCCCTGCTTCCTGCGCTGCCAAGGCGAGTTCCTCATGGGGAATACCCGCATCGCTTGATCTGATCGGCACCGTGTAAACATGCCGTGCCATGCCGGTAAAAGCCTCAAAATACCCCACAGGGTCCTTTGTATTGATCATTCCGGTAATCAGAAAAAGCGGGCGCTGGCTGCGATCTTCCAGCGTGGCGATAGCCTCAGCAATCACCATGCCAGCTCCGGGATTATGCCCGCCATCAAGCCATATTTCAGAGCCGGGCACTGCAATATCGACCAGATTGCCCTTGGTCAGCCGCTGCATCCGCGCGGGCCACTCGACCGTGCCCATCGCTGTTTCAACGGCATGGTCGGGAATGGTAAAGCCAGCGGTCCTCACCGTCTGAATCGCTGCGGCGGCATTTGCCAATTGATGGCGACCGGGAAGGCTCGGCAGAGGCAGGTCCATCAAGCCTACATTGTCCTGATAGACCATGCGTCCGCGCTCCTCAAAACTGAGGAAATCCTGGCCATAGACACTGTAAGGGCAATCACGGCGCTCGGCAGTTTCGATCAGCACTGTCCGTGCCGCATCATGTTCTTGTGCACCGATAATAACCGGACAACCCGCCTTGATTATACCGGCCTTTTCGGCGGCAATCAGCTCAACACGATCTCCGAGATAGGACTGATGATCAAGCGAAATCGGCATGATGACGCTGACAGCAGGCTCTGGAATGACATTTGTTGCATCGAAACGTCCTCCGAGCCCAACCTCAAGGATTACCGCATCAGCGGGATGCTCGGCGAAAAGCACGAAAGTCACGGCGGTCAAGATTTCGAAGACGGTAATCTGCTGCCCTGCATTGGCATCTGCCACACGCCGAACCGCCTCGAACAGCGTATCGTCATCGACAATCTTGCCCCTGCCAGGCGCACCAAGTCGATAACGTTCATGCCAATGCACAAGATGCGGTGAGGTATGAACATGGACCGTGTAGCCCGCCGCTTCCAGCAATGCGCGGGAAAAGGCGGTGGCAGAGCCTTTGCCATTTGTGCCAGCCACATGAATGACCGGCGGCAGTTTCAAATGGGGATTGCCGAGCGTATCCAGAAGCCGGGTAATCCTGCCCAGCGAAAGGTCAAAACCTTTAGGATGCAGTCCTAGAAGCCGCTCTATTTCCTGTGCCGCGCGTGATGTCATCAAAATGCGGTTTCCAATAAACCGAAACCCGTCAAGATTGCGCTTCAGCTATTGCAGGAACTGCTGGCGTTTCCACTTCCGGCTCAATAACTTTCTCTGTTGCCGGTTCACCCATCAACATCTTCAAAAGCCTTGCGATTGTCGTTTTCAGCTCCGTGCGTGGAACGACCATATCAACCATGCCGTGCGTCTTCAGATATTCTGCACGCTGAAAGCCTTCTGGCAGTTTTTCACGAACAGTCTGCTCGATGACGCGCTGTCCGGCAAAGCCGATAAGCGCACCAGGCTCGGCAATATGAATATCGCCAAGCATAGCATAAGACGCGGTAACGCCACCGGTTGTCGGGTTGGTGAGGACAACAATATAGGGCAGGCCTGCTTCTTTCAGCATTTCGACGGCTACTGTCGTGCGCGGCAATTGCATCAGCGAGAGAATGCCTTCCTGCATGCGCGCGCCACCGGAAGCAGCAAACAGAACAAGCGGCTTCTTCTGGGCGATGGCGGTTTCAAAGCCTTTAATAATGGCTTCACCAGCCGCCATTCCAAGCGATCCGCCGATGAAATTGAAATCGTGGATTGTAACGACGACCGGCAGGCCTTCAATCGTGCCAAGCGCGTTGATTATCGTGTCTTCCTGCCCTGTTTTGGAGCGGTGCTCCTTCAGGCGATCGACATAACGCTTTTCGTCACGGAATTTAAGCGGATCGGTGGCAACCTTCGGCTGCTCCAATGTTTCGTAAACGCCATTGTCGAAGAAGAATTTCAGGCGATCCTTGGCTGAAATGCGCATGTGATGGCCAGACGATGGCACAACCCACTGGTTCTTTTCCAAATCCGTATGAAAGACCATTTCGCCGGACTCAGGATCCTTGATCCAGAGGTTTTCCGGCATTTCACGACGTCCAAGCATCGAATTGATCTTCGGCCGGACGTAGTTCGTGATCCAGTTCATGATCGGTCCTGTTTTTTATCTATCGGAATGTTTAATTTAAAACTTCTATTCGGCTGCTGCAAGTCGCACTGCGCGTACGCCGCTCGACAGGCCCTGAACCATCGTCGCAACAGATTCGGCAGGATCGGCTACCAGCGAACCATCCGGATTGATCGTATTGGCTACTGCGTTGATAATTGCGGTGCCGACCACAACGCCATCAGCAGAAGCCCCCATGACCTTGGCCTGCTCGGCAGTCTTGACGCCGAAACCAACCACAACGGGCAAATCCGTATGCTGCTTGATCCGGTGAACGGCGGCGGCAATTCTTGTCGTATCCGGCAAGGCGGAACCGGTAATGCCATTCATCGAAACGTAATAGACAAAGCCGGAAGTGTTCTGCAAAACCTTTAGCAGACGCTTTTCGTCAGTTGTCGGCGTGGCGAGACGAATAAAGTTGATACCTGCCTTGATCGCCGGAATGCAAAGCTCTTCATCCATTTCCGGTGGAAGGTCGACAATGATCAGACCATCAATGCCTGAAGCAATTGCATCTTTCAAAAAGCGATCAACCCCGTAAATATAGATCGGGTTGTAATAGCCCATCATGACGATTGGCGTCGTATTGTCTGTTTCCCGGAAACGCGCCGCCAGATCGAGCGTCTTGGTCAGCGACATGCCCTTTTTAAGAGCGCGCAGACCGGCAGCCTGGATCGCTGGTCCGTCAGCCATAGGATCGGAGAAAGGCACGCCAAGCTCGATAATGTCTGAGCCGGAACCGGGCAAAGCCTTCATGATCCTGAGCGAGGTTTCAAAGTCAGGATCGCCGCCCATGAAATAAGTCACCAGAGCGGGGCGACCCTCAGCCTTCAAAGCCGCGAATTTTGCATCGATACGTGTCGCCATTGTCAGATATCCATTCCAAGCAATTGGCCGACAGTATGCACGTCCTTGTCGCCGCGGCCTGAAAGATTGACGATCATGATCTTGTCCTGCGCCATTTTGGGCGCGATTTTCACTGCATGGGCAATCGCATGTGCCGATTCCAGCGCAGGAATAATGCCTTCTGTTCTGGTTGTCAGTGTAAAGGCGTCCAGCGCCTCATTATCGAGGATCGGAACATAGGAAACCCGGCCCGTATCGCGCAGCCATGAATGCTCAGGACCGACACCCGGATAATCGAGACCGGCGGAAACCGAATGACCATCGAGAATCTGTCCATCGGCATTTTGCAGCAAATAGGTGCGATTGCCATGCAATACACCCGGACGACCAGCGCTCATTGAGGCGCAATGTTCTTCGCCCTCCAGTCCGCGCCCGCCTGCTTCAATGCCTATGATCTCAACGCTCTTGTCGTCGAGGAATGGATGGAACAGCCCTATTGCGTTGGAACCACCGCCAACAGCGGCGATAATCGTGTCGGGCAGGCGGCCTTCCCGCTCAAGGATCTGCTCGCGTGCTTCCGATCCGATGACGGACTGGAAGTTGCGCACAAGTTCGGGATAAGGATGCGGACCTGCCGCAGTGCCGATCAGGTAATAGGTGTCATCGACATTCGAAACCCAATCGCGCAGAGCCTCGTTCATCGCATCTTTCAACGTGCCGTGACCTGATGAGACGGGCTTCACTTCAGCACCGAGCAGCTTCATGCGGAAAACATTCGGCTTCTGACGCTCGACATCGGTTGCGCCCATATAGACTACGCAAGGCAGGCCAAAGCGCGCAGAAACCGTAGCGGAGGCGACGCCGTGCTGGCCGGCGCCTGTCTCGGCAATGATGCGGGTCTTGCCCATGCGCTTGGCAAGAAGAATCTGGCCGAGGCAATTATTGATCTTGTGGCTCCCCGTATGGTTCAGGTCTTCGCGCTTGAAGTAAATCTTCGCGCCGCCATCAAGACCCTGATCTTTGGCCAGCTGACGCACGTGTTTGGTCAGACCTTCGGCATAATAGAGCTTTGAAGGGCGTCCGGCATAATGGGTCGAGAGTTCCTGAAGCTCTGCCTTGAAGGAAGGATCGTTCTTGGCATCATCATAGGCCTGCTGGAGTTCAAGAATAAGCGGCATCAAGGTTTCGGCAACGAACCGTCCGCCGAATATACCAAACATGCCCTCTTCATCGGGGCCTGTCTTGAATGAATTGGGTTCAACCACCTTGTCCACCACCATACTCCCTGTCATGCCGCATTCGCGCTTCGTGCGGCGCGTACCGCCTCAAAAAAACCTTTGATCAGGCTAACATCTTTAATACCAGGAGCGGACTCCACACCCGATGAAATATCGATACCGCGCGCATTCGTCGCTTGCAGCGCCGCGCCAATATTAGCCGCGTTCAGCCCGCCGGAAAGCATGTATGGAACCTGCCCGTCAAGCGCGCTCAGCAGCTGCCAGTCAAATGATACGCCATTTCCGCCCGGAAGCTCCGAGCCCTTGGGCGGCTTGGCGTCAAAAAGAAACATATCGACCACACCTTCATAAGGTTTGATCTGATCAAGATCATCGCGCTCACGCAAGGCAAAAGCCTTGATGACGGGCAGCCCGAAACGCACCTTCACTTCGGCTACCCGTTCGACTGTTTCATGTCCGTGCAATTGCAGCAAATCGGGTTTCATCGCCGCAACGATGGCACCAAGTGTTGCATCATCTGCGTCAACAGTCACGGCAACTGCCTTCGCCCTGCCAATGGCTGCTTTTCGCAGCCTTCCCGCTTCAACCGGGTCGATGTTGCGCGGGCTTTTTGCAAAAAAAATAAAGCCAATATGCGAAGCTCCGCCATCCAGTGCCGCAGCAACTGCATCGTCGGTTTTTAATCCGCATATTTTGATATCAAGCTTCATAGGGCGCAACTCGCATGAAAATACGTCAAAGTCGAGGATTTTGGTGCAAAACGCTTTTGCAACCAATTATAGATGGTGGTCGTAACCAGCCCTGACAAGAAAATCGAACGCATCCGCGACATCTGCCGGAATGGATTGCGGAATCTGGTAACCCTTGGCGGGATAGTCAATCATCCGTTGTACGTCGCCAACCATTTCATGGATCAGTTTTTCAAGCGGATAGGCTTTGGTAGGTTGCTGCTCAAAGGACGTTGGCGGCGCGGTGATCGTCGCCTCTGCATCCGGCCATTGTGCACGAACCGTTGCAAAGGCGCGACGCTGGGTCTGTGGCTTGGTGACAATGATTATGCGCTTCACAGCATCGCCGGTCATAGCGCGGGCATAACGGATGTTTTCCCCGATATTGGTGGCATTTGGCTCGATCGTTATGGCTTCTTCGGCAACGCCAAGCTCCACGGCGTGCGCGGCAAAGGCTTCTGCTTCCGATGTCTGGTAAAGCCCATCCGTCCAATTGCCCGATTTGCCGGTAAACAGAATCCGGCTGGCCAAACCTTGATGCAATAGCTGGGCGCAATGATCCGCGACGCGAAGATCATAACTGCCAAGCCCAATGATCAAATCTGCCGGGGAAATTTGGTCATAGATGAGGTGAAAGTTCCAAAGCGTCCGGCTTGCCTCAAACACAGCGGGTGAAACAGCAGCGACCATTAGCTGAAATCAATTGCCTGAAGCGAGCCGCCATTGCGCTTTAACCAAGCCTTGCAACGTTCCGTGTCAGGGCACAATTCCCCGCATAATTTCCAGAATTTCGGGCCGTGATTCATTTCTTTCAAGTGAGCCACTTCATGCGCAACCAGATAATCGATGACCGGGGGAGGAGCCATCATGATACGCCAGGAAAATGCCAGCGTACCCTCCGAAGTGCACGAGCCCCAGCGACTTTTTGTGTCCTTGATGCGGATGACTTTGGCACGCCGCCCAAGCGTTGCCGTGTGCCGGGCCACGAGAATTTCGAGGTCGCGCTTGGCTTCGCGCTTGAGAAAATCACCAACACGCCGGGCCAGATGGGGTCTGTCGCCATAAACGATGAGGCGCGGACCTTCCGCGCCGTTCTCCTGCCGCACGGTGCCGCGCGCCGCAGGCTCATGAACGATAAGATGCGGCACGCCGCGTATAGGGATTTTAACCCCGGGGCGTACCTTGGGCTGGTCCGGCATTTTGGCGATGCGGGTTTCGATCCAGCCCTCATGGCGCCGGAGAAACATGTCGATTTCGCGTGATGGGATGCCGGGAGGCACGGTCATTCGCAATCCCTTGCCACCCGCATCGATACGCAGGGTCAGCCGTGTTGCCCGTGCATTTTCCGTCACAAGTAGGGGTAAGACCCGCCCGGCAACCTCATAGCTGCGCTCAGCCCTCAAAGTGGCTGATTTCTTGACTGGCTTGGGAGGCGAAGCCCGAAACAGGGATAAGATCATGTATTCAACAATAGTTGATTCGTGAGACAAAACAAAAGCGGCGGCGGAAGGTTCTCCGTCACCGCTTTACGGGGTTGTGAAGAGAAGATTATTGCTTGTCTTCATTCACATCCGGCACTGTACCGGATGGTTTTTTGGCAACCGCATTCCGCTCTGCCATGAAGCGATCGAACTCTTCACGATCCTTGGCGCGGCGAAGTTCATTGGCATATTCTTCGAATTCCGCGCGCATTTCTTCCAGCTTGCGGCGTTCTTCATCAAGACGTTCCAATTCCTTGTCACGCCATTCGTCGAAAGCAGCATTGCCTGTGCCGAAAGGAGCGCGACCAAAATGTGCAGAGCGCTTGTTGCGACGGAATGCACCACAGAAACTGTCGGTCTTGCGGTTTACATCCTGCTTGAACCCCTCAAGGCGATCGCCCCAGAGAATATAGGCAAGCATTGCAAAACCCAGCGGCCAGAATAGCATGAAACCGATGACCATCAGAGCGATGGTCGCGGGAGTCCAGCCCGGCCGGATCAAAGCAGCATTGTTCATATTGAGCCCTTCCTTCTTAAGAAGCCCCGACCGCACATAACCCCAAAAACCATCAGGGTTTTTGGATAAGGATTATGTGCCAATCACAGTGCTACTGCGTCCTTTGTGCTCGCGTCGCACGGCGCAGTAGTGGTCGATTAGGAACGACATGGGAAAAACTTTGCGGCTTTTCAAGAAAACGTGATTTCAATTACTCTAAGAGCTTGAAATCAAGACCGTTTCTTTGCGTGCTCCAGTCCGGCAACGAGCAGTCCGGCCACCAGGGCCCAAAACGCAGCACCAATACCGGCAATGGTAATACCGGATGCAGTCACTGCGAAAGTCACAATTGCCGCCAGTCTCTCCTCTTCCATTTTCAACGAAAGCGTCATTGCATTGACGAATGCGCCGATGAGGGCAAGACCAGCCACAAGCGCAATCAAGGGCGCTGGAAGGACTGCGAAAAGCGCAACCAGAGAAGCTCCGAAAATGGCAAATACAAGATAGCTCAGCGCATAAAACGGCCCGGTCAGCCAGCGTTTGGCCGGGTCGGGATGAGCGTCAGGCCCGGTGCATATGGCTGCTGATATGGCAGCCATATTGCTCGTAATTGTTCCAAAGGGTGCGGTGAGCAGCGATACGAGCCCGGTGATTTGCAAGGCAGCAGCAGTCGGCGGCTCATAGCCTGCGGCCCGCAACACCGCAAATCCCGGCAGGTTTTGCGAGGCCATTGTCACGAGGTAGAGTGGCAATGCGAGACCGATCATCGCATGCATTTCGAAGACCGGTTTGATCAGCTCCAATGTGGAAAGCTCAACCGTGGGCACGCTGGCAACACGCCCGCTAAGAAAGGCATAGGTCACACCTCCAAACAGAACTGCAAGCACCGCCATGGCCGGATTGAACAGACGAATAGTGAAAAACAGCAGAATCAGCGGCAAAACGAATAAAGGGTCGATGGGAATTGTACGGGCCGCTCCGATAAGGAAGGCAAAGATCACGCCTGCCAGCATGCCTGAAGCAATGGATGCAGGTATTTTTGATACTAAGGTGGATATGGGGTTGATCAGGCCAGTCAGGATAATTGCAATCGCGGTGACGATGAACGCGCCTACGGCTTGCGGCATGGTAAAACCGATGGAACTGCCAATCAGTGCAAGGCCCGGCGTTGACCAGGCGCTGATGATCGGCATTTTGTAACGCCAGCTTAGATAGCCGGTGGCTGCAACCATGGCGATACAACTGCCCGTTACCCAGCTTGCAGTTTCGGCCTGTGTTGCACCCAAAGCATTGGCCGCAGCGATGATGAGCGCCAAAGTTCCGCCAAATCCGACGACGGCAGCAACGACAGCAGAGGCGATAACGGAAAAGCGCATGGCGCACCTGATTATTGGATGGAGGGGATTGTCTTGATATTGTCAGCCATTGAAGACACGGTTCGGCCCAAAAGTTCAAGATCCTGCGGCCGTGATAATCGGTGATCTCCGTCACGAACCAGGGTAATCGTCACATCATCGACCGGAAGGTGATCCACAAGCTTCATTGCGTGGCTGTAAGGCACATCTTCATCCTGCATGCCTTGAAGTATGTGCACTGGACAGTCTGTCTGAATGACACCTTTCAAAACCTGATTGTCTTTGCCGTCCTCAAGCAGCGCCCTGGTATAGATATAGGGCTGGTCCGAATAGTCGGAAGGCTCTTCCATATAGCCCCGATCAGCAATCTGACGGCGCTGGTCATTGGTCAGTTTTGGCTCCACCAGTTCCGATGTGAAATCCGGCGCTGGTGCAATCAGCACCAGACCGGCAATGCGGCCGCCTTCTCCGAGTCTTTGTAATTCTGCGAGCAGCCGCAGGGCGATCCATCCGCCCATGGAGGAGCCGACGACAATCTGCGGACCCGATGAGAACTGCCGGAAGACGGCAAGACTTTGTTCAAGCCAGAGCGAGATGGTTCCGTCGCGGAATTCGCCGCCCGACTCCCCATGGCCGGAATAATCGTGGCGCAGAAAAGCACGTCCGTGTTCCGTGGCCCATTCATCCAGAAAATTTGCCTTGCTGCCGAGCATGTCCGAGCAATATCCGCCCAGCCAGACTATACCCGGATTGGCTCCGGCACGCTTTCGCAAGGCAATATTGATTCCCTTCAGCTCAAGAAACTCGGGCGGGGTTTGTGTCATGGGCGGGACTCACTGTTGATATGTTATTTTTCATGCGAAGACGGAACGATAAAGCCCGCCATTGCATAAAACTGAAATAATCCTATGTTTAATTTGAGTGATTTATCCTGAAAATAGTAACATTGATGCCTGCCAGCACAGCATAAGCATTGCGGCGAAGGTCGTGTGATGCTATTTGCGGGTCCGAAATAATTCAAGGAGACTACTGCCATTCGCCGACCCTTTAGAGCCCAGGTGGTCCAGAAAGATGGACCACGTTCCAACCGTGATATCCGGGTACCCCAGGTACAGCTCATTGATGCCGAAGGTGAAAACCACGGTATCGTAACGATTCAGGCAGCGTTGGCGATGGCCGACGAGGCGGGACTCGACCTTGTCGAAATCGTGCCGAATGCTGAGCCGCCAGTCTGCAAGATCGTTGACCTTGGCAAGCTGAAGTACCAGGGCCAGAAAAAGGCTGCGGAAGCGCGCAAGAAGCAGAAGACAGTTGAAATCAAAGAAATCAAGATGCGCCCGAACATCGACACGCATGATTATGACGTGAAAATGCGCGCGATTAAGCGTTTCTTTGAAGAAGGCGATAAGGTCAAGGTAACGCTGCGTTTCCGTGGCCGTGAAATGGCCCACCAGGAACTCGGTATGCGTCTCCTCGATAAGGTCAAGGAAGATACGGTGGAGATTTCCAAAGTGGAAGCAGAGCCGAAGCTTGAAGGTCGCCAGATGATGATGGTTCTGGCGCCTCGCTAAACCACCGCATTGCCTTTGAAAAGCCGCCTTCGGGCGGCTTTTTCCGTATAGGCACATGATGCCTTGAAAATGGATATATTCCCGATGGCTTTGAATTCCCCGCAAGAGATGTCGCGTTTCCAGAGGCGCAGGCGCGTTGTCATCGCCGGTATTGTCGTGCTTATTGTCATTGCCCTGTTGACGATCCGATCAGCATGGCAAAATGAATGGGTCCACGAATATATCGAGGATATTGGCATCGGTACGATCGTGCTTTCCATCCTTGGGCGCATGTGGTGCACGCTCTATATTGGCGGGCGTAAAAGCTCGGAAATTGTGCGCCTCGGTCCCTATTCGATAAGCCGCAATCCGCTTTATGTCTTTTCCGCTTTGGGAGCAGCCGGAATTGGCATGTTAACTGGCAGCCTGATTGTGGGGCTGGCTCTTTCCCTCATCTGTTATACGGCCTTCCACTTTGTCATTCTTGCCGAGGAAGGCTACCTTGAGCGGAATTTTGGCGAGGCCTACCTATCCTATAAGCGCGATGTGCCGCGGTTTTTCCCGAATCTATCCATTTACAGGGAAAGTGAATTATTGAGCGTCAGGGCTTCCATGCTATATAAGACGCTGGCTGACGGACTGGTGTTTTTTGTGTCATACCCCTTATTGGAATTTGTCGAATATCTGCAATCGACCCATGTTTTGCCGGTTCTTTTGCGGCTTTATTGACAGTTTCAGCAGGCTTGCGCGATTCAACAGTTGCGCTTTTGCCGTCTTCTGGTAAGAAGCACCCGTTCAAACCGCCCGGCAGGGCATGCCGTGGCGGTTTTACATGCTTTCAGGCTTTGGTCGGCCTGAAGTCAAATCAAGAGGTGGTTGTTTCTTTGAAATGACGCAAGCCTCATAAAATCAGGAGTAGCAAAATGCCCAAGATGAAGACCAAATCTGCTGCCAAGAAACGGTTCAAGATTACCGGAACTGGCAAAATCAAAGCCGCCGCCGCTGGCAAACGCCATGGCATGATCAAACGTTCGAACAAATTCATTCGTGACGCACGCGGAACCATGGTTCTTGCTGATGCCGATGCGAAAATTGTGAAGAAGTTCCTGCCTAACGGTCTCTGATCCGGGCAACGTTATCCATCCTAAGTTAAGGAGATCATATCATGGCACGTGTAAAACGGGGCGTTACGTCCCACGCCAAGCATAAAAAAGTTCTGAAGCAGGCCGAAGGTTTCCGCGGTCGCCGTAAGAATACAATCAAGACTGCCAAGGCTGCTGTCGATCGTTCGAAGCAATATGCCTATCGTGATCGCAAGAACAAGAAGCGCACATTCCGCGCTCTTTGGACACAGCGCATCAATGCTGCTGTGCGTGAGCACGGCCTGACATATAGCCGCTTCATCGATGGTCTGACAAAGTCGGGCATCGAAGTTGACCGTAAGGTTCTTTCGGATCTTGCGATCCACGAGCCTGAAGCATTCGGTGCAATCGTGGCTTCTGCCAAGAAGGCGCTCGAATATCTGAAAGATACGACACCGAACGCTTTTGAAGGCGCTGTCCGCTAAGTCCAGCCGCCGCTCCCAAAGCATTCGAAAATTTGAGTTTGGGAAACCCGCGCTGGCTCGGCTGGCGCGGGTTTTTCGAGTTTCTAGAGCATCGGACCGAANNAAACAAGAAGATAGATCGCCATTTTGCGTCCGTCAGGATGTTCGGCGATCTAACGGCGTCCTGTCTCCGCAGGGAGATACGACACTTAACTATCGCCATCATGAACAGGTGAAAAGCCATGGACGAGCTTACACAACTGGAAAGCGCCCTTGCCGCGCAGATCGATGCTGCCAACGATGAAGCCGCGATTGAGGCCGTTCGCGTAGCGGCGCTGGGCAAAAAGGGATCTATCTCCGAAAAGCTGAAATCGCTTGGTTCCATGTCGCCGGAAGAGCGCCAAAGCCAGGGGCCTGCGATTAACGGCTTGAAGAATCGTATTACCGAGGCGCTTGGCGCCCGTAAGATAATGCTCAAGGATGCTGCGATCACCGAGCGCCTTGCCCGGGAAAAGCTTGATGTGACACTTCCCTTGCGTGCATCGCCCGCGGAACGCGGCCGTATTCATCCGATCAGTCAGGTCATTGACGAAATCACGGCAATCTTCGCCGATATGGGTTTTGCTATTGCCGAAGGTCCGGACATTGAAACTGACCATTATAATTTCACGGCGCTGAATTTTCCCGAAGGTCACCCGGCGCGCGAAATGCATGACACGTTTTTCTTCAATGCCGATGAGAAGAATGATCGGCGTGTGCTCCGCACCCATACCAGCCCTGTGCAGATCCGTACCATGGAAGCGCAGAAGCCGCCGATCCGCATTGTCATTCCCGGCAAGACATATCGCATGGACTCCGATGCCACCCACTCGCCGATGTTTCATCAGGTCGAGGGTCTGGTCATCGACAAGACTGCCAATGTCGCCAATATGAAATGGGTGCTTGAAGAATTCTGCAAGACCTTCTTCGAAGTCCCATCCTTGAAGATGCGTTTCCGTCCATCCTATTTCCCCTTCACCGAGCCATCACTGGAAGTTGATATCCAGTGCGATCGCTCCGGCAAGGAAGTGAAGTTTGGTGAAGGCAATGACTGGATGGAGATTCTAGGCTGCGGCATGGTGCATCCAAATGTTCTGCGCCACGGCGGTCTTGATCCTGACGAATATCAGGGCTTCGCCTGGGGCATGGGGATCGACCGCATTGCCATGCTCAAATATGGCATGCCCGATCTTCGCGCCTTCTTCGATGCCGATGTGCGCTGGCTGTCGCATTACGGCTTCCGGCCGCTCGACATGCCAACCCTGTTTGGGGGTCTGAGCGCCTAAAGGCGTGGCAGCACCCACCGAGATATCGGGCCACTCCCAACAAAAAATCGAGAAACGAGTGAAATCATGAAATTCACACTCTCCTGGCTGAAAGATCATCTTGAGACGCAAGCCTCGCTGGATGAAATCGTCGAAACCCTGACCATGATCGGTCTTGAGGTGGAATCACTGGACGATAAGGCAGCGCTGAAGCCTTTCGTCATCGCCAAAGTACTGACAGCTGCAAGGCATCCGGATGCAGACAAATTGCAGGTGCTCACCGTTGATACGGGGGATGGCAAGCCGCTTCAGGTCGTCTGTGGAGCGCCCAATGCGCGCGCTGGGCTGATCGGTGCCTTTGCGGCGCCTGGCACCTATGTGCCGGGTATCGACACCACGCTTTCGGTTGGCAAGATCAGGGGCGTGGAAAGCCACGGCATGATGTGCTCCGAGCGTGAGCTGGAAATGTCCGATGAACATAATGGCATTATCGACCTGCCTGCCGATGCGCCGGTTGGCACCAGCTTTGCCGCCTATGCAGGGCTGGATGATCCGATCATCGAGATTAACCTGACGCCAAACCGCCCGGATTGCACCAGCGTTTATGGTATTGCCCGCGATCTTGCCGCCGCAGGTATAGGCACGCTGAAAACGCCGGTGATTGAACCTGTAAAGGGAACGGGTGCGCCGCAAGTCGAGGTAGCTCTGGATCTTAAAGGCGAAGACTATCTATGTCCGGGCTTTGCCTGGCGCACTGTCACAGGCGTCAAGAATGGCCATAGCCCGAAATGGTTGCAACAGCGTCTTATCGCTATAGGCCTGCGCCCCATCAATGCGCTGGTTGATATCACCAATTACGTCACGTTCGACCGTGGCCGCCCGCTGCATGTTTTTGATGCGGACAAGGTCAAGGGCCAGCTAACGGTTCGCCGCGCCCGCGACGGTGAAACGATCCTTGGTCTCAATGGCAAGGAATATACTCTCGGCGCAGAAAATGTTGTGATTGCTGATGAGAATGGCGTGGAATCCATCGCCGGTATCATGGGCGGCGAGCATTCCGGTTGCGATGAAAACACGGTCAATGTTGTCATTGAGTCTGCGCTTTGGGACGCGATGAATGTTGCTCGTACGGGCCGCACACTCGGTATCATAACCGATGCGCGCTATCGTTTCGAGCGCGGTGTTGATCCCGAACTGATGATTCCGGGTGTTGAGCTTGCTGCACAATTGGTTGTTGAGTTCTGCGGTGGCACGCCATCAGAGACGAAAACTGTCGGATATAAGGGCCATACGCCAAAGACGGTCAAATTCCCCTCATCCGAGGTTAAGCGACTGACCGGCATTGATGTGCCGACGCAAACCAGCCTTGATATCTTGTCCCGTTTGGGTTTCGTGCCCCAGGGTACGGGCGAATTGGTTGACGTCGTGGTGCCGTCATGGCGCCCGGATGTGGATGGCAAGGCCGATCTGGTCGAAGAAATCATGCGCATTCACGGTATCAATCTGATTGATCCACAGCCGCTGGTTAGCCATGCCGCAGTCAATGGCAAGATTTTGACGACTTTGCAGATCCGCACACGCAATGCCAAGCGAGCACTCGCGTCGCGCGGCATGATGGAAGCTGTCACATGGTCATTCATTTCGGAAAGCGCTGCTAAAGCCTTTGGCGGCGGAAAACCGGAACTTAAACTGAGCAATCCGATCGCCGCCGACATGTCTGATATGCGCCCGTCGCTGCTGCCCGGCCTGCTTGCCGCTGCCCAGCGTAATGCGGATCGCGGTTTCAACGATCTCGCTCTGTTCGAGGTTTCAGGCACTTATGAAGGCAATGCTCCCGAAGACCAGCGCCGCGTTGCGGCAGGTGTTCGTCGTGGCACGGCGCGTTTCGAAGGCACGGGCCGTCACTGGTCCGGCAATGCGTCGCCCGTTGGCGTATTTGATGCCAAGGCCGATGCAATTGCGGTTCTGGAAGCCTGCGGTGCGCCGGTCGACAAATTGCAGATCGAGGCAGGCGGTCCGGCATGGTATCATCCGGGCCGTTCCGGCACGATCAAGCTTGGCCCGAAAGTTGTCCTTGGTACTTTCGGTGAATTCCATCCCAAAACACTGGAAACGCTGGATGTTGGCGGCAGCCTTTGCGGCTTCGAAATTTTCATCGATGCGATACCGGAACCGAAGCAGAAAGCCACCCGCACCAAGCCAGCACTCAATCTCTCCGACTTGCAGCTTTTGCGCCGTGACTTTGCTTTCGTCGTCGACAAATCGGTTGAAGCGGGAACCATTGTGCGTGCTGCCTTAAGCAGCGACAAGAAGCTGATTGTCGGCGTGCAGGTCTTCGATCTGTTCGAAGGCGCGTCCCTCGGCGAGGACAAAAAGTCCGTGGCTATTGAAGTGGCGATCCAGCCCCAGGAACGCACCTTGAATGATGAGGATCTCGACGCGCTGACCAAACGCGTTGTCGAAAGCGTTGCCAAGCAGACAGGCGGCGTATTGCGCGGGTAAGCGTTGCTCCCGTCGGCGGAAGGAAATTGTAAGAGAGGGACAAATCAATCACTAATCCCTCTCTTACCCTGCTGATACTACTTCTGGATCACCTTCCAGTTTTTGTAGAAGATTGAATTGCTGCCTTTCAGGATCAGGCCCATGAACGAGACGATCGCCGCGAAAACGCCTGGCATATAGGAAGGGCGCAATATATCGACAAACAGGCAATAGCGTGTCTGGTCGGTCTGGTTGACGGATTGATGCATCAGTGTGTCATCAAAGATGAACAGCTTGTTGTCTTTCCAGTAGCTGGTGGTGTCGCCGCACCAGATATAGGCAGTCCGGTCATTCATGTCGTTGATATTGTAAAGCACGCGGATTGTTGCCCGGATCGGGCCGAAATGCTTTGAAGTCGAGTTCTTCTTGTTGAACACCGACACGCCGATCGTCTTTACGAAATCATACTTCTCGTAAAAGGACGGAACATTGGCAAAGCTTGGTTGATCCTTTCCGTACCATTTGAAGAAGAACATGCTGCGGCCCTGTTGTTCTGCGCGCTGCTGCAACTGTCCGACAATATTTTCCTTCTGCGTCGCGGTGATCAGACGCTTTACCTCGGCCTGATATGCGGGCGGCAAATCTTCCAGCTTGTAGACGCCCTTGTTTTTATAAGGCAGCGCCAGAATATCGAGCACGATATTCAGTGGTGACAGGAGCCAGGTAAAAAGGCCATTTCCGAAAAAATACTGCTCAGCGACCTGAAGTTTCAGGTTTTTATTGCGGGCAAGATCATAGATTCCGCAGGCAAGATAAAAGAATTCAAGGTAGGGAACGAAGAAGGCAAGGAAGGTCAGAACAGCTATTCCAACGCCCCAGCGCCGGAAGGATTTTTTGGTGGATTTTTCCATGATATTCCAGCTTGTGAAGTCCGACCATCGATGAGTTAAAAGGGTCGTTGGCAGGTGTTGAGACGAACAAGACAATAAATTTATATAATCGCGCAGGTTTCTTTCGGAAAAAGAGTGCTTCGCTCGCGCTTATGATTGAGGCCAGTTTCTGGCAAGACTAAGGCAGATGGGGTGAGCCAATCAGATCCCTTTTGCCAAAAGAGAAAGCCGCGCATCGTTCAGCGCCTTGTCAGCTTACCAATGCATCATCAGGCCTGAAATCAGGAGCGAGTTGATGCAGGTACTTATATTCGCGTTGGCAGTAACAACAATTGTCGGAAGCATGATTGGCGCGCTCCAGACGGGTGCGAAAATCTGGCAGGGCGGCTTGGCTGCTCTGTTCGGCTTATCGGCTATTGGCCTGTTTCATATTCTGATGTCTGTAATTTATCCGGCCCTTGCCACAGACCCGATCCTTGCAACTATTGTATTTCTTCTTGCCGTTGAATTTGCAGCCTCCCATGTCATTTTGGACAGAAAGCAAACCGCAGGCGTAGCGGGAGGGGCATTGATGCTCACAACCATGTCCGGCCTGTTTCTCGCAACGGCAAATTAGCTGCAACTTATTTAATTCTGTCACCACTTGATTGTGACACCGACCTCAGGGAAGTATCCGCCGCAACGCCCTGATAGAAGGATCACAGAGATATGCGCATCCGCGAATTATTGGAAATTCAGTACGATGAACGGACAGCGACATTAAAGTTCTCCGGCCTGAATCCATTCAAGAAACATAAGAGTGTGAGGGTGGTTATTGATGACCCTGAGATGTTTCTCAACGCCATAAAGAAGGCGCTGGTTGATCCGGAAGGCGCAAGCATTCCGCTTGATCCGATAGAGGCTCGCAAATAAAATTCGGGGCGATGATTGCTCACCGCCCCTCAAACATTTTTGTCAAAGCCTTGTCATCAGGATTCCTCATCCATTGACGAGGGCCAAACCCGCTTCCGTATAGCGGTTTCCTACCACCCGATCCGGCGTTAAAGCTTCGCCGATGCGGGCCAGTTCAGCCTTGGTCAATGTGATATCGGCCGCTGCCGCGTTTTCCTCCAGATGCTTGATCTTGCGAGCGCCGGGAATAGGAACGATGAAATCACCCTGATGCAAAACCCAGGCCAATGCCAGCTGCGCCGCAGTCACACCCTTCTCAGCAGCCAATCCCTTCAATGTTGCGATCAATGCAGCATTGGCATCCATATTCTCCGCCTGAAAACGTGGCAAAGTCTTGCGCCAATCATCAGTGGCCAGTTCATCAGGCTTGCTGATTGTGCCGGTCAAAAGACCACGGCCAAGCGGACTATAGGGCACAAAGCCAATTCCGAGTTCCCGGCAAACGGCAAGAACTTCCTCTTCCGGGTCGCGGCTCCACAGGGAATATTCGCTCTGAACTGCCGCAATTGGATGTACATTATGCGCGCGGCGGATCGTGGCGGCGCTCGCCTCAGACAGCCCAAGAGCTTTTACCTTGCCTTGCTTGACCAGCTCAGCCATGGCCCCCACAGTTTCCTCGATAGGAACATTGGGATCGACACGATGTTGGTAGAAAAGGTCAATCTGTTCGATCCCCAATCGTCCCAGTGACGATTCAGCAACTGCTTTCAAATGTTCCGGTCGGCTGTCGACGCCGATCATACGGGCCAGGCCTTCACCCTCATCGGCAATTTTGAATCCGAATTTCGTGGCAATGACAACCTCATCGCGGCGGCCTTTGAAAGCTTTACCAAGCAGGATCTCATTATCGAACGGTCCATAGACTTCTGCCGTATCGAAAAATGTAACCCCGATATCGATTGCGCGATGAAGCGTGCGGATTGCATCTGCTTCATCCTGCCCGCCATAGGCAAAGGTCATGCCCATGCAGCCAAGGCCGACAGCCGATACATTGAGGTTGGTCCCAAGTTTACGCTTTTCCATCACTCTTCTCCTTATTACGCAATTCCCGACGCTGAACGGCTTCATACGTTTTCTGGAATTGCCTTGGTGTGATGGGGGCAAACATAGGCGGCAAATCACTGTTCGATAATTCGCTTAAAATTTAACAGCTCGTTCTATATAATAGATCAATGGATCGTTCGCATCTGCCCCAACTTGCTATCTTTGCCACTGTCGCTGCCTGTGGCGGCTTTCGCGGAGCTGCAAAGGAGCTTCGTATTGCCCCTTCGGCTGTCAGCCATGCCATATCCTCATTAGAGCAGTCGCTGGGTGTCAGATTATTGACCCGCACCACCCGCAGCGTTGCTGTGACAGATGAGGGGGCGATGCTGTTAAAACGCCTCAAGCCTGCGCTTGGTGAAATTGATCTCGCCCTTGATGCGGTGAAAGAAGCAAATAGTCGCGTTGCCGGACATCTTCGGCTGAGCGTGCCACCTTTTGCAGCCCATTGGCTGCTCGGTCCAAGGCTTGCAGACTTCAGTCATGCTTTTCCCGGCATCACTCTGGAACTGCGTGTGGAAGAGCAGTTTAATGATATTGTCGCTGCGGGCATGGATGCCGGGATGCGGCTCGGAGAGAGTCTGGAAGCCGATATGATCGCCGTTCGCATGAGTGGTTCCATGTCTGGAAGTGTCGTCGCTACGCCAGACTATTTCAAGCGCAATCCAATACCGCTGCATCCGCGTGATTTGCTCAACCACCGTTGTATCCGCCGCCGGTTTGCCAGCGGGCAGGTCTATCATTGGGAGTTTGAGAAGGGTGTTGAAGAGATTGTTCTTGATGTGGATGGCCCTCTGATTCTTGGCGATGATCGCCTGGTGATCGAGGCTGTTCTTGGCGGCGCGGGTGTTGCATTCCTTTTGGAGCATATGGCACCGGACGCAATTGCTGATGGCAGGTTGCGCCGCGTGTTGGAGGATTGGTGCCCGCCTTTTCCGGGCGTCTATCTCTACTATCCCAGTCGCAGGCAGATGCGTCCGGCACTGCGCGCTTTCATTGATTTTTTCAAGTATACGGGTTGAGCGGTCTTCCCTTCCATAAGAGAAGTACAATAGGGTGCTGACCGCCTATTGGACTGGTCATAGAAGGAGTTGTCATGTTTCGCTGGGGTATTCTGTCTACCGCAAAAATTGGTGTCACTGCGGTTATTCCCGCCATTTGCGATGCGGAAAATTCTATTCTGTCAGCCATTGCCAGCCGGGACTTATCCAAAGCTCGCGCCGTAGCCGATCGTTTCGGCGCACCCCATGCCTTTGGCTCCTATGAAGAGATGCTCGCCTCCAAGGATATTGATGGCGTCTATATTCCCTTGCCAACTGCCCAGCATGTTGAATGGTCAATAAAGGCAGCAGAAGCTGGCAAGCATGTGCTTTGCGAAAAGCCGATCTCGCTGCATGCCGACCAGATCGCTGCCTTGCTGCGCGCCCGCGACACCCATGGCGTCTTGGTTTCCGAAGCTTTCATGGTCACCTACCACCCGCAATGGCTGAAGGTGCGCGAATTGGTGCAGGGTGGTGCCATTGGAACTCTGCGTCAGGTTCAGTCAGCCTTCACCTATTACAATAAAGACGCGGGAAATATGCGTAACCAGCTTGCGCTGGGTGGCGGTGCTCTTCCCGATATTGGCGTCTATCCTACCGTTGTTACGCGGTTTGCCACTGGCAAGGAGCCGCTTCGCGTTGCCGCCACTGTCGAGCGCGATCCGGACTTCGGTACGGATCGCTATGCCAGCGTTCGCGCGGATTTTGATGGGTTTGAGTTGAATTTCTATGTCGGAACACAGCTTGCTGCCCGGCAGTCTATCGTTTTTCACGGCGATAAGGGCTATATAGAGGTTCTCGCGCCGTTCAATACAGGCAAGTACGACCATGCCAAGGTTTCGCTGCACAATGCCGCGCATGATGGCGTGCAGGAGTTCAATTTCGGTGCGGTAAACCACTACAGATTGCAGGTCGAGGCATTTGCCCGTGAGGCTATGGGCGAGAAGGCCGGTGTGTTTTCGCTCGAAGATTCGGTGCGCAATCAGATGCTCATTGACGCGGTTTATCGCGCCGATAAGAGCGGCCAGTGGGAAACTGTTTGAGTGCGTGGATAAGTTAACGCACAAAATGACAAAAAACCCCATTTTATGAGTCTTTTTGGGTGATTGAGGGTGTAAATTGCACTGCTTCTTACTTGCATGGTAATTTACCCCTTCTTATATAGCCCTCAACACTGTAAGGAACTGCCCGCCTGGCAGCCCTGATTTTGTTAAACCCCTAGGGGCTGCCCGTATGGAATGCTCGGCAGAGGTCCCGGCAGCCTGCTGAATGGAGAAGAGTAATGGCTAAAGTTATCGGTATTGATCTGGGTACGACCAATTCCTGCGTTTCCGTCATGGACGGCAAGAGCGCAAAGGTCATCGAAAATGCAGAAGGTGCGCGCACAACGCCTTCGATCATCGCTTTTACGGATAGTGATGAGCGCCTTGCTGGCCAACCGGCCAAGCGTCAGGCTGTAACAAATCCGGAAGGAACAGTTTTTGCGGTCAAGCGTCTTATTGGCCGCCGCTACGAAGACCCGACTGTTGCCAAGGACAAGAAGCTTGTTCCTTATGAAATCGTCAAAGGCGACAATGGCGACGCTTGGGTAGAAGTGCACAAGAAGAAGTATTCGCCTTCTCAGATTTCTGCAATGATTCTGCAGAAGATGAAGGAAACAGCGGAAGCCTATCTGGGCGAAAAGGTTGAAAAGGCCGTCATCACTGTTCCGGCATATTTTAACGATGCCCAGCGTCAGGCCACCAAGGATGCGGGCAAGATTGCCGGTCTTGAAGTTCTGCGTATCATCAATGAGCCGACTGCTGCTGCCCTTGCCTATGGCCTCGACAAGAAGGAAGGCAAGACCATTGCCGTCTACGATCTTGGCGGTGGTACATTCGACGTATCCGTTCTGGAAATCGGCGATGGTGTCTTCGAAGTGAAGTCCACCAATGGCGATACATTCCTTGGCGGTGAAGATTTCGACATGCGTCTGGTCGAATATTTCGCAGCCGAGTTCAAGAAGGAACAGGGCATCGACCTGAAGAACGACAAGCTTGCTCTGCAGCGCCTCAAGGAAGCTGCCGAAAAGGCCAAGATCGAGCTTTCCTCATCGCAGCAGACTGAAATCAACCTGCCATTCATCACGGCAGATGCTTCCGGTCCAAAGCACTTGACCATGAAGCTGTCGCGTTCGAAGTTTGAAAGCCTCGTTGACGATCTGGTCCAGCGCACGGTTGAGCCATGCAAGGCCGCGCTTAAGGATGCAGGCCTCAAGGCTGGCGAAATTGACGAAGTGGTTCTCGTCGGCGGTATGACCCGCATGCCGAAGATTCAGGAAATCGTTAAAGCCTTCTTCGGCAAGGAACCGCACAAGGGTGTGAATCCAGACGAAGTTGTTGCCATGGGTGCCGCTATTCAAGCCGGCGTTCTGCAGGGCGACGTCAAGGACGTTCTCCTGCTCGACGTAACACCATTGTCACTCGGCATTGAAACGCTTGGCGGTGTGTTCACCCGTCTGATCGAGCGCAACACGACGATCCCGACCAAGAAGTCGCAGACTTTCTCCACGGCTGAAGACAACCAGTCCGCCGTGACGATCCGCGTCTTCCAGGGCGAGCGTGAAATGGCTGCTGACAACAAGTCGCTTGGCCAGTTCGACCTCGTTGGTATTCCGCCAGCACCACGCGGCATTCCACAGATCGAAGTCGGTTTCGACATTGATGCCAACGGTATTGTCAACGTTTCGGCCAAGGACAAGGGCACCGGCAAGGAGCATCAGATCCGTATTCAGGCATCGGGCGGTCTTTCCGACGCCGATATCGAGAAGATGGTCAAGGATGCCGAAGCCAATGCCGAGAGCGACAAGAAGCGCCGCGAGGCCGTCGAGTCGAAGAACCAGGCTGAAGCTCTGATCCACTCGACTGAAAAGTCGCTGAAGGATTATGGCGACAAGGTATCGGCTGAAGACAAGGGCTCCATTGAGACCGCTCTTGCCGAGTTGAAGACCGCAGTTGAAGGCGATGACGCCGAAGACATCAAGGCCAAGACTCAAGTTCTTGCCGAAGTTTCGATGAAGCTTGGTCAGGCAATGTACGAAGCTTCACAGGCTGCGGAAGCTGGCGAAGGTGCAGAAGCCGACGCAACTGCAAAGGCCGATGATGATGTTGTCGATGCCGATTTCGAAGAGATTGACGAAGACGGCAAAAAGAAGTCTGCCTGATCAAACGCTCTGCGTTAATAAAAGCCCGGCCATTTGTGCCGGGCTTTTATGTTTTCAGTTCGATTCAGGTCGAAATGCCGGATTCATTTCATGTCTGGATCGTCATTACAGCCTACGCCTGTCATAATACATCTGGAGCCAATTTTGGGTTCGTAGTTCGGTAACTTGGTCGTGAGTACACATCTAGACATTTGCAAAGCGAAATAGTCATCCATTTCGGTGCCATCGATCATAATCATTCCATTTCTTGTGACTGGCTTTGTTCTTTCTTCAAAGAGCATAAGAGCGATCGATCTGATCGCTATATTAGCGTAATGACAAGATCCCATGGATAAGCCGATCTCTGTCATGTCTTTTTTATTTTCTGATTGTGCCACAGCCGTAATCGCTTCCAGCAAGGCACCATCCTTCTCTCTAATTTGATCACTCAGTTTTTCAAGTCCAATCTGATCGCCGCTCTCAATCAATGAAGAAACCTTGTCTTCCAAACGTTGCGCTTCGGCACCGTCACCAAATGACTTTAAGGCATCTATTATCTGATTTTTATCCAAGGCGGAGGCAGGTGAGACAAGCATAGCCAAGGTAAAGAAAATTGATATTTTTGAATTTTTTACAAACATTTTGCTTTTGACCAGGTACCGGAAAAATTCATTAAAATTAAATGCAGTGAGAAGGGAAAAATGCACTCGTAATAGGGGGGCGGTGAAGTTTTCAACCAACTTAATATAAACAATACCGTATGATGCTAAATGGAGAACAGCATCTTTTGCCACACAAATGCAATAATCCGCAAATAAGCGCCATTTCATTAGAATCAATGTAAGTTAACTATGGCATTTATGGACGTGAGCACCTAAATACCGCTCTTAAACGAGCTTCTGCGGAAGTTCTGGCGATCCCATGGAACGAGTATTTGGATGAAGGCTGACTATTACGAAACCCTCGGCGTAGGTAAAGGCGCTGATGAGAAAGAGCTGAAGAGCGCTTTCCGTAAACTGGCAATGCAATTCCACCCTGACAAAAATCCGGGCGATGCCAATGCCGAGCACAAGTTCAAGGAAATCGGCGAAGCCTATGAAACGCTGAAAGATCCGCAAAAGCGCGCGGCCTATGATCGTTTTGGTCACGCTGCCTTTGAAAATGGCGGCATGGGCGGCGGCGGTTTTGGTGGTGGCGGCAGCGGTGGTTTCGCCGATATATTCGAAGATATCTTTGGCGAGATGATGGGCGGTGGCCGTCAGCGCCGGTCCGGTGGACGTGAGCGCGGTGCGGACCTGCGCTACAATATGGAAATAACGCTTGAGGAAGCCTATGCGGGCAAGACAGCGCAAATCCACGTACCAACATCGATTACTTGCGACGAATGCTCAGGCAGTGGTGCCAAGCCCGGCACGCAGCCAGTGACATGCGGCACCTGTGGCGGTTCGGGCCGTGTGCGTGCGGCACAGGGCTTTTTCTCCATTGAACGCACCTGCCCGACCTGCCATGGCCGCGGTCAGATCATCAAAGACCCATGCTCGAAATGCAGTGGTCAGGGACGTATCACTGAAGAGCGCGCACTCTCGGTCAATATTCCAGCCGGCATTGAAGACGGAACACGTATTCGCCTCACGGGTGAGGGCGAGGCCGGACTTCGCGGTGGCCCTTCGGGCGATCTGTATATTTTCCTGTCGCTGAAGCCGCATGAATTCTTCCAGCGCGATGGCGCTGATCTTTATTGCAAAGTGCCGATCTCGATGACAACAGCCGCTCTCGGCGGGCAGTTCGAGGTAGCGACACTGGACGGCACACAGACGCGTGTGAAGATTCCGGAAGGAACGCAAAACGCCAAGCAGTTCCGCCTGAAGGGCAAGGGTATGCCCGTTCTGCGGCAACCCGCCATGGGCGATCTTTATATTCAGATTGCGATTGAAACCCCACAGAACCTCAACAAGAAGCAGCGTGAACTGCTTGAAGAGTTCGAACGCGTTTCTTCGCAGGATAACAGCCCACAATCGACAGGCTTCTTTTCCCGCATGAAGGATTTCTTTGAGGGATTAAGCGAGTAGTTTCTTGATGTTTTTGCAGGTTGCAGCCTTGCGTCTGTCATCGGTTGCGTCATAAATTGTTCTTGCTGCGACGGAGGAATGGCATGTCACGACCACTGGGCAAGAAGTTTGCCGAAAAATTTGGCGAGGAAATTCGCTTCTTCAAGGGTTGGATGCACGGGCCAAAGGCCGTTGGATCGATCTTGCCGACAAGTTCTGTGACTGCGCGCCGCATGGCGAGCGTTGTCAATCCTCATTCCGGACTTCCCGTTCTGGAGCTGGGGCCGGGTACAGGTGTTATCACCAAAGCCATTTTGAAGCGTGGTGTTGAGCCCTCTGATCTTTATTGCATTGAATATTCTTCGGATTTTGCCGAGCATTTGCGGGAAGATTTTCCCGGCGTGAACATTATTGAGGGCGATGCTTTCGATTTGGATACGACGCTGGGAGAGAAGCGGGATCAGATGTTTGATTCTGTGGTATCGGCGGTTCCTCTGCTCAATTTTCCCGTGAATGATCGGGTCAAGATCATCGAAGATCTTTTGCGCCGCATTCCTCATGGCCGTCCGGTCGTTCAGATTACTTATGGCCCCATGTCGCCTGTTCCTGCTGGGCGCGGCAATTACAAGGTTGAACATCTCGACTTCATTATCCGCAATGTCCCGCCTGCCCGATTGTGGGTCTATCGCCGCGCCGATTAGGTTCTTCCCTGTTGGCCGTTTCTGTGCGATTGGAATACGATCAACAGAAAAGGTGATTTGTCATGACGAATGCGGCTTTGCGCGAGCGCCTGATCGTAGGCCTTGATGTGCCTACGGTTGAAGTGGCCAATGAGGTGGTCAGCGAACTTGGCGATACGGTGATTTTCTATAAAATCGGCTATCAGCTGGCATTTGCTGGCGGGCTGGATTTTGCTTCCGACCTGGTCCGGTCGGGCAAAAAAGTCTTTCTGGATATGAAGCTCCTCGATATCGATAATACCGTCGCCAAAGGCGTCGAGAATATTGTCAAGATGGGCGTGTCGATGCTCACGCTTCACGCCTATCCGAAAGCCATGAAAGCTGCCGTGGAGGCCGCACATGGCTCTGATCTTTGTCTTCTCGGTGTGACTGTTCTCACGTCGATGGATGGGCAGGATTTGATAGATGCCGGTTATGCCGACAGTCCCGAAGCCCTCGTGCTGAAGCGCGCAAAACAGGCCGCCGATGCCGGCATGGGCGGGATTGTCTGCTCTGCACTGGAAGCATCAGGCGTGCGCAAAATTGTCGGCCCAAAGCTCAATATTGTGACGCCGGGTATCAGACCGACAGGTTCAGAGGCTGGCGACCAGAAGCGGGTAATGACGCCCGTGGATGCGCTTCGTGCGGGAGCGAGCCATCTGGTGGTTGCCCGTCCGATTGTTGCTGCTCAAGACCGCCGCAAAGCGGCCGAATTGATCTTGAATGAAATGGCAAGCGGACTGGCGCCAGCCTGAAATATCAGCTTGTAATTGCAGTTTGACTACAGCGGGGAGTGATATGATGGCCAAGGGATATTGGATAGCGCGTGTCGATGTGCGGGATGCTGAACGGTACAAGGACTATGTATCAACGGCTAAGCCGGCTTTCGAAAAGTTCGGCGCTCATTTTCTGGCGCGGGGAGGCCCCTATCATATATTGGAAGGCCAAGCCCGTGGCCGCAATGTCGTGATTGAATTCCCCTCGGTTCAGGCGGCATTGGATTGTTATAATTCGCCTGAATATCAGGCAGCCAAGATTATTCGGCAGAGCGTGGCCGATGCGGAAATGCTGATTGTCGAAGGCGCTTGATAATATTCTGAATGATTTCAATAGGTTGGGATTATTCATACGCTAGAGGATTTTTATCAGGTCTTATCCCTTTGTTGCATTGCAATATTGCCAAAACCGGATAGGGTCACTGACCAATCAAGAACTTTTTCACCTATAAGTGCAATGTTCCTTGATTTGCAGTTGTGTCGATTGATCGGACGGTGGAATGTTTTACCAGCTTTATGAACTCAATCATGCCGCGCTCCAGCCATATCGCGCTTTGGCAGACGCCACAAAATTGTTCTATGATCACCCATTAAATCCATTATCGCAAACAGTTGTTGGGCGGTCCATTACGGCAGGCTGCGAAGTTTTTGAGCGCGTCACCAGAGCCTACGCAAAACCAAAGTTCAACCTTCCGACCACTGTCGTGGATGGTGTTGAAACGGACATACATGAGAAGATCGTCTGGTCAAAACCCTTCTGTAATGTGATTCATTTCAAGCGTTCGTTGTCGGCAAAACGCGCGCCCGATCCAAAGATTCTTATCGTGGCCCCCATGTCGGGACATTATGCGACCTTGCTGCGCGGCACTGTCGAGGCGCTGCTTCCCGATGCCGAGGTTTACATTACCGATTGGGTTGATGCACGCAGTGTTCCTTTGAGTGATGGCTCTTTTGATCTTGACGACTATATCGATTATGTCATTGAAATGCTTCATGCATTGGGCGAGGATACTCACGTTGTTGCTGTCTGCCAGCCCTCTGTCCCTGTGCTTGCCGCTGTGGCTGTCATGGAAAAAAATGGCGATGTATTCGCGCCGTCAAGCATGACCCTGATGGGCGGGCCAATTGATACCCGCAAAAATCCGACAGCAGTGAACAAGCTTGCCGAAGAAAAGGGCATTGACTGGTTTCGTGAAAATGTAATCATGTCTGTTCCCTGGCCACATGCCGGATTCATGCGTGATGTCTATCCTGGGTTTTTGCAGCTTTCCGGTTTCATGAGTATGAATCTCGACCGGCACATTACTGCTCACAAGGAATTCTTTGTGCATCTGATCAAGGAAGATGGCGATTCGGCAGATAAGCACCGTGAATTTTACGATGAATATCTTGCGGTTATGGATTTGACAGCCGAGTTTTATTTGCAGACCGTGGATACGGTTTTTGTGCGCCAGGCTTTACCAAAAGGGGAGATGACGCATCGCGGCCTGCCGGTTGACCCATCTGCGATTCGCAATGTGGCGCTGCTGACTGTTGAGGGTGAAAACGACGATATTTCGGGCGTGGGCCAGACAAAAGCCGCACAAACGCTTTGTGTGAATATCCCTGAAGATATGCGGATGCATTATCTGCAACCTAAAGTCGGGCATTATGGCGTTTTCAACGGCTCACGCTTTCGCGCTGAAATTGCGCCACGTATCGTCAAATTCGTCAATGACCACGCACAGGCAAAACGTCAATCAAATGTAACGCCCATTACGCGACGCGCTTGATACGAGCGGAAACGTCGGGCGGGTTAGAGCAATTTCAGGAAAAGCGTGTAGCGGTTTTCCGTTCGGAATTGCGTAAAAACAAAGACTTAAGAAGCGTCGTTTTGAATCTATCAAAACGCAAAACGCTCTAGCTGTGGAGCCTCAA